>CAZRZN010000115.1:0-4684 GCA_964604565.1 uncultured Rhodobacterales bacterium
ATAGACCGCCTCTGCCTCGTCGAAGTGTTGCGCGTCCATCAGCAGCGCCCCAAGGGCGTGGCGCGTCGGTTGCATCCAGCCCCATGGCTCATCGTAAAGAAGCGTGTCGTCCAGCCCGACGCAGCGGCGTAGATGATCCAGCCCCGTTTCCGTGTCGCCGTTCTTGAACGCGATCTCCCCGTTCATCATCGCCGCGCCCACGGCCAGCACATCTTCGGCGGGGTTGTTGAAGACATACCATTCCTCGGGCACCGCGGCTTGGGCCGCCTTGGCCTGATCCCGCTCGGCAAGCGCCGCGTCATGCCGGCCAAGATTGGCCAGCGCGATGGCGCGCGCTTGATGCATCGCGGCGGTCGTGTAGCAATACAGGGTGCGGTCCTCGGGAAACGGCTCCGCAAGGATGTCCTCCCACATCCCGAAACGCACCATGACGTGGATCTTCTTGCCGTAAAAGCTTTCGAGCAGTTCGGGCATGAAGCGCACGACAGGGTCTGGCAGCATCTCCATCAGGCGGTCCGCCGCGGCAAGCGCCACCTCCGGCTGACCGAGGAACATCGCGCCATAGGCCTCGAAATGGACATTGTGGATGCGGTAGAGCGTGTAAAAGTTCTGGGCACCGGCGGCCGCCTCATATTTGCGGTCGATCTCCGCCGCCACATGGTTGCGCGCCACGACGGTCTGATAGTCGCCGCAGAGCACGTCGATATGGGTCGCCATGTGCACGAGGTGGCCGCTGTCGGGGACAAGACCGGTCAGCCGGTCGCCGTGGCGCAGGGCCTTTTCCGGCGTGGGCGACATTTCCATCAGGTGGATATACATATGCAGAAGGCCGGGATGATCCCAGGCCCCTGGCAGCGTGTCAAAGGCGCGTTCCAGCGCCGCCTGCGCCTCAAGCGTGGAGGCGCCTTCGCGCGGGGTGCCGGTGTCCAGATCCCACAAAAGCCAGGGCGTCCGGTTCATCAGCGCCTCAGCAAACAGGGCGATCACGTCCGGATCGTCGGGATGCGCGGCGTAAACCCGGCGCATGGCGTCGGAAAAGGCGTCGTTCCAGGGCGCGAAATCCTCGGTTTCCGGGTCGTCGGGATAGCGGTCGGCGAGGGCCGCGATCAGATCGGCCTCGACCGGGGTCAGGCGGTCGCTCAGGGCGCGCGCCGCTTCGAGGGCGTCATGGGCGCGGGCCAGCGTGCTCACACGCTCGGCCGGATCGAAGAATTCCCAGGGTTTGTTGTAGTTCGGCCCGATCGCATGGGCGAGCGCCCAATGCGCCGCGCCACACCCCGGATCGGCGGCAATGGCCTGTTCGAATGCCTGCGCTGCGGCCTCATGGTTATAGCCGTAAAGCCAGATCAGGCCGCGGTCGAAGGCAGTTTGCGCCTTCGGCGCGCTGTGGGTGACAGGACGCGAATAGGTTCCCAGATCAAAATCGGTTGTCATGGTCATGCACTCTTTGTGATCAAGAGCGGGGGCGGCCCGCCGAATGTGAAAAGTCTACCGCAAATCCTCCGGACATTGGCGCAAAATTGGTCAATGACCGGAGTGCTCGCCACCCGAGGAGTGGCAATCCGGCCCGTGGCTGGGATCCGGCGTCCGGCACGACGGCCTGGCACGACGGCAGGGGGCGGCTTTGCCATGATAGTGGATTCAAGGCTTGACCGGCCGCCAGAGGCGGCCAAAACATGGGGGCGGCGGCCGAGGCACAGGGCGCACAACGGCCCCCGAAAAGGGGAGCGCCATCGAGAGGAAGCAGTGATGTCCAGCCTGCCAATTCTGATCGCCGGGGGCGGGATAGGGGGTCTTGCCGCCGCGTGCGGGCTGGCCCGCAAGGGACACAGGGTCATGGTCGTCGAGCAATCGGCAAAGCTGGGCGAGATCGGGGCGGGCATCCAGATCGGTCCGAATGCCTTTCACTGCTTCGATTACCTCGGCGTCGGCGACGCGATGCGCGCAGAGGCGGTCTATATCGATGCCCTGCGGCTGATGGATGCGCAGACGGCCGAAGACATCACCGCTATCCCCCTCGACGATCCCTTCCGCAGATTTTACGGCAATCCCTATGCCGTCGTGCACCGGGCGGATCTTCACGGTATTCTGCTGCGCGCCTGCGAGGACAGTCCGCTGGTCGAATTGCGCACCGGTCAACGGGTGACGGGCTATGCGCAGGACGGCACGTCGGTATCGCTGCAGGTCGATGGGGGCGCGGCGATCCGGGGGCGCCTGCTGATCGCGGCGGATGGCCTGCGCTCGCCGATCCGCGCGCAGATGGTGGGCGACGGGCCGCCGCGCGTCTCGGGGCACACGACCTATCGCTCGGTGATCCCGGTCGCCCGGATGCCGGAGGATCTGCGCTGGAACGCCGCGACGCTCTGGGCCGGACCCAAGTGCCATATCGTTCATTACCCGCTGAAGGGCGGGGCGGTTTTCAATCTTGTGGTGACCTATCACCGCGACGTGACGGAGGCGATCGCCGGCCGTCCCGTCCCGAAAGAGGAGGTCGCGCAGGGGTTCGAGCATATTCACCCCAAAGCGCGGCAGGTGATCGAACACGGCGAAAACTGGCGGCTCTGGGTGCTCTGCGACCGGGAACCGATATCCAATTGGGTCGACGGGCGCGTGGCCTTGCTGGGAGATGCGGCGCATCCGATGTTGCAGTATTTCGCGCAAGGCGCCTGCATGGCGATGGAGGATGCGGTGGCGCTGGCCGATTGCATGACGCCCGACGGGGCGGATCCGGAACCCGCGTTGCAACGCTATCAGCAAATGCGCCGCGTCCGCACCGCGCGCGTCCAGATGAATTCGCGGCTGATCGGGGAGTATATCTATCACCCGGACAACGCGAAGGCTGCGGTGCGCAACGAGATCATGCGTGGCATGAGCCCGGAAGACTGGTATCGGCAACTGGATTGGCTTTACGGTTCGAACGGGTTGGCTGCGGGCATGTCGGATGTGGCATGAGGGTGCCTGCCGGACCGGCGGCGGTGGCTCGACGGCTGGCAGGTGGCGGGAGCGAGGGGCCAGCCCCTCGCACTCCCCGGGATATTTGTGGCCCGAAGAAAGCCCCGGTCCGGGGCCTGGCGGCCGAAGGAGGACAGCATGACCGATCCATTGGACCATGGGAGCGTTGCGCATGCGATGGTGCCGGAGGACAGTCCTGCGCTTCGGGCGCTGTATCAGGGGTTCCGCGACAACCATCTGAACCCGCTCTGGACCCAGACCGGGGATCTGATGCCCATGCATCCCAAGCCGCAGGCGGTGCCGCATGTCTGGAAATGGGCGGATCTGCTGCCGCTGGCGGAGGCCGCCGGCGCGCTTGTCCCGGTGGGGCGCGGCGGCGAACGGCGGGCCATCGGTCTGGCCAACCCCGGCTTCGGTGGCAAGGCCTATGTCAGTCCGACGCTTTGGGCCGCGATCCAGTATCTGGGTCCGCGGGAAACCGCGCCCGAGCATCGCCATTCGCAGAATGCCTTTCGGTTCGTGGTGGAGGGCGAGGGCGTCTGGACGGTGGTCGATGGCGATCCGGTGCGGATGAGCCGGGGTGATCTGTTGCTGACGCCGGGCTGGAAATTCCACGGTCATCACAATGACACCGACGGGCCCATGGCATGGCTGGACGGATTGGATATTCCATTCAGCCAACAAATGGATGTGGGGTTTTTCGAGTTCGGGTCCGACCGGGTGACGGATTACGCCACGCCGACCTATTCGCGCGGTGAACGGCTGTGGTGTCATCCCGGTCTGCGGCCGCTGTCGCAGCTGAACGATACCGTCGCCTCGCCGATCGGGGCTTATCGCTGGGCGCATACGGACCGGGCCCTGACAGAACAGCTGTTGCTGGAGGATGAAGGCCAGCCCGCGACGGTGGAGCAGGGCCATGCGGCGATCCGCTATGTGAACCCCACCACGGGCGGCGACGTGATGTCGACGATCCGTTGCGAGTTCCACCGCCTGCGGGCAGGATGTGAGACGCCGGAGCGGCGCGAAGTGGGCGCCAGCGTATTCCAGGTCTTCGAGGGGGCGGGGGCGGTGGTTCTGGACGGGGTGCGGCGCGATCTGTCCAAAGGCGATCTCTTTGTCATCCCGTCATGGATCCCGTGGTCGTTGCAGGCCGAGAGCGTGTTCGACCTGTTCCGCTTCTCGGATGCGCCGATCATGGAGCGTCTCGATTTCATGCGGACCTCGGTTGCGGGGCAGTGAGCCGGCCCGGGCGGGATCCCTTGGCAGAGCGATGTATCGGCCCCGGGCCGGGCGCGCGACATGACGCGTCCGAAGCGCCACGAGAGGATTTGTTGCTGGCCAGACGCGGCACGGCATATTTTTCCCGCAAGCTGGGTGAACTGACAGATGACGCGCTGAACGCGCGAAGCTTGCGCGCCGGTTGGTCGCGCAGACTGTTGATCGCGCATGTGGGATACGCGGCGCGTGATCTGGCGCAACGGCTGGCTGGGATGCGGGGGCCTTGCGATTTGGTGGATCAAGACGGTCATGCCACACCCCTTGCCGGGGCCGCGCAGGGCGCCGACCTTCCGGGCCGCGCCTTGCGTAGCTTGATCCATCACACGGCGATTCATCTGGATGTCGAATGGCGCGATCTTGGCGCGGCCGAGTGGGACCGGGTGCTTTCCCTGCCGGATGGCACCGCCGTCACCGCGCGGCAGACGCCTTTTCTCCGGGCGGAGTTGGTTTGGCA
>CAZRZN010000115.1:4784-12255 GCA_964604565.1 uncultured Rhodobacterales bacterium
GGGAGCCAGAGAGTGATCGCCGGAACGAAGGTGATGAGACCCAGCACCAGCACCAGCGGGATCAGGAAGGGCGCCGTGCCCACAACGGCCCGTTCGAACGGGATATTGGCAATCCGTGCCAGCACGTAGAGCACCATGCCCACAGGAGGCGTCAGGAGGCCGAGCATCAGGTTCAGCACCATGATCACCCCGAAATGGACCGGGTCGATGCCGATGGCGGTGGCAACCGGCAAGAGCACCGGAACCATGATCGTGATGGCCGCGACGGTTTCCATGAAACATCCCACCACCAGAAGGATCAGGTTGATCAGCAACAGGATCATCCAGGGTCGATCCGACATCGTCAGCAGAAGGCCGGCAACGGTCTCCGGCACCCGGTTGGATGTCAGGATCCACGCAAAGATCGACGCTGCCGCGACCACCAGCAGGACGACGGCTGTCGTCTCGATCGTGTCATAGCTGACCCGAATGAACCGGCGGACATTTAGCGTGCGATAGACGATCAGACCGAGGAACAAGGCCCAGGCGCAGGCTGCCACCGCGGCCTCTGTCGGGGTGAAGGCCCCGCTCAGGATGCCGCCGACGATGATCACCGGAGTCATCAGCGAAAGGAACGCGCGGCCGAAGGTGGAGAACAGGATGGAAAACCGGAAGTTCTGATCCCTTTGATATCCACGGCGGCGCGCCATGATCGCCACCATCACCATGAGCGACAGGGCCATCACGAGACCGGGCAGGAAGCCCGCGGCAAAAAGCTGTCCGATGGAGGCGCTGGCGACCACGCCGTAGATCACCATGGGCAGGGAGGGTGGAATGATCGGCCCGATGGTCGAGGAGGCGGCCGTGATCCCGACGGCGAATTCCGCGTCGTAATTCCTGTCGCGCATCGCCTTGATCTCGATCGCGCCAAGGCCGCCTGCATCGGCCACGGCGGCACCGGACATGCCGGCAAAGATCACGGAGGCGCCGACGTTGACGTGACCAAGCCCGCCGCGCATCCAGCCGACCAGAGACAGGGCAAAGTTGAAGATCCGCTCGGTGATGCCGGCGGTGTTCATCAGGTTGCCGGCAAGAATGAAGAACGGCACTGCCAGCAGGGGAAAGCTGTCGACACCATTGATCATGCGGTGCGACACGATGATCGACGGCACCGACCCGCTGACCAGCACATAAAGGGCCGAAGACCCGGCAAGGGCGATGGCCACAGGCACACCGAAGACGATAAGCCCGAAGAGGGCAACGAAGAGAAGGGCGATTTCCAACTTGGGAACTCCTAGTCCATACGGGGCACGCCCTCGGCGTGAAGTTGCGGGTCGATCAGTTTGGAGGTTCCGGTCCTGAGGTGCCGCCAGCCGTTTATCAGCGCATAGAGCGTCATGCCGGCGAAACAGACGGCCACGAACCAGTAAACATAGGATTTCGGCACATCGATGGAGACCATCATCTGCTGTGTCCGGCCCGACAGCTGAATTGTCAGCCATGTCAGCAGCCCGAAAAATCCGATGGTCACGAGGTCGATGACCCCCTGCGCGATCCGGCGACCCGTGCGGGACACCCAGCGATAGAGGAATTCCACGGCGATGTGGGATTCCTTCCGCACGGCCATGATTGCACCGGTAAAGGTCACGGCGATCAGCAGAAAGCGGGCGATTTCCTCGGTCCAGCCAAGGGAATCGTTCAGAACGTATCGGGTGAAGAACTGTAGAAACACGACAAAGGCGAGGATCCAGAAGATCACGAAGACCGGAATGTCGTCCCATCGCAGGTCCGACAGGTCGATCTCTTCCTCTTCGAAATGCACTTCAGGCTCGTCCATAGGGTCGAGGTTGGGGGGGCGATCATTCATGCGATGGTCCCGGATCGATGTGGCATACACAGAAGAAACCGGCAGAGGCTTGTGCCCCTGCCGGCCCCGTCTTCGATGGATTTACTGGCCGATGGCCTGCAACCGGTCATAGGTTTCCTGGTCCCAGCTTGCCATGTCGCCGTTGTGCATGACCTTGACCGCTTCGATGAACGGACCGCGGTCGATCTCGTTCACGGTCACGCCCTCGTTGCGGAACCAGTCGGCCAGCTCGGCCTCGGCTTCGCGGATGGCATCCGTGGCGCAGACGGCCGTATCCTGAAGGACCGTCGACAGGGTCTCCTGATCGGCGGCATCCATGCTGTTCCAGGTCGGCCCGCCAACGATGCTGAGAAGCGCGTCGGTGATATGCCCGGTGAGGTTGATGTTGGACTGAACCTCATAGAACTTCTTGGCCTGGATCGTCGGCAGCGGGTTTTCCTGCGCGTCGACCGTGCCCTGCTGGAGCGCAAGATACACCTCTGCAAAGGCGATCGGCGTCGGGTTGCCGCCTGTTGCCTCGGGGAACATCATGTAGAGGGGGGCGTTCGGCACCCGGATCTTCAGGCCTTCCATGTCGGCGGGCTCGGTGATCGGCTCGTTGGAGGTCACATGGCGGTTGCCGTAATAGGTCATCGCCACGATGTGGTTTCCGGTCGCGTCGGTATAGCCCTGCGACAGTTCGGCGAACAGGTCGGAGTTCCGGAAGGCATCCCAATGCGCGTAGTCGCGGAACATGTAGGGCGCGCCGCCAATGGCGATCGGCCCGAAGGAGCGACCCGCGAACAGCTGACCGGTATAGATGATGTCGACCGTTCCAAGGCCGAGGCCCTCGTTGATGTCGACTTCCTTGCCAAGCGACGACGCCGGGAAGACCTCGATGCCATAGCGGTTGTCGGTCGCTTCCATCAGCGCGTCATTCGCGGCGACCGCACAGGTGTGGTAGGGTTCGCTGGTCTCGTAGACATGCGCGAACTTCAGAACGCGGTCGGCGCTTTGTGCCGTGGCCACCGGCGCCGTGGCCGCAAGGGCGACAGCACCCGCGGCGGCCAGAATCGTGGTTTGCTTAAAGGTAAACGTCATCGGTTTTTCCTCCCTTTCCGATCATTTGTTTCAGTCCGCCGCAGATCGTATCTGCAGGGATTTCAAGCTGTGCTCCGCGGCGAATTCGCCGAGAGACGTCAGCGTCGTTTCGTCAATCTTCATACCGATCTTGCGCCGGTTTTCCGCCTCTTTCCATTCCCGGTCCCCGGGCGCCATGACCTCTTGGCCGGCGGCGACGGCAGACCCGCGGATCGCGGCCAGATAGCGGGTGATCACGCCTTTGAAAGTCTCCACACCGCAAAACCCTTCAGGATCCAGCGCCATGACAAAGGCCCCCAGACCGCGTGGCGTCGACATGTCCTCCGACATCATCGGTGGCAGTTCGCTGCTGAGCGGCGCATCCGACAGGGCCGAGGACAGAACTTCTGACAGACCGGCCAGTCCGGCGCCCTTGTAGCCGAACAGCGCGCCGCCCAAAGGTGCCAGCATCTCGACCAGCATCGGGTCGGTGATGTTGATGCCATCGACATTGGACGCCACGTTTTCCGGCAACGGGACGCCGATGCTTTGACTCAGCAGCACCCGGTTGAAGGGGATGGAACTGGTCGCCATGTCCAGCAGCCATGGCGCACCGTCCTTCGCGGGCGCGGCGGCGGCGATCGGGTTGGTTCCGTGAAACTTTTCTGCGCCGCCGTGCAGCCGCACGAAGGCGTCGGAGTTGCAGAAGGCCAGTCCCATCATGCCCCGGTTCGCGATTTCCGTGGCATAGGCGCCGGCGGCGCCGAAATGCGATGAACTGCGGATGGCGACAGCGCCGACGCCGAATTCCTTCGCACGCTCGATGGCGATCTCGACCGCCTCGTAGGTCGCCCGCGCGCCATGGGCGTCGTCCCCGTCCAGAACGCAGGCCCCGCCCTTGCCGGCCACGATGCGCGGCTGTGGCGACCTGTTGACGCGCCCACCGGCAAGACCGCGCAGGTAATGCGGCAAGAGGCGAAAGCCGTGGGTGTCCACCCCCAGCGTCGAGGCATGCATCAATGCCTTGGTCACCGCGTCGGTGGTCGCGGCGTCCGCCCCGACGGCCTCAAGGGCGGCGCGGGAGAACCGCTCCATCTCTGGCAGGTCGACACGCGCCGTCTTCAGGGCGCCGATCTCGGCGACCGGTTCGGTGGCGGCGATGCGGTTCAGGTAATTGTCCGTGGTGTCGGAGATGTGGCTTTTCAGACAGGTCAGGGCGCGGTCGATCTCTCCGGCCAATACGGCATCGCGGATCTCGTGATGTTCACTGAGCGATCTCGCGTTGAGGTCGGGATCCATCGAGAGCCGGTTGCGCAGGGCCTGCACCCGGAAGGACAGCATGCGGAAATTTGCCTCCACATAGCTGTTGCCGCATTGCGCAAAGATCGCCCGGTGAAAGTCGTGATCCAGAAGCTTGTATGTATCCGTGTCGTCCTTGGAGAGCGCCTGATCCATCTGCCCGACGATCGACGTCAGATCCTGCGCGAGGGCGGCGGCATTGCGCTTGCAGGCGAGCCGCAGCGCCTCTGTTTCGAGGATCTGGCGCAACTCGCCGAGTTCGGAGATTTCGGTGCTGCCCATTGCGAAGACACGGGTCGTCCGGTTGGCCGACAACACGATCAACCCCTCGCGTTCGAGCTGCAAGAGCGCCTCGCGGATCGGACTCTTGCTGACGCCCAACAAGCGGACAAGCTCTGACTCCGTCAGCTTTTCACCCATCGGGAACTGGCCGGAGATGATCCGGTCCCGGATCGCCTCGCGGGCACGCTCCGACAATTTCTGCCGTTCGATCGGCTGTTTGTTGACCGTCGTTTCCAAAGCGAAATCTCCTCCCGAAGAAGATGATATATAATGTGCCAAGCGACGCAAGGGCCAAGTTTGCGCAAGGTCAAAGTCGCGGGAGGTCGCCGGGCTGGCGGGTCCGCCGCTCTTGCCCAAAAGGCGCCCCTGACGCGCGATCAGCCATCGAAAGACCGCGACAAGGCTGTTGGCAAGAGTCGTAAGCGGGCGAGGTGCGCCGCCCTTTTCCGGCGGTGCGGGGAGTTCCGGTCGCTGCCACGGCCATTGCGCGGCGGTCGATCCTGCCGGTCAAGACGCCCGTGATTCGAAAAGATCGAAAGCGGCAGGCCGCCTTGGCCCCACAAGACAAAGGCGCGGTGGTGGCCATGGGGTGGTCCGATGCGCGCGCAATCCGCCTCGCCCCTAAGATCGTGTCTGGCGCGCTTTGGGTTTGCCGAAAGGGCTGCAAGGGAAAGGATCGTGTGCCTGGGCGGTCAGGTTCTTGTGCGGTCAGGCGGCGGCTGAGCATGCAGGCGGTCGATCTTTGGCTTGGGCGCTGTGCGACTGCCGCGCCGACATGCCGGGCGTCTGCGGCCAGATCCGGGGCGAGAATGGCTGCGGGGGCGAGATGGTTTTCGCATTCGACAAATGGAATTTGAATTGACTTAAATCAATGCGTCCGGCCGGGGTCTGTCCGACAAGGCAATAGGGGCGGCTGTCTTTTAAGGCCGCGCCAATCAATCAGATATTGCGAGTGGGATAACCATGGCCGATCAACCTCTTATCACTGCCCCGACATACACCTCGACTCATGTGTTCAGTACGGACGACATCACCGGCACCTTCTCGGGCGTGACCCAAGGAACGCTGCTGGATGGCATGTTGCCGATCATCGACTTTTCCGCACCGGCCAAGGTCACCAAGGAAGGGGTCAGCCTCTATCCGATCGAGTCTGAGTTCGGTTTCGAGGTGACAGATTTCGACGAGGCCGTTCAGAAGGTGCTGGACTACGACTATGCCGAAGGCTGGGCCGGTGACCTGACGGGGCCCGCTGGCGAGCACCTTGGCCTCGTGGTGTCGGACGCGCCAACAGATACGTTTCAGACACCTGCCGTGCTGGGCACATGGTTGTCCGGGCTTGGCGGCAACAGTGTCAAGGCGTCCACCGAACATTATTCGGTCATGCAGCAGGTCTTGTCGGATGCAATGTATCCCGGCGATCCCGAGGCGGTCTACGCGCTGGACGACGACCTGATCCTGCTCAGCCAGAACGCCGCATGGGACGGGCAGCACGTCGCGGACCTTTTGGCCGATCCGGTTGCTTTCGGCGTGACGGACAAGAACGGCGACGGAACGCTCGACATTCAGGATCTGTTGAACCCCAACGAGGCGACGATCGACTATGATATCGCCTACAGTTCCGATTATTCGGTGACGATGAAGGACGACGGCAAGCTGCTGTATCGTTGGGGCAACATGATCAAGAAGCCCAACGATGTCCGACTGGAGGCAACGCTGGACCTGCCCGATGAATGGTCCGGCACAGACCCGGATACCGACCTGAAACCGTTGTTCCGGATCACCGCGGCGGAATTGGTTACGAAGCACACCATCACCAACAACCCCAACGACCAGATCCGCCCGGAGGATTTCGAGAACGAAGCCGCGATCGGGAGGCTGCCGACCTATTCGGTCATTCCGGATTACAACGACGACGGCAACGGCCCGCGCGAGGTCTGGGTCAGCACGGACGACTATTATGCTGGGGACGGCACGCTTTATCCCGCGGGAACGATCCTCAAGGACGCGTATCTTGCCCAGCAGGCCGCGGCGTCGGAACTTGTGTCCCTCGGGGCGGGATCTTCGGATTTGCTCGAAGGGTTCACCAATGCCTGGTATACCACGATGGACCGGGAACCCTTCGAGGCCGCGCTGGATGAGAACGGCGACTATATCTCCGGCCCGCGCTGGCGCTTGCAGCCAGACAAATACGGTCAGGATCTTCCCGGCGTGGTCATTCCGACCGACCCAAGCCTGCCCCTGCCCACCACCAGCGAATTCGTGAAATATGAGGTCGGCGAGGACACGCAGACAGTGATCAACCTGCTGGACTGGGGTCTGCCCGTGTCGCCGTTGTCGATCAGCGCGGGCTGGCAGAACAACAGCGGGACCGTATCGGTCAACGGCCTGAACATGACCGAAGGCTTCGACATCGCCTATTATGTCAAGGGCGACATCAAGCCCGCGACCCTCTATGACACCACCTTGCTGCTGGAATATGACGAGATCGACATCTTCGACGCAGGCGTGGCGATCAACGGCGGTGCCGAGAGCGACTATCTGGTGGGCCAAGGCGGCAACACATTTACCGGTGGCGCGGCAACCGACCTGTTTGTGCTGTCCTATGGCGCCGAGGCCGGGGATGTCTTCAACAGCAGCACCGTCACCGATTTCGAGATCGGCGTGGATATCATCGGCCTCTTCGATCTTGGCCTGACAGAGGCCGATTTCGACGCCCGGGTGACCCAGACGGTGGTTGCAGGCGGTCTGGAGGTCCAGATCGACGGCCAGAAGATCGCGCTGTTGGAGGGAGTTGGCGAGGCGCTCGAATACACCGACTTCATGTTCAGCAACCGCGCCCCGGATGTGCTCGTTCCCGGAACCTCGGGCGATGATTATCTGGTCGGAACGCCCGGCGACAATCTGCTTGAGGGGTTTGCGGGCAACGACACGCTGTTGGGCCAGTCGGGCAGCGACACGCTGCTGGGCGGCGCGGACGATGACCGG
>CAZRZN010000116.1:0-12247 GCA_964604565.1 uncultured Rhodobacterales bacterium
CCCGCCATGCCGTCAAGGATGCGGTTGCCCTCGCTGTCGGTCAGCCAGCAGCCATCGGCGCGGGTGATGACCCGGGCGCCCTTGGCAGCCAGTCCGGCGCCGTGGGTAAAGGGATGCAGGTGATGCGCGGCGTCAAGCGCCTGCAATTCGGCAGTGGGCGAATTCGGGGTGAGGATGGTCATACGGCGCCTCCTGAAACGGTCGACGGCAGAATATGATCAAATTTCAGACTGTCAATCGAATCGCCCTTGGCACGCAGAGAACGGGGCATTCAACGCTGAGGCGGTCTTTCTTCCGGTCAAATTCAAGACTGCCGGGTGCACGGCATTAGGGCGCACCGTCTAAGCGGCCCCTGCGGACTGACAAGGCTGCGTCAGGGCCGCGTGCTCCCTGCGCAGGGCACTGCCACGGATCCCTTTCGCAATGCAGCATCGACCGAAATTTGAACAGTGGCGTCCGACGATGCGCGCGTCCGCGACACGCGGTGCGGATCACAGGCTGCTCCGGATCATCTCCATGCCCTGCGCCACATCTTCCTTGATCGCCAGCGCCGCACGATCCGCGTCCTTATCTTTCAGCGCGGCCACAAGGTCCTTGTGACAATCCGGCAGGGACCGCGTCCCCATTTGACCGCAGACGACCCGCAGGGAGGGCCCGAACCGCAGCCAAAGCGTGTCGGTCAGCGACTGGAGGATCGGCGCCTGCGCCGTGGCATTCACTTGGGCATGAAACGCGTGATTCTTTCGGAGATAGGATTCAATGTCCCCGCGCAGGATCGCCGCATCCAGATTCCTGTCGATCTCGACCAGCCGCACCACATCCTCGCGTCGCGCTCGATCGGCGGCGCGAACCGCCAGCAGCGGCTCTATCGCCAGCCGCGCCTCTGTCAGTTCGTGGATCAGCGCTTCTGTCAGTGTCGGCACCTGGATCCGGCGATTGCCCAGCGCCTGCAAGGCCTGCTCTGCGGTCAGGCGGCGAATTGCCTCGCGGACCGGGGTCATGCCTGCCCCGAGACGCTCCACCAGCCCCTGAATGGTTACCGGTTCCCCGGGTGCCAGTGACCCGAACAGAATCGCGTCGCGCAGTGCGCGATAGACCTGTTCATGGGCGGGCAATCCCGCCTGCGGTCTGATCTCTGCCACTTTTGTCACCATCGACATTTTCCCCAATCTGCTTGGCCATGACGATCCCTTGCGCCCGACCCCGGGCCGTGGAAGCATCGTTGAAGTTGCGCTTTAGTGCAACTTATGATCAAAAATTGGCGACGGGGCCAAAAGAGCCCTGCCACCAACGGGAGAACAACATGACCAAAACCCTTGTGACGATGACCGCGTCCCTTGCGCTGGTAGCCGGACTGGCCTCCGCCCAGGAAGTGCGCGTCTACAACTGGTCTGACTACATCGACGAAAGCCTGCTGGAAAAATTCGAGGCCGAAACCGGTATAGAGCTTATCTACGACGTTTTCGACAGCAACGAAGTGCTTGAGACAAAGATGCTCGCTGGCAGCTCCGGCTATGATGTCGTCGTGCCGTCCGGGACATTCCTTCAGCGTCAGATCACGGCCGGCGCCTTTCAGAAGCTCGACGAGTCGAAACTTCCGAACCTCGACAACATGTGGGACGTGATCGCGGATCGGACAGAAGCCTACGATCCTGACAACGCCTATTCGATCAACTACATGTGGGGCACCACAGGCCTCGGCGTGAACGTCCCGAAGGTCAAGGAGATCCTCGGCGAGGATGCGCCCGTCACAAGCTGGGATCTGCTCTACAAGCCGGAGAATGCGGAAAAACTGGCGGAATGTGGCATCTACATGCTGGACGCCCCGGCAGAGATGATCCCCGCCGCGCTGAACTATCTGGGCCTTGACCCCGACAGCCATGACCCGGAGGTGATCGAGCGGGCCGAAGAAGTTCTGATGCCGATCCGCCCCTACATCCAGAAGTTCCACAGCTCGGAATACATCAACGCGCTGGCCAATGGCGATATCTGCCTTGCAGTCGGCTGGTCCGGTGACATCCTTCAGGCGCGCGACCGCGCGGCAGAGGCCGACAACGGGGTCGAGGTCAGCTATTTCGCACCGGACGAGGGCGCGCAGATGTGGTTTGACCAGATGGCCATACCCGTCGACGCACCCAACCCCGAAGGCGCCCATGCCTTCCTGAACTTCATCATGGACCCGGAAAACATGGCCGCGGCGTCGAACTACGTCTACTACGCCAATGGCAATCTCGCCTCTCAGGAATTCCTGCTGGAGGACGTTATCGGCGACACCGCGATCTATCCGGACGCCGCGGCGATGGACAACACCTTCACGACCACACCCTATCCGCCACGGGTGCAGCGCGTCGTGACCCGCCTGTGGACCAAGATCAAGTCGGGCACTTGATTCAGACAAATCCCGCGCCATCCAGACAGGGTGGCGCGGCCCTGACTTGCGTGGTGGACTGACATGGCCGACTCCGTCTTTGCCCCGTGGACCGATCCGCAGGCGAAACCTCTGATCCAGTTCAAGGGCGTGACCAAGCGTTTTGGTGATTTCACTGCCATCGACGACCTGACACAGGATATCTACGAAAAGGAATTCTTTGCCCTGCTGGGTCCGTCGGGCTGCGGCAAGACCACGCTGATGCGCATGCTCGCAGGGTTTGAGACCCCGACCGAAGGCCAGATCCTGCTGGCCGGCAAGGACATCGGGCATATCCCCCCGAACAAGCGCGCCGTGAACATGATGTTCCAGAGCTATGCGCTGTTTCCGCATCTGACGGTCGCGGACAACATCGCATTCGGTTTGCGCCGCGAGAAGAAGTCAAAGGACCAGATAGAGACCCGCGTGCAGGAGATGCTGCGCCTCACCCGACTGGAACGCTTCGCCGCCCGCAAACCGCACCAGATCTCGGGCGGTCAGCGACAGCGCGTGGCCCTTGCCCGCTCCCTCGCCAAGGCGCCCCGCCTGCTGCTTTTAGACGAACCGCTGGGCGCGCTTGATCGCAAACTGCGCGAGGAAACGCAGTTTGAACTGATGGATATTCAGGAAAAGACCGGAACGACCTTCATCATCGTCACCCACGATCAGGAAGAGGCCATGACCGTGGCCAGCCGCGTGGCGGTGATGAACGAGGGAAAGATAGTGCAGGTCGCCACGCCCGATGTGATCTACGAGGCACCCAATTCGGTCTATGTCGCGGATTTCATCGGCGATGTGAACCTGATCCGTGGCACCGCCAAAGCGCGCGCTGATGCGACCACGACTCCTGCGCCGGAGCCTGCCCTTGCAGCCGCCCCGCCCGAGGCCAAAAGCAGCAGCAAGCCGGCAAGACCGGGGCCGAAGCCAAACGATCTTGGCCGCAAATTGCATGACAAGGTGCTCAGCCGATTGTTCGGCAAGTGGATCGACGACGAACCCCGCCGCCTGCCGCCCCCGACAGACCCCGCCCAGGCCGCCACCGCGCCGACGCCCGCAGAAGCGTCGGCGCCTGTCCCGCCCGGCGGTCTTGAAATCCACTGGTCAGACGGACAGACGACCTTTGTTGCCAGCAACGGTGACACAGATCTGGATGGCGAGGCGGTTGTTCTGTCCCTCCGCCCCGAAAAGGTGGGCATCTCCAAGGAGCGGCCAAAAGCCCCCAACACCCTGAAGGGCAAGGTGATCGACATTGCCTATCTCGGCAACATATCGACCTATCATGTCGAGGTCGCTGGCGGAACCATGATAAAGGCGCAAGCGGCAAACACCCGCCGCATTTCACGCCGTGACATCACCTGGGAAGACGAGGTCTGGCTGAGCTTTTCAGCCACCGCCGGTGTCGTGCTGAAGGACGTCTGATGCGCCGCCTCGTCCTCATCGCCCTGCCCTATCTCTGGCTTTTGGCGCTGTTCCTTGTGCCTTTCATCATCGTGCTGAAGATCTCGCTGTCCGATTACGCGCTGGCCCGGCCGCCCTATGCGCCGCAGCTCGACTTCAGCGAGGGATGGGCCGGCATCCGCACCTTCTTTTCCGGGCTGGACCTTGAGAATTTTGCGTTCCTGACGACCGACGACCTCTATTGGAAGGCCTACCTCAGCTCGCTTCAGATTGCCGCGATTTCGACCGCCGTCACGCTGTTGGTGGGGTATCCGATCGCCTACGGCATGGCCCGCGCGCCCGTCGAATGGCGGCCGACCCTGTTGATGCTGGTGATCCTGCCGTTCTGGACGTCCTTTCTGATCCGGGTCTATGCATGGATCGGCATCCTGTCGACCGAAGGTGTGCTGAACCAGTTCCTGATGGCGATCGGGATCATTTCCGAACCGCTCACAATCCTCAACACGAATTGGGCGGTCTATATCGGGGTCGTCTACACTTACCTACCCTTCATGATCCTGCCGATCTACGCCGCGCTGGAAAAGCTGGACGAAAGCCTGCTTGAGGCGGCGGAGGATCTGGGATGCTCGCGGTTCGCGGCGTTCTGGCTGGTGACTGTGCCGCTGTCACGAAACGGCATCGTCGCGGGCTGTTTTCTGGTCTTCATCCCGACCATCGGGGAATTTGTGATCCCCTCGCTTCTGGGCGGGTCCGACACGCTGATGATCGGCAAGGTGCTTTGGGAGGAATTCTTCTCCAACCGTGACTGGCCGGTGGCCTCCGCAGTGGCGGTGATCCTGCTGCTGATCCTGATCATCCCGATCATCCTGTTCCAGCGGTCCGAGGAACAGGCCCGGGAGGCCGAAAGATGAGACGCTTTTCCTGGTTCAACGCCACGTCGCTCACGCTTGGGTTTGCCTTTCTCTACCTGCCGATGGTCCTGCTGGTGGTCTATTCCTTCAACGAAAGCCGCCTTGTGACCGTCTGGGCCGGATTTTCGACCAAATGGTATGCCGAGCTGTTGCAGAACGAGGAGTTTCTCGACGCCGCCTGGGTCACGTTGAAGGTGGCATTCTTTTCGTCCACCATCGCCACGGTGCTGGGCACCATGGCGGCGCATGTTCTGGTGCGCGCCGGACGCTTTCCGGGACGCACGCTGTTTTCCGGCATGATCTACGCGCCGCTCGTCATGCCGGAGGTCATCACCGGCCTGTCGCTGCTGTTGCTGTTCATCGGCCTCGGGATGGATCGCGGCGTGCTGACCGTCGTTCTGGCGCATACCACGTTTTCGATGTGCTATGTCTCCGTCGTGGTGTCCTCGCGCCTCAGCAACTTTGACCAGTCGCTGGAGGAGGCCGCACTGGATCTGGGGGCTTCGCCGCTGGAATCCTTCATGCTGGTGACCCTGCCGATCATCGCGCCCGCGGTGATTTCCGGCTGGCTGCTGGCCTTCACCCTTTCGCTCGACGATCTGGTGATCGCCAGCTTTACCACCGGTCCCGGTGCGACCACCTTGCCGATCAAGGTCTTTTCGGCCGTCCGGCTTGGTGTCAGTCCTGAGATCAATGCGCTGTCGACCATTCTGATCGGTCTTGTGACGGTGGGTGTGGTTACCGCGTCGCTGGTGTCGAAACGCAACGCCGTGCGACAGGCCCGCGACGAACGGGCGGCACAGCGGACAGCGTGACACGGATTTTCGAGGCCCCGGCCTATGGGCCGCAAGGCGCCTGCTACTGGGCAGAGACGGTGCCGGATGCGTCATGGCAACAACTGACCGTCGACATGCAAACCGATGTCGCCGTGATCGGCGGCGGGTTCACCGGCCTGAACGCCGCGCTTGCGCTGGCCGAGGCGGGAGTCTCCGTGGCCCTGCTGGAGGCAGAGCACCCGGGCTGGGGCGCCTCGGGACGCAACGGCGGCTTTTGCTGTCTTGGCGGGGCCAAGGCATCTGACGCGATGCTTGCCCGCCGCTTTGGATCTGATGCCCCCCGCGAATGGGCTCGGACAGAGGTGGCGGCTGTCGACCATGTCTCCGATCTCATCACGCGGCATGGCTGGGATGTGGACCGCCATTCGCAGGGGGAGACGCTTTTGGCCCATACGCCGCGCGCCTTTGCGGGACTGGAAGCCAAGGCTGCCGGAATCGCGGATTCTTACGGCACGGCCCCAATGCTCCACACGCCGGCGGACCTTGCTGTGCGGGGGCTTGGCGGGCCGTGGCATGGCGGAATGACCCTGCCCGTCGGCTTTGCGATCAATCCCCGCAAATATCACCTTGGCCTGTCGCAGGCCGCAGAGCAGGCGGGTGCGGCGCTTTTTGCCAACAGCCCGGTCACAGGTCTGACCCGGACAAAAGGCGGCTGGCGGGTGCAAACGCCAAAGGGAAGATTGACCGCCGGAAAAGTGGTAATCGCGACAAACGGATACAGCCATGAAGATCTGCCATCTTGGCTGCGCGCGCGCACGATGCCGCTGCAATCCACTGTCATCGTCACACGCCCCCTGACAAAAGCGGAGCAGGATGCCGCCGGCTGGTGGTCGGCACAAATGGCCTATGATACCCGTTTCCTGCTGCATTACTTTCGTCTTTTGCCGAATGGCCGGTTCCTGTTCGGCATGCGCGGCGGACTGCGCGCGACCCCTGCCATACGGCGCCGGATTGCGCGTCGCATCCGCGCCGATTTCGCCCGGCTGTTTCCCGCGTGGAAGGATGTGGAGATCACGCATGAATGGTCCGGTCTTGTCTGCCTGATGCGCAATCTTGTTCCCTTTCTGGGTCCGGTGCCGGGGCATGACGGATTGTTCGCCGGTCTTGGGTTCCATGGGAATGGCGTGGCGATGGGGTCCTATACCGGACGGCTTCTGGCGGATCGCGTGATGGGCATCGGTGGAAAGGGTCCGGATTGGCTTGGGACCCCGCCGCCGCGCTTTCCGCTGGGCAGATTCCGTCGGTTGTTACTGGCACCGGCCTATCTCTGGGCCGAGAGCCTCGATCTCTGACTCATTGTTCCCTCACGGTCGAGCGCGCCGAATTTCCAACCAAATACGTTGGTCACGCTATGGGGGCCGCAGGTCCACGGGTTCCTGCGGCCACCGAAAATCAGCCGTTACCCCTGCGGCGTCAGGCCCGATCTGGCCTTGCCCCGCTGAATTCCAAGTTGCCGTTCGCGCCAAATGATCACCCCACCGGCTAGGATGACCAGAGTGGACCCGATCAACACCATCGCCGTGGGAACCTCGTCAAAAAACACATATCCGAACAGGATGGCAAAGAGGATCGAGGCATAGTCGAAGGGCGCGATCACCGCCGCCCCGGCAAATCTGTAGGCAGAGGTCAGAAAGATCTGGGCAATACCCCCGATCAATCCCGCCCCGATCAGTTGGGCCAGCGTGACGGGTCCGGGCCAGACCCAGCCAAAGGGCACCGTAAGCAACGAGAACAGCGTCGCGGTCAGCGAAAAATAGAACACGATGGCAGAGGTTTCCTCTGTCGCGACCAACTGCCGGATCTGGATCTGGGCCAAGGCCCGCAGCACCGCGGAGATCAGGACCAGTGCCACACCCAGCGTTGCCGCATCGCTCAGATCGTCAACAGTCAGGCGGGGCCAGATCACCACAGTCACGCCGATCAGACCCAGAAAGACCGCCGACAGACGGAACAGGCGCAGCCGTTCCCCCAGCAAAAGCGCCGCAAGCAACACCGTGATCAGTGGCGCCGCAAAGCCCAGCGCCGTCACCTCCGGCAGAGGCAGGAGGCCGAGGGAGGCAAAGCCGCAGCCCATGGCCGATACCCCGACCAATCCACGAAAGACATGACCCATGGGCCGTTTTGCCTTGAACCCGGTTCGCAGGTCTCCGCGCAACGCCAACCAGCAGACGATGACGGGCATGGCAAAGAACGACCGAAAGAACACCGCCTCACCCGGCGGAACGACGGAGGAGCTTGCCTTGATCAACGAGGCCATGACCGTAAACAGGATGACAGCGGTCAACTTCAGCGCGATGGCACGCAGCGGGGACATGGGAACTCCTACAGGGATGCGGCGACATTGGACCCGCTCGCCAGCGGCGTCAATCGCACGGCTCAAACCTGAGGGACCAAGAGGTTCCACATCCGTGTCGACGAAGCGCGCGTTGGAGCGTGCCATAAGGGGCCGACGCAGTGCGGTCGCTCCCTGCCACTATCATTCCCGCGATCAGGGCGCCCGCTCGGCATCGCGATTTTGGCGCGCAGTCGCGGACCTGCGGCACCGGGTGGGCCTGCCCGGCCGCCTTGCTTTGAGCACGGTGACCCCATTCTTTCCATCCAGGACTTATGCATTGAATTTTTGAGACTTCCCAAGGACTTCGGGAACCTCTGGAAATCGGAATGACCCGCACCGCACGGAAACGAGATTGGAAAAGACGGACAAACGGTCCGCAAAAAGCTAGTCGGGTGAGCCTCGGTCTTTGAACAAGCGGCTGAACAAGCCGGAGATGCTGTCCGGACCTGTCGCATCTTCCGACTGCCCATTTCCGGGACTGAGACTGGCGGTCCGGTCCTTGATGCGGCGTAACATCACCTTGCCGCGCTCTCCGGCCAATGAGCTGTTTTCGGGGGCGTAAAGCGCCAGACCGACAAGCCGCTCACCCTGTAGAAAGGCGCCGCGCCAATATCGCGGATCACTACCTGCGAACATCGTTTCGCCACCGCTGTCCAGATGAACAGCGACACGGCCCGAGGTGGTTTCCGATCCGATGATCTGCGCCCCCGCCGCCTTGGCCAGCGCCTCGGGGGTCGGCAGATCAGTGGTATCGCCCCGCGGTCCGACCGTCACCGTCACCAGCATCGGCGGAACCTCACGGCCCGACCGTCCATCAATCAGGATATGGCATGACGCAATCACCGCAAAGCCGCGTTGCGGCCCGGTGGATCTGGTTTCGGCGTCGATGCAGTAGCCCTCCGGGCCGGCGACCACAACGTCCCCACCGGCAAGGCTTGCCCGGGTCAGCGGTGCCGTGCCACGCGTTGCTCCGTCCCGGGCAAAGAAGGCCACCAATCCATCGGATGTATCCGGATCCGCGTCGGGATCCGTTGTCTCTGGTGACGGAGCAAGGCACCCCGCCACCGCCAGCGCACCTGCGGCACAAGTCAGGAAACGCGCCGCACCCATGTATCAGAGATCCATGTAGGTGTGCTTTTCCTTGGCGCCTCCGGGATGCGTTACCGCCCCCTTGTAGGTTTCTCCCACCAGTTGCGCATATTTCCACAGCGCGCCCGATGCGTAGATCGTGTCACGCGGGCCGCTCCACGCTGCCTTGCGTTCCGCCAGATCCTCATCGCTCAGAGCGACCTCCAGAACGCCCTTCATGGCATCGATTGTGATCATGTCGCCGTCCTTCAGCAACGCGATGGGACCGCCATGCGCCGCCTCGGGGCCGACATGGCCGATACAGAAGCCGCGCGTCGCGCCAGAAAAACGGCCGTCGGTAATCAGGGCCACCTTCTTGCCCATGCCCTGACCCGACAGCGCCGCGGTGGTGGCCAGCATCTCGCGCATCCCGGGACCGCCCGCCGGTCCCTCGTTGCGGATCACCAGCACTTCGCCTTCCTTGTAGGACCGTGCCTTGACCGCCTCGAACGCGTCTTCTTCACATTCAAAGACACGCGCCGGACCGGTAAAGACCTGCTCTTCAGCGCTCATCCCGGCCACTTTCACGATGGCGCCCTGCGGGGCAAGGTTGCCCTTGAGGCCGACAACGCCACCCGTCTTGCTGATCGGCGCATCGACGGGGTAGATCACCTTGCCGTCGGCCTCGCGCTCGATCATGTCCAGTTCTTCGCCGATGGCCCGACCCGAAGCGGTCATGCAATCCTCGTGAATCATGCCGGCCCGGCGCAGTTCCTTCATCACGACGGGCACGCCGCCCACCTCGTAGAGATCTTTGGACACATATTGACCGCCGGGCTTCAGGTCGACGAAATAGGGCGTATCCTTGAAGATCTCGCAGACATCATCGAGGAAGAATTCCAGCCCGGCCTCATGCGCGATGGCCGGCAGATGCAGACCGGCGTTGGTCGACCCCCCCGTGCAGGCCACGACCCGCGCGGCATTCTCAAGGCTTTTCAGCGTTACCACGTCGCGCGCGCGGATATTCTGTTCAAGCAGATGCATGACCGCGATGCCGGAGGCCGTGGAATACTGGTCGCGGCTTTCATAAGGCGCCGGCGCCCCCGCGGAGTTCATGAGCGCCAGACCGATCGCCTCTGAGACGCAGGCCATTGTGTTGGCGGTGAACTGGCCCCCGCAGGCCCCCGCCGAAGGGCAAGCCACCTTTTCCAGCGCGCGCAGTTCCTCGTCTGAATTGGCGCCAGCCTGATGGCGGCCGACAGCCTCGAACACGTCCTGAACGGTCACGTCCTTGCCCTTGTAACGGCCCGGCATGATCGACCCGCCATAGATGAAGACGGACGGCGTGTTCAGCCGCACCATCGCCATCATCATCCCCGGCAGCGACTTGTCGCAGCCTGCAAGACCGACGAGGGCATCGTAGCAGTGACCCCGCATCGTCAGCTCGACCGTGTCGGCGATCGCCTCACGAGAGGCCAGAGAGGACCGCATGCCCTCATGGCCCATCGCGATCCCGTCGGTCACGGTGATGGTCGTGAACTCCCGTGGCGTGCCGGAGGCTTCCTTGACGCCCAGCTTGACCGCCTGTGCCTGCCGGTTCAACGAGATGTTGCAGGGCGCGGCCTCGTTCCAGCAGGTCGCCACACCGATCAGGGGCTGGTGAATCTCGTCCTCGGTCATACCCATCGCGTAGTAATAGGACCGATGCGGCGCGCGGGCCGGGCCTTCTGTCACATGGCGGCTGGGCAATACGGACTTGTCGAATGGACGCTTGAGCATCTGCTTGGCTCCTCCCCGGAAAAACTTTGCATTCCGAATAGCGAAGCGATGAGGCCGGGACAAGCATCAGTTGATAGAAGTCGTTTGGAGAGAAAAACTGTGTTAACCTTTGTCATCCGTTCATTTTGCGCGGGTCATATGAAAGAAAAGATCATGAGCTATTGCACAATGTCCCATTGGGATTGCACGGAATGGACCGACGAGATGGAGGCCATGGCCAAGGACAAGTATGTTCCCCTGATCATGGCGGTTGGTGCGAGTAGCGTTAAGATGCTTAGAACCGGCGATCTGAGCTTTGTCGTTTTGTCCGAATATGCCGACAAGGCCGCGGCAGACGCGGCTCAGGCAAAGATTGCCGAAATTCGCGCCGGGGCAGCCGACGAAATGCCAATGAAGATGGCAAGCGTAACGGCCGGCGCGGTCTTTGCGTCATCCTGAGTCGGAGGGATGACGCTCAGGCGGTCATGATAGTTTCAGTGGCGCGTCTCAACGGCGCGCAACTGATCATTGCACCCTGCTAGCCGGACCCGATCAGCGCGCCGGCGGCAAAGACAAGGGCGCCCCCCAGAACCACCTGAAAGGTCGCCCGCAGGAAGGGTGTGTCCATGAACTTGTTCTGGATCCAGACAATCGCCCAAAGCTCCACAAACACGACGACGAGCGCAATCGTCGTCGCCGTCCAGAAATGCGGGATCAGGTAGGGCAGCGCATGACCAAGGCCGCCCACGGTCGTCATCACACCAGAGGCGAATCCGCGTTTGGTCGGCGATCCCCGCCCGGACAATTCGCCATCATCGGATGCCGCTTCGGTGAACCCCATGGAAATGCCCGCCCCCACGGAGGCCGCCAACCCGACAAGAAACGTGGTCCAAGTGTCCTGCGTGGCGAAGGCGACGGCAAAGATCGGCGCGAGGGTCGACACTGACCCGTCCATCAGTCCGGCGAGTCCCGGTTGCACCCACGTCAGAACAAACTGACGCTTGGCGCGGTCGTCCTCCTCGCTCCGGGCGTCCGGGTGCAGATGCGCCTCTTCGAGACGATGTGCGGCATTCTGGTGGCTGGCCTCTACCGCCGCCAGATCGCCCAAAAGCTTGCGCGTGTCCGCATCCTGCGCATTCTGGGCCGCAAGGTGATAGAACCGTTCGGCATTGCGTTCCATGTTGGCGGCTTCTTCGCGGATCCGTTCCAACGACAAGTTTTCTGTCAACCAGATTGGGCGGCGCGCATAAAACCCGGCGACATGTTCGCGCCGGATCAAGGGTATGACCTCGCCAAAGCGCCGGCTGTGCAGGTCGATCAGAGAGCGGCGATGTTCGCCTTCCTCGCGGGCCATTCCATCGAATACGGCCGCCGTATCGGGATAGTCGGCGCGCAGGCGTTCAGCGAAATTGCGGTAGATCTGCGCGTCGTCCTCCTCCGAAGAAATGGCAAGCGCCAAGACCTCCTGTTCGGACAGATCCTGAAACCGACGTCGATAACCAAAATTGAGCATTCCGGCCCTCACATTTAGAAT
>CAZRZN010000117.1:0-12212 GCA_964604565.1 uncultured Rhodobacterales bacterium
TAGGCGGGCCAGTCGAGATACATCGCATGTGTGCCAAGCGGATTGTCGGGCGCTCCGCCGGCAACCGGCTCCCAGTCCGGAAAGCGTTCCATCTGGCTGGCCGTCGGTGTCCAGGACGGGCCGACCTTCTTGCGCACGATTTCCGAATACCCGCGCTTGGTCAGTTCGTCCGTCTTGGGCACCGATGTCGGATAGACACGGTAGTCGTTGCCGTCGGCGCTCCAGTAATGCAGCGCGCGGCTGTCGGTATCGCAGACGATGCAGCCCACGCCCAGTGTGTCGAAATGATCCCGCCAGTCCTGACTGGTAAAGCTGGAAATATTGCGCCGGGAATTGACCTCGGCACGGGCCCGCGCCGGAACGATCAGCGCTGCGCCACCCGCAATCAGCATCCCGCGACGCGACAGAAGTTGCCTCGACATTTCAGTCTCCTTGCCTGTTTGTTGAGGCAGGGAGTATCCGTCACTGCGCCCCAGCGCCAATCACATGTTATTTACAGGATGTTTTCCGCCGACCCACGCTCAGGCGTCTCCCGAACCGCTGGATGCCTTCTGCGTCGCCTTGGTGGCCCCGGCTTTTTTCGCAGGGGTTTTCTTGGTGGTGGTCTTTGTCGCGGTGGTCTTCTTTTCAGCGGCCTTTTTCGGCGCGGCCTTTTTCGCAGCGGTTTTTTTCTTGCCGCTCTTTGCGGCCTTTTCGTCCACCAGCGCCACGGCCATCTCGATCGTCACGTCTTTCGGATCGACGTCCTTGGGCAGGGTCGCGTTGACCTTTTCCCACTTCACATAGGGTCCGTAGCGTCCCTCAAACACGTTGAGCGGACCGCCCTCCTGCGGATGTTCGCCCAGTTCGCGGATGGGTTTGGCAGCGGCCCTGCCGCGCCCGCCGGGATTAGCGCGTTTTTCCGCCAGAAGCTCCACCGCGCGGTTCATCCCGATCTCGAACACATCCGCCGGGTCCTTGAGGTTGGCATAGGTCGGTTTTTCCGCGTCCAGCAGCTTGTGCATGATGTAGGGACCGAACCGGCCGAAATTCGACTTTATCGTGCCGCCTTCGGGGTGTTCGCCGATCTCGCGCGGCAGGCTCAACAGCACCAGCGCCTTTTCCAGCGTCATCTCGTCCTTGGACCAACCCTTGGGCAAGGAGGCGCGCGGCGGCTTCTTGTTCTCCGGGGTAGGTTCGCCACGCTGAACATAGGGACCGAAGCGGCCCGCCTTCAGCCAGATCTCATCGCCCGAATCCTCGCCCAGAAGACGTTCGTCGCCATCTGCGCCCTCACCTGCAATGGGCCGCGTGTAAGTGCATTCGGGATAGTTGCCGCAGCCGACGAATCCGCCGGTGCGCGACGTTTTCAGATGCAGCTTGCCGACACCGCACTTGGGGCAGATCCGTGGGTCGGTGCCATCCTCCCGAGGGGGGTAAAGCTGGGGTGCGAGCGCATCGTCCAGCACGTCCAGCACCTCTGCGATCCGCAGGTCGGAGGTTTCCGCGATGGCCGCGCTGAAATCGCGCCAGAAGTTTTCCAGCACATCCTTGTAGTCGGTCTCACCGGCGCTGACATGATCCAGCTCGGTCTCCAGCGCGGCGGTGAAATCATATTCCACATATCGCTTGAAGAAATTCAGCAGGAAGATCGTGACGATCCGGCCCTTGTCCTCCGGGAACAGGCGGTTCTGTTCCTTGCGGACGTATTCCCGTTCCTGAATGGTGGTGACGATGCTGGCGTAGGTCGACGGGCGCCCGATGCCCAGCTCCTCCATCCGTTTGACCAGCGTCGCCTCGGTGTAGCGCGGCGGCGGCTGGGTGAAGCTTTGCGTCGCCAGTGTCGCGCCGTCGTTCGACAGGATGGCGGCGGGGCTCTTGCGCGTCTCGGTCAGCGCCCCCTCCTCACCGGACGCCTTGTCATAGGCGCTTTGCAGGGCATTCGCGGCAAAGCCTGCCGGGTCGCCCTGCGAGATCTGCGGCAGGCGCTTGTCGTCATCCTCGGCGGGTTCGTCCTTGCCCTCCTTGTAAATCTTCAGAAACCCGTCGAACAGCACGACCTGACCGGTCGCGCGCAGGCCCACCTGCCCGTCATCCGATCCGATTTCGACGGTTGTCCGCTCCAGCCGTGCGGCCTCCATCTGGCAGGCAAGCGTGCGCTTCCAGATCAGATCATACAGCTTGCGCTGGTCGGCGTCAGCAAGCCGGAGGCTTTCGGTGTCGCGGGACATTTCGGTCGGGCGAATGCATTCATGCGCTTCCTGCGCGTTCTTTGCCTTGTTCTTGTAGATGCGCGGGCTTTTCGGGACATACTCCGCGCCATAGCGGTCCTTGATCGCGTCGCGCGCCGACGCCACCGCCTCCGGCGCCATGTCGATGCCATCGGTCCGCATGTAGGTGATATGCCCGGCCTCGTAGAGACGCTGCGCCGCGTTCATCGCCTGCCGGGCGCCCATGCCGAACTTGCGGCTGGCCTCCTGTTGAAGGGTCGAGGTCATGAACGGGGCGGAGGGGTTGCGCGACGCGGGCTTGGCCTCGACACTGACAACCTTGAGGGCGCGTTTCGCGACCGCATCCACCGCCATCTCGGCCTGGGTCGCATTCTCGAGGTCATACCGATCAAGCTTCTTGCCCGCGAGGCTGACAAGCCGCGCCTCGTAGTTCTGGCCGCGCGGCGTGGTCAGCTGCGCCTTGACCTGCCAGTATTCGCGGGGATTGAACGCCTCGATCTCCATCTCGCGTTCCACGATGAGACGCAGGCAGACCGATTGCACGCGTCCGGCCGATCGTGCGCCCGGCAGCTTGCGCCACAGCACCGGCGACAGGTTGAACCCTACAAGATAGTCCAGCGCACGGCGCGCCAGATAGGCCTCGACCAGCGGCGCGTCGATATCGCGGGGGTTCTTCATCGCCTCGCTGACCGCCTGCTTGGTGATCGCGTTGAAGGTGACGCGGCTGACATGGGTCGATTTCTTGATCGACCGCCGCTTGGTCAGCGCCTCCTTGAGGTGCCACGAGATTGCTTCCCCCTCGCGGTCGGGGTCGGTCGCGAGGATCAGTTCATCGTCGGATTTCAGCGCCTCGGCGATGGCCGAGACATGCTTGCGCGAATCGTTGGCGATCTCCCAGGTCATCGAGAAATCGTCCTCTGGGTCGACGGATCCGTCCTTGGGCGGCAGGTCACGGACGTGCCCGTAGGACGCCAGAACCGTGTAGTTGGACCCCAGATACTTGTTGATTGTCTTGGCTTTGGCCGGGGATTCGACGACGACGACTGGCATCAGGATCTACTACCTCACGAGTTATCTGCGGGGCCTTGCATGGACCTTGCGTTGTGCCGCGTATGGCGGCGCAAGATGTGGGGTGCAAGGAAGATTTGTCAATCCGAGGCGCCATGCCGCTGCGGATGGCGCTTTGGGGAAAAGGGTTTTCAGGGCTACGATGGAATTGATCAGAGGAGTGTTTGAAATGCCGCGCCTAACCTCTCTTGCTGTCATGATCGGCCTTCTTGCCGCCCCTGTGCCGTGCGAGGCTTGGGAGACCCCGGCGCGCGGCTCGGAACTGCGCGGCGATCTGATGGACGCGCTGCGCCCACATGCGGAATGGATCCTTGGCGCGCCGGTCGTTTTTGTCGTCGGCGACCTGCGCGTGGACGGCGATGTGGCCTTTGGCAACCTGCGTCCGCTGCGCCCGGGAGGGCGCGAAATCACCCGCGATGAGATCCCGCTGCGGCCCGGGCGGGACAACCCGTTCGACTGGGATGGCGTGCAGATGCAGGCACTGTTCCAGAGATCCGGGGAAACCTGGGTCGCTGTGCATCAGGTCATGGGCGCGACCGATGTCTGGTGGGCGGATCCACAGTTCTGCGCAACCTGGCGGAGCGTCATCCCGGAGGTCTGTTGAAGAGGGCCGCGCATCAGTGGCGCGCGATCAGGGACAGCAATCCGCCCGGCTGGCGCCGAATTTGGCCATCGAGTTCGAGATCCGTCAGCACGGTCGAGACCTGGCTCGGCGTGGTGCCGAGATCCCGGATCAACTGGTCCTCGGCCAGCGGCGACGGCCCGAGCCGATCAAGGATTTTCCTGTGCAGCGCCGCCACTTCCCGCAGGTCAGGCCGTCCGTCTTGTTTGGTCGAGGGGACCGGGATCATGTGCGGGGCCACGGGGCCGGACCGGTCGGCGGGGTCTTTCAGGACCGTATCGGCATGGGTTTCGATCGGCGGAAGGGCCTCGAGAATGTCCTCGACGTTACGGATCAGGCGGGCGCCGTCGCGGATCAGCAGGTTGCAGCCCCCTGCCCGCGCGTCCATCGGATGGCCGGGGACGGCGAGGACCTCACGGCCTTGGTCGAGCGCGTTGCGCGCGGTGATGAGGGATCCGGATTTGGCGGCGGCCTCCACCACCACGACGCCCTGTGCCATGCCCGAGACGATGCGGTTCCGGGTCGGGAAGTGGCGCGCCATCGGTTGCAGGCCGATCGGCTGTTCGCTGATGCAGGCGCCGCCACCCGCGGCGATATCGCGCGCCAGAGCCGCGTTTTCCGAAGGATAGAGCACGTCGACGCCACCGGCCATGACGGCCACCGTACCGGTCGGCAGGGAGGCAATATGCGCCGCCGTGTCGATCCCGCGGGCAAGGCCCGAGACCACCACATACCCCGCCTCTCCCAGTCCGAGGGAGAGACGGCGCGCCATGCGCACCCCCAGCGAGGACGCGTTGCGCGCGCCGACAAGCGCCAGCATGGGGCGGCGCAGCACCGCCACGTCGCCGATCACCCAGAGCGCGGGCGGAGCATCGGAAATCTGTTTCAGATCAGGGGGGTAATCCGCCTCTCCCCAGCAGATGAGGCGGGCGCCGATGCGGCGCGCGGCGGCCAGTTCGGCCTCGATCACGCCGGGCGGGCAGATCTCGTATCTGTCTACCCCGGCGGCGCGGGCCACATCGGGCAGCGCCAACAGCGCGTCACGCGCGCTGCCATGTTCGTTCAGCAATCGCCAGAAGGTTGTCGGCCCCACCCGACGGGAGCGCAAGAGACGGAGCCAGTCCACACGATGATCTTCCGTGGTGGGTGGGAGTGGGGGGTGAGTGGAAGAGTAGCTTTCGTCGTGCATCCCAACCCCGTCCTCTTGCAAGGAAGTGTGTAGCGCGGCGCTGGTTAACCAGAGGTAAACCGTCTGGAAACTATTTTCCACATCTCCTGCAACCTTCTGTATTCACAAGAAAATTCTTTACGCCGGACAGGCACAATCCATGCACAGGGCATGCACATTCCATGCGCATGAATAATGCGACTCGCGGCTTTGGGCATCGGGGATGGTCGTTGCGCCCGCCAAGGCGGCGCGGGAGGGACCGCGCAAAGAGCGTCGTGCAGAGCGGCACCCGCCACTCCGCACCCGGTGCGCGGCGGGCGCCTGCACGCCAGCAGGCGGAACAACCCGAGGCTGCGCGGCGCACCGGGCGGTCAGACCCCTGCCCGCCTGTATCTGAAGGGTTGTGATTGGCGGCTGTGCCCATGTGCAGGGCGTCAGGGGCGGACGCGGCCCTTGCTGAACAGCAAAAAGCGCAGCGCGGCCCATTGGCACAGCGCCAGCAGCGGCCCGAAGATCACCGGAAGGCCCGTGCCCACAAGGGCCGAGATCACGCCGCCGATGACCAGCCCGCCCAGAAGCGCGACGGCCCAACCGCCCCATCCCGCGCGATGCGCCAGATGCAGCACCACAGCGCCCGGAAAATGGCCCAGCCATGTCACGAAAGCCGACATGGCCAGCACGCCGCCGTATGGAATCATCACCGCGCCCAGAGCCGGCAGGACCAGTTGCACCGCATAGCCGAGCACTGTCACGGAAAGGCCGACCACGACGCAGCCGGCGACGACCATCAGGATGGCGAGCAGATGCGCCCGAAAGTCCAGCACCGCCGCGATCGCCGGATCGGAGCGGACCGGGCTGCGGAGCGCGAATGCACCCCGCAAGCCATTGTCAGGCCTGTGCGCCGCCAACCGTCAGCCCGCCAATCATCACGGTGGGCTGGCCCACGCCCACCGGCACCCATTGGCCCTGTTTGCCGCAGTTTCCCATGCCGGGATCGAGCGCCATGTCGTTGCCCAGCGCGCGGATCTGTTGCAGCGCCGTCGCGCCGTCGCCGATCAGCGTGGCGCCCTTGACCGGGGCGCCGACCTTGCCGTCCTTGACGCGGTAGGCCTCCGTGCAGCTGAAGACGAACTTGCCGTTGGTGATATCGACCTGCCCGCCGCCGAAGCCGACCGCCCAGATGCCGTCCTTGAGGTCGCCGACGATGTCCTGCGGATCCGCGTCGCCGCCCAGCATGTAGGTGTTGGTCATCCGCGGCATCGGAATATGCGCATAGCTCTGGCGCCGTCCGTTGCCGGTGGGGGTCACGCCCATCAGGCGGGCATTCTGACGGTCCTGCATGTAGCCCACCAGCACGCCATCCTCGATCAGGACGTTCTTGCCAGAGGGCGTGCCCTCGTCGTCCACGGTGATGGACCCGCGCCGGTCGGGGATCGTGCCGTCATCCAGCACGGTGACGCCCTTGGCCGCCACCTGCTGCCCCATGAGACCGGCAAAGGCGGAGCTGCCCTTGCGGTTGAAATCGCCCTCCAGCCCGTGGCCGATGGCCTCATGCAGCAGGATGCCGGGCCAGCCCGGCCCCAGCACGATGTCCATGACCCCGGCGGGCGCCGGTTCGGCGGACAGGTTGACCAGCGCGATGCGCAGCGCCTCGCGCGCCTTGGACTGCCAGTCCTGCGGTTCCAGCAGCCCGTCGAGCGCGACGCGCCCGCCACCGCCGGCGACGCCGGATTCGCGGCGCCCGTCCTTTTCCACGATGACCGAGACATTGACCCGCGTCATCGGGCGCACGTCGCTGACCAGCACGCCGTCGGCGCGCAGGATCGACACTTCCTGCAAGGCGGCGGAGATCGTGGCCGTCACCTGAACGACGCGGGGGTCCAGATCACGGGTGAAGGCGTCGATCTCGCGCAGCGTCTCCAGCTTGACCGGGAAGCTGGCGCCGTCGATCGGGTCCGCATCGGTGTAAAGCGTGCGGTTGGTGCCCGCGGGCGGCGGCGCCATGACCCCGCCGCCGTCGCCGATGGCGAGGCGGGCGGTCTCCACCGCGCGTTTGAGCGCGGTTTCGCTGAGTTCGGTCGCATGGGCGTAGCCTGCGACCTCGCCGCGCACGGCGCGCAGGCCGAATCCTTCGGAGGAATCGTAGCTGGCGGTCTTGATCCGCCCATCGTCGAGCACGAGCGATTCAGAGCGCGAGCGTTCGAGGAACAGTTCTCCGTCGTCCGCACCGGCCAGCGCCTGCTGGAGGAATGCGGTCGTGGCGTCGAGGTCGAGATGGGTCTCGAACGGGCGGAATGGCGCGGAAGGCATGGGCGTCTCCGATGTATGTCTGATCCGGTAAAGCGGCGGTTTGCCGCAAGCGGCGTGCTTTCCCGGCTTGCCGGAATATGGTTTTAAGCTGACCAGAACGCAATGGGAGCCTCCCCGGCCTATCGGACCGGGCCACGGCAGACCCCATGTGGACACTACTCGCAACCGATCAGGGTGAGACATGCAACGCAAAACCATGCTGACGGGCCTTCTGAGCGCCCTCATCGCAGCGCCCGCACTGGCGCAGGACCTTCCCGTGCTGGGGCGGCCGACGGAGGGCGGAATGGGCTTTCAGCCCGCGGCCACCGAACTGGCGGCGGACCTTCAGTGGCTGGACGGGATGATCCTTGTGATCATCACCATCATCACCCTGTTCGTGACGGGGCTGCTGGCCTACTGCATCGTCCGTTTCAACCGGAAGGCCAATCCGACGCCGGGGAAATTCACCCATAATTCGCCGCTCGAAGTGGCGTGGACCCTCGGGCCGATCGTGATCCTCGTGTTCATCGGGGCGTTTTCGCTGCCGGTGCTGTTCAAGCAGCAGGAGATCCCGGAAGGCGACATCACGATCAAGGTGACCGGCTACCAGTGGTATTGGGGCTATGAATATGTCGGGACCGATCTGGCCTTTGACAGCTACATGATCGGATCGCCCGCCACCGGCGGCGACAACCGGATGAGCCCGGAAGTCGAGGAGCAGCTTATCGAGGCGGGCTATTCGCGCGAGGATTTCCTGCTGGCCACGGACACCTCCGTCGTGGTGCCGGTCGGCAAGACCATCGTCATGCAGGTCACCGGGGGCGACGTGATCCATTCCTGGACCATTCCCGCCTTCGGCGTGAAGCAGGACGGGGTGCCGGGCCGTCTGGCGGAACTGTGGTTCACGCCGCAGAAAGAGGGTGTCTATTTCGGCCAGTGTTCGGAGCTTTGCGGGATCGCCCATGCCTACATGCCGATCACCGTGAAGGTCGTGAGCCAGGAAGCCTATGACGCCTGGCTGGAGCGGTCCATCGCGGATGGCGGCTATACCGACGTCCGTGAAGTCCTGACCAACTGAGTGCCGGGGCGGCGCCGGCAAATGCCGGCCCGCCCGTGCGACACGATGCGCCCCACCGGCGCATCCGACCCGAAGGGATCCCGATGAGCGACGCGAGCCTGCATTCCAGCGCCGGTAACACCGAGGCACAGTTCGGCGATTATTTCGCCCTGCTCAAGCCGCGCGTGATGACCCTTGTGGTCTTCACCGCCTTTGTCGGTCTGCTGGCGGCACCGGTCGCCGTGCATCCCTTTGTCGGCTTCTGCGCCATCCTGTTCATCGCGGTCGGCGGCGGCGCCTCCGGCGCGCTGAACATGTGGTATGACGCCGATATCGACGCCGTGATGCGGCGCACCGCGAAACGCCCGATTCCCGCGGGCAAGGTGACCGGCAGCGAGGCGCTGGCCATCGGTCTGGCGCTGTCGGGCTTTTCGGTGATCTTTCTGGGCCTTGCGACCAACTGGGTGGCCGCGGGGATTCTGGCCTTCACGATCTTCTTCTATGTCGTGGTCTACACCATGTGGCTGAAGCGGCTGACGCCGCAGAACATCGTCATCGGTGGCGCTGCCGGGGCCTTCCCGCCGATGATCGGCTGGGCCGCCGCGACCGGCGACATCTCAACCGCGTCGGTGCTGATGTTCCTGCTGACCTTCCTGTGGACACCGCCGCATTTCTGGGCGCTCGCGCTCTTTGTGCGGATGGACTACGACAATGCGACCGTCCCGATGCTGACCGTCACCCACGGGCGCCGCGTGACACGCCGCCACATCCTTGCCTATACGATCCTGCTGGCCGTGTTTTCCGTGGCACTGGGTGTCACGCAGGTTGGCGGGCCGGTGTATCTGGTGACCTCGGTGATCCTGAACGCGCTGTTCCTGAAGGGCGCATGGGACATCTGGCGCCGGGACGAGGATGCATCGGAGGCGGACAACTTCCGCGTGGAAAAGAAATTCTTCAAACTGTCGCTGCTGTATCTCTTTGCGTTGTTCGGTGCCATCCTGTTCGAGGCGGGGGCGACGCGGCTGGATCTCTACGGGCTGATCATGGGGAGTCTTTCATGAGCCTTGTAAAGCAGCATGAACTGCACAAGCGCAGGAAGGGCCGCAACGTCGGGGTCGGCATCGTTCTTGCAAGCTTCATCGCGATCATATTCGGGCTGACCGTCGTGAAGGTCACTTCGGACGATTTTCAGATGCAACCTCAGCAGGGGGTGACGGATGGCAATTGAAGGCAAGTCGAAAACAGCGTTGCAGGCCGTGGGCGTCGTCGTGCTCATGGGCAGTCTGGCGTGGGCCTCCGTGCCCTTTTACGACTGGTTCTGCCGGGTAACGGGATTCGGCGGCACGCCGAATGTCGCCACGGCCGCGGGCGATGTTCTGGACAAGACGATCAAGGTGCGTTTCGACGCCTCCAAGGAGCGCGGGATGCCGTGGGAGTTCAAGCCGGTCGAACATGAGATGACCATCCGCATCGGCGAAGAGGGGCTGGCCTTCTACGAGGCCTACAACCCGACCGACCGCCCGGTGGCCGGACAGGCCGCCTATAACGTGGCGCCCTACGAGGCGGGCGCGTTCTTTTCCAAGATCGCCTGTTTCTGCTTTGAAGAGCAGGTCCTGATGCCCGGCGAACGGGTGATGATGCCGGTCAGCTTTTTCGTCGATCCCGGCATCGTGACGGACCGCGACGCAAAGCACACCAACCATATCACGCTGTCCTACACCTTCTACGAGATCGACCTGCCCGAAGAGACCCAGGCCGCGCTCGACGCGAAAAAGGACGCTGAAGCGTCCGTGAACTGACGACGCCGCAGGGTGTCCGCGAAACAACGCCAAACGAGGGAACCGCCATGGCGCATGCAAAAAACCACGACTACCACATTCTGAACCCCTCCCTCTGGCCCTTCCTTGGTGCTGTGGGTGGGTTTGTCATGCTTTTCGGGACGGTTCTGTGGATGCACGGCAACGGCCCGTGGATGTTCCTGATCGGTTTCGTCGCGATCCTCTACGTCATGTTCGGCTGGTGGTCGGACACGGTGGTGGAAAACCAGGTCGGCGATCATACGCCGGTCGTGCTGATCGGACTGCGCTACGGCTTCATCCTGTTCATCATGTCCGAAGTGATGTTCTTTTTCGCGTGGTTCTGGAGCTTTTTCAAACACGCGCTCTACCCGATGCACCCGGACGGCCTGTCGCCGGCGGTGGACGGGGTCTGGCCGCCCGCGGGCATCGAAACCTTCGACCCGTGGCACCTGCCGCTGATCAACACGCTGATCCTGCTGTGCTCGGGCGCGGCGGCCACATGGGCGCACCACGCCCTTGTGCATGAGGACAACCGGGACGACGTGAAATCCGGCCTGATCATCGCGGTGCTGCTGGGCCTGCTGTTCTCCTTCTTTCAGGTCTACGAATACACCCACGCGGGTTTCGGCTTTGCGGGCAATATCTACGGCGCCAACTTCTTCATGGCGACGGGCTTTCACGGGGCGCATGTGATCATCGGGACGATCTTCCTGTTCATCTGCCTGCTGCGGGTCTACCGGGGTCATTTCACCGCGCAGAACCACCTCGGGTTCGAGGCGGCGGCGTGGTACTGGCACTTTGTCGACGTGGTCTGGCTGTTCCTCTTCGCCTCGATCTACATCTGGGGCGCCTGACCGGAGGGTTGGAAAGCGCCCCGTCTCAGAGGTGCATGGTTGACCCTTGCACCTCTGGCCTCAGACGGTAAACCAAACGGCGCGCCCACCCGGGTGCGCCTTTTTCGTATCGGAGCCCTGCTGTTGAGACGCTACGCCGCCCCCATCGTCATCGGCCTTGCCGGGATCGGGATCCTGCTGTGGCTGGGCACATGGCAAGTGCAGCGTCTGGCGTGGAAAGAGGGCATCCTGTCGGAGATCGAAAGCACCATCGCGGGCGCGCCGCAGCCCCTGCCCCGGCTGATCGACCCCGAGGCCCAGAAATACATGCCCGTCACGCTGAACGGCGAGATTGAGGGAGAGACGCTTGCCGTGCTGGTGTCGGTCAAGCAGCAAGGCGCGGGCTGGCGGCTGATCTCTGCCTTTCAGACGGACGAGGGGCGGCGCGTGCTGGTGGATCGCGGATTTGTGCCCGTGGAGGCCAAGGACGCGCCCCGACACACCGGTCCGGCGGAAATCGCGGGCAACCTGCACTGGCCCGACGACCGCAACAGTTCCACCCCCGACAACGCCCCGGCGGACAACATATGGTATGCCCGGGACATCGCGCCGATGGCGGAGGTTCTGGGCACCGAGCCGCTGCTGGTGATCACCCGGCGGATGGTGCCCGCCGATGACGGCGTGACCCCGCTGCCCGTCGATACCGCCGGCATTCCGAACGACCACCTGCAATATGCGATGACATGGTTTTCGCTGGCGGCGGTCTGGCTCATCATGACAGGCCTCTGGATCAGACGCCTGAGCACAGGCGAGGAGGCCTGACATGCGCTATATCTCCACCCGCGGCACTGCGCCGGCCCTGACCTTCGAGGACGCGATGCTGTCCGGCCTTGCGCGTGACGGCGGGCTTTATGTGCCCGAAACCATTCCGCAGATGTCGGCGGAGGACATCCGCGCGCTGCATGGTCAGAGCTACGAGGAGACCGCGTTTCGCGTGATGCGGCCCTTTGTCGGCGACGGGTTCACCGACGAGGTCTTTGCCGACCTGATCGCGAAGGCCTACGCGGGGTTCGAGCATGGCGCGCGGGCGCCGCTGGTGCAGCTTGCGCCGGGGCATTTCCTGCTGGAGCTGTTCCACGGGCCGACGCTGGCGTTCAAGGATTTCG
>CAZRZN010000118.1:0-12108 GCA_964604565.1 uncultured Rhodobacterales bacterium
CCCTCACCGCAACGCTCAACACCGGGCCTTCCAACGGCACAGTGGTGCAGAACGCCGACGGCTCCTTCACCTACACGCCGGACCCCGATTACAACGGGCCAGACAGCTTCACCTATGACATCTCCGACGGAAACGGCGGCACCGATACGGCAACCGTCAACATCACCGTCAACCCGGTGAACGATCCACCGGTCGCAAATGACGATGGCACGGGAGGGCCCGGCGACGACCGTATCGTGGTGGAATCCAGCGATAGCACAGCACCGATTGCGATCCTTGCAAACGATACGGATATCGACAGCGCTCTTGACCCAACCTCTGTGGCAATTCAGGGCACTCCAGTCGGTGGCACCACCACCGTGAACGCGGACGGGACTGTGGTTTTCAACGCCGACGACATCGGCGGCGATCTGATCGACGACAGTGTCGTGGGCGGGTTCCAATACACGGTAGACGATGTGGACGGCGCTACGAGCAACACGGCCGACGCCACGGTCTATGTCATCGATCCGCTGGTGGAGACGAATTCGGACAGCGCTCAGGCTGCCACGAACGGCCAGCTGATCACCCTGAGTCTGTCGAGCGAGGACCGGACCTACAACGACTCGAGCTTTCTGGACGTGAAGTTGCAGTTCGGAGACTTGGCACAGCCGGATGTGAACGTCTCGTTCGTGCTTGATGGATCAGGCTCTATCGGCAATTTCAACTACCAAACGCAGCTATCCGCGGTTCAAACCGCCATCAACGACTTGCGCGGACAGTTCGCTGGCTCCGGGACCGACGTGGAGATCCAGCTCGTCCAGTTTTCGGGTGACCAGAATATCTCGGATCCGGGTCCCGAAGCCATCTCTGCGAGTTTCAACCTGTTCGACGCGGCTTTGGACGATGTTTCGACCGGGACACCGCTGGTACCGTATCTTAATGAATTCACGAATTACGAGGCCGGACTGGACGATGCCGTAGAATTTTTCACCGGGCAAGCCGGTGACGAGAACTACATGTTGTTCATATCGGACGGTCAACCGAACCGGGCGGTGAACCCGAGTAACGAAAACCTCGGGATCAGTTCCAACAGTGACACATATTATTTGGATGAGGTGGCACTGCTACACAATTCACTGGGCGTGAGCGTTTCAGCCTTCGGCATCGGGAACAACATCAATAGCTCCACACTCGACCCGATCGACAATACCGGCGGCTCTGAGATCCTCAACGATTTTTCCGATCTTTCGGACGCACTTTCGGCCAGCCCGCTTTTCGCGGCCGATGTGTTGGAATTCAATGTCACGGTGAACGGCGTCGATCAGGGTGTTGATGTCACCGATCTTGTTGCCTTGGGTGGCGGGGATCTCGGGTTCTCGCTGGCCTCGGTCTCGGGGCTGAACACCGGTGCCGGGGCCACCAATGATTTCACGGCGACGGCGGGCTTTGACACCGACAACGACGGTGTCGTCGATGAGACGCGCACGATCTCCAATACGATCGAATGGGTCGACGAGACTGACGTCGGCTTCACCTTCCTCTGATCAAACCACTCACGAAGACGCGTCGCCGGCCCAGTGCCGGCGGCGCTTTGATTTTCAGCGTCTGTCTCGAATCGTCCTGTCCCCGGCTGCCTGTTTTGGTCGATCTAGGCACGCCACAGGCAGTCACCCATTTGTCCAAGAATGGCCGCCCGCCATCGACAATGATCCCGAAGATCAATGCGGCTTTCGCTCAGGGGTCGGAGGCCAGCGCCTTTTTATGGGCCGCCAGCGCCATCAGGCGGCGGTCACGCCATGCCCCGCGTTCGACAAGCCGGTCCGCCGGAAGGGACTGCCTCCGCTCGGCCTCGACACGGTCGATCAGTTCGGCGCTCCAAGGTTTCGGATCGGTGCGGTCCCGTGCCACGGACAGATACAGCCCGCCCAGACGTTCCGCGTAATCCTTGATGCCGCCAGGGGCGTTCAGGTCAATGGTCTCGAACGGGCCCATGAAAGACCAGCGCAGGCCAAGCCCTTCGGAAATCGTCGCGTCCATATCCGCGAGCGAGCAATAGCCGTCTTCATATAGCGCCCATGCCTCCCGCAGAAGGGCCCCCTGAAGACGGTTCAGCACGAAACCCTCCACCTCGCGTGTCACCCGGATCGGGTGCTGATCGACCCGCTCCATCAAGGTGTGAACCGCATCCACCGCCTCTGGCCGCGTCCAGTCTGCCGGAACCAGTTCCACGATGCGCGCCAGATAGGGTGGGTTGACGGGATGTGCGACAAGGCAATTCGGGGCGATGGACAGTCCTTCGGTAAAGGCCGAAGACGGGATGCCGGAAGAGGAGGAACCGACAAGGGTATGCGGCTCCAGAATGTCGTCGAGACGTTCGTAGAGGGCACGCTTGACGTCGACGCGCTCCAACACGGATTCCTGAATGTAGTCCACACCCTGCGTGGCCTCGGCCAGATCCGCGTGGCAGGTGACCTTCGCCAGAACCGCGTCGGGATCGTCGATCAATCCGGCGACCTTGAGATCCGCCAGAGATCGGGCCATCAGGGTGGGCACCTCCTCCAGCCGGGCGGCGTCGCTGTCGTGGACACGGACCGGCAGGCCGGCCCGGGCGAACACGATGGTCCACCCGATGCCGACGAGCCCCGCCCCGACGATGGCGATGCTGCCCGCGCCCATTTCAGTGCCCGTCATACGAAGGACTCGGCGCCATCCGCGAGACAGATTTCGCTGATCCGCAACCCCTCACCCGTGATACGGCAGGGGAAAGTATCGGCCAGTCCCTCTTCGTGGATCGGGATTACGCGATGCGAATCGTAGCCGGTCTGCTTCATCATTTCCTCGGTGGCCAGCAAGAGATTCATCTGGCTGCCCAGGGCGAGACCCACGGGCGTATACATCTTGTCCACGCCCACGACCGACCCGTCGTTTTCGATATTTGTGAACTGGTAGACCAGATCGCCGGCCAGAACCCAGGTGTCTTCGGACTCCGCCTTGCCGTCATTGCGCACAGTCACCCACATGGATCCGAATGTATGACTGTCCCGCGCCAGATGCAGGTCGACCCCCGGAAGCACGTTTTCCACCGACCCTTCGACCGTGCGCAGACGGCCCTGCGCGGCCAGATTGACGCCGCGCAACACATCGCTTGGATCGACCGCAATCATCATCCACTTCAGACGGTCCGGCAGGGACATCGCCCAGACCCATTTTTCGATTTCCTCACGCTGGATGTAGAAAGTGGCGTTCGGGAAATCCTCGACATTGCCGAAATGGTCGAAATGCGCGTGGGTGACAAAGACTGTGTCCACGTCCTCCGGGGTCAGGCCCAGTTCGGACAATACCACCTTGGGGGAGCGCCAGTTTTCCACCCCGAACTTGTCACCCAGATGCTTGCCGTAGTCCTTGTCGTTATAGCCGACATCGACCAGCGCGACATGATCGGCACTGCGCAGCAGCACATAACAATACGGCAGCTTGACGTAGCCCTCGTTGTGCGCACCGTAGAGCACGCCGCTTTTGTGATACTTGGGCACATAGCAGTATTCCAGCACGTGGATCGAATAGTCGGCCATCGTTTTCCTCCCTCGATGATCTGTCGGCGTCAGTCAGGTGGCGACGCGCGCCACCATGCAATTGCAGCAGGCGTTGTCGAAATCGACCGGGGTGATCCCGGCGTCCGGCTCCGCGCAGGCGATCAGAAGGCGTTGCGCGGCCGCAAGACGTTTGAGGACATCGCGCCGGTCGGCGTCGCCATCGCCACTACGGGTTGTCATTCGGTCCATGCCCCGGGCCGCTTCTTCCAGCCGGTCCGCCAGATCCATCAGCCCGCGCCTGTGGCGCTGCGCCGGTCCCGGGGCGACGGCTCCGGCGATGATCTCGCGCGCTTCTGCCAGTTGGTCGCGGGCGACGGAATACAACGCATGATCCAGATGAAGGCCCGGCCCCTTCCCGTCACGCGTCAGAGCCAGCAGGAAAATCCCGCTGAGTTGCGCCATGACCCGGCCCAGCCGCTCATAGGCAGGACCGATGCGCGCAAGATACCGGTCCGTGGCGGGATCGTGGCCCGTTTCGGGATGCAGCGGTTCGGCCGTGTCCGTCCGGGGCAGATCCCAAACATCGCAATCAACCTCGTGCAATGGGCGGTCCGGGCGGCTCATGTCAAACGTCCTCCTGTGGCAGCCGGGCCGAGCCGCGCACGACAAGGCGTCCGGGCAGGAAGTGCTCCTGCGGTTCGGGGGTCTGGGAACTCAGGATCCGCGATATCTCGCGGCCCACGCAGTCGATCATCGCGCGCATCGGCTGACGCACGGTCGTCACATCGTGAGAGGGCCAAGCGGCCATCGCGATGTCATCGAACCCGACGATGGACAGATCGTCAGGCACCGAAAGACCCAGATCGCCCCGCGCCGCGTCCATCGCACCGATGGCGACGATATCGTTGGCGCAGAACACCGCATCCAGCGGCACGCCCTGTTCGAATAGCTGCTTCAGGCCCGCATGGCCGCTTTCGTATGAAAAATCTCCCCCGGCGCGGATCAGCGGAGGCTCCAATCCGCTTTCAGCCGCCCCGGCGATAAAACCGTCGCGCCGATCCACACTGGTGGAGGCCAGCGCCAGCCCTTCGATGAAACCAAGGCGGCGGTGTCCGGCCTGCGCAAGTTTTCGCGCAACAAGACGCCCCCCTTCGAAATTGTCGCAACAGACGGAACTGGTCGCCACGCCGGGGACGTAACGGTTGAAAAGGATCACCGGAGTGCGGCTGGCCCCGAAGGCCCGCAGTGCGCCGGAGGTAACCGTCGCTGCGAGGATAACCACCAGATCGGGATTGACCTGCCGCAGGGTCGGCAGAACCCGCTCCATTTCCTCGCCGTCATCCGACGTGAACAGCATCGTATGCAGGTTCTGTTCCTGCAATTGCCGAGTCAGCTTGACGACCACTTCGGGATAGAAGGGATTGGTGATATTGTTGGCAAACACCGCAACGATCCCGCTGCGTTTGGTGATCAGACCGCGGGCAAAGATATTCGGGCTGTAGCCCATCTCCTTGGCCTTGTTCAGAACCCGCGTGCGCGTGTTTTCCGCGATGGTCGGATCGTTGCTGATCGCGCGGGACACGGTGGCGATCGACACACCGGCCTCGCGCGCGATGTCCTTGACGGTCACCCGGCCTTGCCGGATAGCGCCCGGCGCGGTTCCATCGCTCGGCTTGTTCGGTGTGACCATCATCTATCCAGTCGTTACTGATCGTCGTCCCTGGCAGCGGCCCCTTCTCCGTAGGGCACATTGATCCCGCCATATCGGCGAACCCGGATGTTGCATTGCTCGGCATGACCGACAAAGCCCTCAAGCATGCAAAGACGCGAGCCATATTCGCCCACTTTGGTGGCGGCCTCATCTGTCATGATCTTCTGATAGGAATGGGTCTTGAGGAACTTACCGACCCACAGACCGCCGGTATAGCGTCCCGCCTTCATCGTCGGCAGGGTGTGATTGGTCCCGATCACCTTGTCGCCGTTGGCGACATTGGTGCGCGGCCCCAGGAACAGCGCGCCATAGGCTGTCATGTTTTCCAGAAACCAGTCGTCCCGGTCCGTCATGACCTGAACGTGTTCCATGGCCAGATCCTCTGCCGCCTCCAGCATCTCTTCATAGGTATCGCAAAGAATGACGGCGCCGTAATCCTCCCAGCTTTTCCCCGCCGTGTCGGCGGTGGGCAGGATCTTGAGGATGCGCTCGATCTCGGACATCGTGCCTTCGGCAAGCTTTCGCGAATTGGTGATCATCGCCGCCGGAGAGTTGTAGCCGTGTTCGGCCTGCCCCAGAAGATCCGTGGCGCATAGTTCGGCATCGACGGTCTCATCCGCGATCACCAGTGTTTCGGTGGGGCCGGCGAACAGGTCGATACCGACCCGGCCGAAAAGCTGGCGCTTGGCCTCGGCCACGAAGGCGTTGCCCGGTCCAACCAGCATGTGCACGGGGTTCATCGTTTCGGTGCCCAGCGCCATCGCGCCGACGGCCTGAATGCCGCCCAGCACATGGATTTCATGCGCCCCGCCAAAGTGCATCGCGGCGATCACACCGGGATTTGGCTTGCCTTTGAAGGGCGGCGTGCAGGCCACGATGCGCGGCACCCCGGCCACCGACGCCGTGGCGACGGACATATGTGCGCTGGCCACCATTGGAAACTTGCCCCCTGGCACGTAGCAGCCGACCGATTGCACCGGGATGTTCTTGTGGCCGAGGATGACCCCCGGCATGGTCTCGATCTCCAGATCGAGCATGGTGTCCCGCTGGGCCTGGGCAAAGTTGCGTATCTGGGCCTGAGCGAACTTGATATCCTTGAGTTCGCGCTCTGTCAGCTGTGCGATCAGGGCCTCGATGTCCGCTTCGCTCAGGCGGAAAGAGTCCGGCGTATAATCGTCGAATTTCTTGGACAGGGCGCGCACCGCGGCATCGCCGTTGTCCTCAATGTCCTTGAGGGTGCTTTCGACGATGGCGCGCACCTTGCTGTCGTCGGCGTTCCGGTCAGCATCCGAGCGACCGTGTTTGAGATATTCGATGGCCATGGTCTGACGATTCCCTTCCAGGCACCTGAGTGGACGGTGCCCGGATGGCACCGCTGATCTGCGGATGTCCCGCACCGCCAAGGCGGTGCGGGCCGGTTCAGCTCAGGGCTGAACGGTGGCTTCGATCTTGGTCAGATCATACTGGTTGTCGGGCGCTTCGCAGCCGCGGCAGTTGATGCCGGGCATGTCGGGGGCCATGACGACCGCGCCTTCGGGCAGCGGCTGGATGGTTGCCCCCTCCGTCGGATTACCGTCAAGCGCCGAGGTCAGCGACAGTTCGGGCAGCAGTTCGGGGTTGAACACCTCGGAGACAAAGGAGCTGGGCACCTTGTCCTCGGTGAAGACGTTGCAACCATCCTCGAACGTGTCACCCTCGCAGATCTTGACCGCGTCTGCCGGCACCCATGGCAGCGGATATTCGATGTTCCGCTCACCCACCGGCAGCGGATCGCGCTGGCCGTTGAGAATTTCCATCATGATCTTGAAGGCAAAGCCGGATTGCGCCGGGGCTGACCCGGAGGACACGCCCCTGAGACCCTTTTCCTGCATTTCAGGATCGGCAAGCGCCAGACGGAACCCGGCGGAGTTCTCGCCGGTGACGGGAACAAGGCGGTTCTCGTCCGCCTGAAGCAGCGCCTGGATCACGCCGAATTCGCCGGCCTGCGCCCAGACACCATCCACATCGGGATGCGCGGCCAGCGCCTTGGCGGTCTCCTGCTGGGTCGTGCGGTCGTCCCAGTAGCTGTAGTATTCCGACACGATCTCGATGCCCGGATACTGGTTGAAAATGTGCATGGCGCCGTTGGTGTGCCGTTCGTCGACGGAGTTGCCCGGAACGCCGCGCGACAGGAAGATCTTGCCTTCGCCCCCCAATTCGTTGACCAGCGCCTGAGCGGTATTCTCACCAAAGCCGCCCGACAGGAAGCTGATGTTATAGGCGCATTCTTCGGTCACGGTGCCGTCATACATGAAGAACAGCACGCCCTCCTGGCAACCGCGACGGACAACGCGGTTCAGCGCGTTCGACGAAATCGGAAAACTGACAATCCCGTCTGCGCCATTCGCGATCATGCTTTCATAGTCGGAAATCTGTGCTTGCGGATCAGTGCCCGAAATCACCTCGATCAGTTCGACGGTTTCGTCGAACGGCGGTGTCTTGGCCAATGCCTTGACGATGTTGGCCGCCTCGCTCTGCCACGCGTTGCCGGAATAGCTGAGCGACAGATAGATCAACCACTTGCCGTCTGCGGTCTTGGCATCCGCGGCGCCCGCAGACAGGAATGTCGCGCAACTCAGCGCGGCAACCGTCAGGCCTTTCAGTGTCTTCGTAAAATTCATGTCGTCCTCCCTCTGATACTCTGATCTTTCCATCGAAACCGGATTGGAAAGGTTTCCAATCCGGAATGTCGTCGGGGCGTTCACCGCCCCCTGTTCTCTATTCAGTCCTTTCGAACAAACATGGCGCGCAGACCGTCGAAGACCTGATCGCGCAGCAGGATGAGGGCCAGCAGGATCACGCCACCCTCCATCACGGTTTTCCATCCCTGGCCAATCCCCAACGCGCTGAGGATCGTGGCCAGCGTGGTCAGCAGCAGGGCCCCGCCAATGGTTCCCAGGAACGTCCCCCGCCCGCCAAGGATGGACGACCCGCCCACCACCACGGCAGCAATCGAGGGTAACAGGTAATCGTCACCCATGCGCAGCGTCGCCCCATTCGCATAGCTGGCAAGAAGAATACCGGTCAGCCCCGCGCAAAGCGCCGAAATCACGTAGGCAGAGCCGATCAGGCTGCGCCGGGGAAGGCCGGCGACATAGGCCGCCTCCGGGTTGTTGCCCACGGCGGTCAACTTGCGCCCGTAAGACGAAAAGGACTGCAACACGGTGCACAGGGCGCCGAAGGCAATGAGCAGCCAGATCGGTGACGGGATGCCCAGAACGCGGGATTGCATCAGGTCGTTCAGCACGGGCGCCGGGAACCCGCGCGGCGTGCCGCCGGTAAAGCCCAAGGACAGCGAATAGACGATGATGCCGACCGCCATTGTCATGATGAAGGGCGGGACGTTGAACACCGTAACGCCAATGCCGTTGATCGCCCCGATCAGGGCGCATATCACCAGCACCGTCGGGATGACGTAAAGCAGACCATCATTGCTGCCATCCATCAGAGACGCCGAAAGAACGCCCCCCACGGTGATCACCGAGGCCACTGAAAGGTCCAGCCCCCGCACCAGGATCACGAGTCCCTGACCGAAGGCGCAATAGACCAGAAAAGAGCTGAGATACAGAATGGTCTCCAGCTGCGACAAGCCGCCGAAGGAGGGACTGACCAATCGCGACGCCACGATCATGAACGCGACAAGCCCGTAAATCGTGGCAACCGTGACAACCGTCGGGCTGATCTTGCGCGAGGTCCGCGTATCTTCGGGCGACGTGGCGGTGGTTTCGCTGGCCATCAGCTGCCCCCCCGCGCCTTGGCCGCGTGATGCACCGCGGCGGAGAACAGAACGGCAAGGATCATGATCATGCCTTGGATGACGCCCGTGTAGAACGACGACACGCCAAGTGAAAACAGAACCTTCTGCATCAGCATCAGCGTGGCCGCCCCGAAGATCGAGGCAGTGACACCACCCCGACCGCCTCCGAAGGCGGTGCCGCCAAGGGCAACTGCGGCAAAGGTCAGCAGCAGGAACGGCTCTCCCGCCGAGGGATTGCCAGTCGATGTCTGCGCCGCCAGCATGTAGGCCGCCAGCGCATAGAACGCGCCCGCCCAAACGAAAGCCAGAAACTCGGTGCGCGCAACATTAATGCCGGACAACGCCGCCGCCTTTCGATCCTGTCCCACGGCCAACAGGTTGCGCCCCGCATCCAGACGGCTGAACAGGGTCCAGAAGGCAATGATCGCCAGAGCGATGACCAGCGCGATTGGCAGTCGGTCGATGAGGGAGCCGGTCAACTCGTAGACGATGAAATCGGACACGAACCCACCGGGCGCCTTCAGGATGACCAAGGCCAGTCCCTGACAGATGATCATGGTGGCCAAGGTTGCCGCGATCGCCTGAATCCGGAGGTAGGCCACGATGAACCCGTTGATTGCGCCGACGGTGATGCCGATGAGCAGGGATAACCCCAATAGCGCAAGCGCACCCCCCGCACCCTCCATGGGCAAGACCGCGATGGTGACGTTCACCAGCGATATCGTTCCAGCCACCGACAGATCGAACCCGCCTTGCAGGATGACGAAGGTCGCGCCGGCCGCGGCAAGCATCAGCGGCAGCGAATTGTTGAACAGGGACTCGACCGAATAGGCAGACAGCGCAGAAGGCTGCACCGCGATATAGACCACGGCCATGATGGCGTAGATGATCACGATCAGAAACGCACTGTCCGCGATGTAGCGCAGGGACGGACCGCGCCGACGCCGCGGCGCTTCGAATGTCGGGCTGGCCTCGACCATCAGGAGGCACCTCTCAAGGAGTCCTGGGGCGGCGCGGCCTGACCGTAATGCCCGTGCGCCGCCGACAGCAGCAACTCCTCGTCCAGCTTCGAGCGTGGAACCTCGGCCGCGATCCCACCGCCATAAAGCACGAGGCAGCGCGAGCTGAGCTGAACAAGCTCACTCAACTCGGACGAATAGAACAGGATCGTCCCGCCCGACTTCACGAAATCGCGCATCATGGCGTAGATGGATTGCTTCGTGCCGACATCGACCCCGCGTGCGGGATCGAACAGGATCAGGATCTTGGCACCCGACATGAGGGCCCGCGCCAGGATCACCTTTTGCTGGTTACCGCCCGACAGGTCGGCCACCTCGAAATCAAGATATCTGGGCGCCAGCGAGACCCGCGCGGCCGATGCGGCGGCCAGGGATCGTTCGATCCTGCCATTCACGAAATGCGTGCGTTTCTGTTTTGCGAATTGCGCCATGGCAATATTTGTCGCCGCGGTCAGATTGTCGAAGATACCCTCTGTCTTGCGCTCCTCGGGGACAAAGGCGATCCCCGCTCCCGCCTTCTGGGCGGCACCGGGCGATCCCATGACAACCTCCTGCCCACTGACGCTGATGCGACCGGACCGGCGCGGGATCACACCCCCCAGAACCCGAAAGAGATCCTGCTGGCCCTGCCCTTCCAATGCGGCGACCCCGACAATTTCACCGGCGCGCAGATCAAGATCCAGATCGCGGACCGCCCCCGCATTCAGCGCACGCGCTTCCAGCAGCGTCTCGCCCAGGCTGTCCGCCGCCACATCGGCGCCCGCTTCGGATTGCTCGCGGCCAACCATCATGCTGAAGATCCCGGCATCGTCGACGCCGGCAAGATCGACCGTTTCGATCGAGGCACCGTTCCGCAGGACAGTCGCACGCTGGCAGATCTCGCGCACTTCACTGAGGCGGTGGGAAATATACATGACCGCCACGCCACGCTCGGTCAGGCGCCGGATCTGGCGAAACAGCCAACTGGTGTCGGGCAGGGCGGCTGTCGGCTCGTCCAGCACGAGCAGGCGTCTGGCATGCGACAGGGCGCGGGTGATCTCGATTCGCTGACGCTGTGCAAGCGGCAGATCCTCGATGACGCTCTCCGGAGATATATCGGTAATTTCCCAGTCTTTCAGAACTGCGCCGGCGCGAGCGATGATGGCACGACGCGAATCCGGCCAGAAGCGGCTGGTCGACACCTTCGGCAGGAGCATGTTTTCCGCCACGGTCATATGCGGAATCAGGCTCAGTTCCTGAAACGCCGTCGAAACTCCCATGTCTCTGGCGTCGACGATGGAGGACGGCGCATGAGACACCCCGTCGAGCAGCATCTGGCCGGTGTTGGGCCGCACCACGCCGGACAGGATCTTTACCAGCGTTGACTTGCCGGCACCGTTTTCACCAAGGATCGCGTGCACCTCTCCGGCGCGGATCCCCATGACCACGCTGCGCAGTGCAACCGTGGCGCCGTAACGCTTGGAAATCCCCTGCACATCAAACAGTTCGCCCATCTACCCTCCCAATTCCGTTCCAAAATGCACCGCGCGATGCCCAGATCCACGCGATCTCCCCACACTCTGGAAACGTTTCCAATTAACGACATCTGCGCATGACCTGTCAAGCCGAAGGTTCGTTCGGCGCCCTCGGCAATCAGCCATATGAACCTTGCGACCCGCGCGCCATTGAACCCGGCTCCAAGCCTCGTGAACCGCCCCGACTTGCCCGGAGGACAAGCCTCTCAAAGGATGCTCTTCCATGGACAGGCAGAAGAAGGCGACAAGCCGTTACGCGGCCGAATTTCACGATCGGGCATACAGATCGTCGTAGACCCTCCCGACAGCTATACCGGGCGCGGTGTCGCCGTTCAGAACGGCGGCGCCGATCCGAAGTTCGGCGTCGCGGGCGCAGAAGGCGCGTGCCATGAGGCTCTGCCCCGGCAGCTTCACCCAATGCATCCATTGACCGGCAGGGTATTTCCGCAGGAAATGTCCCGGCAGTCTTCCTCTCGGCGCGGCTTCGGCGGTGGTATCCGCTCCATTTCCTCCAGATGGCACGGCCAAGGTATTTCGAGGCACGCAGCGCCTC
>CAZRZN010000119.1:0-1079 GCA_964604565.1 uncultured Rhodobacterales bacterium
GCGCCCGGACCGCCTGCCCGAACAGCGCCGAAAGCGTTGGAAACACATCGCGGAACAGCCCCGAGACCCGCAGCGTCACGTCGATCCGGGGGCGGTCCAGCTCGGCGATGGGCAGCACCTCGATGCCGCTGACCCGCTCCGATCCCGCGTCCCAGACCGGCCGCACGCCCAGCAGATGCAGCGCCATTGCGAACTCTTCGCCGGCGGTGCGCATCGTGGCCGACCCCCAAAGATCGACGACCAGACCGCGCGGCCAGTCGCCCTCATCCTGCAAATGCCGGCGCACCAGTTCCCCGGCGAGCTTCACCCCCTGCGCATGGGCGCTGCGCGTCGGGACGGATCGCGGGTCGGTGGTGTATAGGTTGCGGCCCGTGGGCAGCACATCCGTCCGTCCCCGATAGGGCGAGCCAGAGGGCCCCGCGTCGATCCGGCGCCCGGCGAGGGCATCCGTCAGCGCCCGCCGCTCCGCCCGCGCCGACGACGCGATGTCAAAAGACGTGGTCGTTGTCGCTGCTTCATCCGGCGCCCTGCCCCAGACATGCAGCCCATCGCCGAACTGGCTTTCCTTCACATCGCAGACAAAGCGGTCAATGCGGGTGATCGCGTCCGCCGCGCAACCATCGACATCAATCCCCAGATCGCCCTCAACACCGACAGCCTGCGCCTCGCTTCGAATATCCCCAACGAGGCGGTCGCGCCGCTTGGGATCCAGCCCGTCGGCATTGGAAAACTCATCCAGCAAGGCCTCCAGCCGCGCCAGACGCTCCGGCGTTTCGGACCGGCGCAGCGGCGGCGGCACATGGCCCAGCGTGACCGCCCCGATGCGGCGCTTGGCCTGCGCGGCCTCGCCAGGATCGTTTACGATGAACGGATAAAGAACCGGCAGATCGCCCACCAGCGCCTCCGGCCAGCAGGCCTCCGACAGGGCCACGGATTTGCCCGGCAACCATTCCAGCGTGCCATGCGCGCCGATATGGATCAGCGCGTCCGCCCGGGTTTGCAGCCAGAGGTAAAAGGCGACATAGCCATGCCGCGGCACCCGCGACAGATCGTGATATTCGGCGTCACGCAGGGCGGGC
>CAZRZN010000119.1:1179-12043 GCA_964604565.1 uncultured Rhodobacterales bacterium
GCCGAGGCGGAGGCCAGCGCATCCAGCCCGACCGCATGTGCCAGGTTCCACGCCCGCCCGGGATAGGTCGACAAGACCAAGGCCACCCGCCGGTCCGCGGGCCGGCGCGCCCATAACCGGTGCCAGCGTGCCACCCGGTCGGCGACGGCCGCCACACGCCCGGCATGCGGCGCATGGGCAAATCGGGCAAATTGCAGATCCGGGTCCCGCGCCTGCGGCTCCTTGAAGGATGCAACCCCGGCAAACAGCCGCCCGTCCACCTCCGGCAGAACCACATGCATTGCCAGGTCGGCGGGGGACAGGCCCCGCTCAGCCTCCTCCCAGGCCGCCCGTGTCGAGGTCGCAAGGGCAACCTGAAACACCGGAACCCCGGCCGCGTCCAGCGGCGACGCCCCCTGCGCCCCGCGTCCCGAAAAGGACGTCGCGTTGACGATCGCCACCGGCGCCAGATGGGCCACCTGCCGCGCCATCCACTCCGCCGCGCCCGGCGCCTTCAGCGAGGGCGCAAAAAGCCCCATCACCGCGAACCCGCGGGCGCGCAGCGCCGCCATCATCGCCTCCACGGGGGCCAGATCTGCGGCCACCAGATAAGACCGGTAGAACACTACCAACACCAGCGGCGGCTTCTTCGGGCCCGAAATATCCTCGGGGGGGCTCCCCGCAGGGGAGTGGGGGGCAGACGGCCCCCCTCCGACAGCGGCCTCCGGAAGAGCCGCCAGAACCGGGCAGCAAACGCCCGTCTCCGGCAGCCATCCTCCGACCACCGGCAAGGTCTTGGCTCCCTTGACCGGTCCGGCATACAGCCCCGCGGCCAGCGCCATCTGCGCCAGCGCGGCCTGCGCGGCGACGGCACCGCCAGCGTCGCACAGATGCTGCAACCGCCTCAGGGTCGACAATGGCAGGGTCGAGATCTCGTCCAGCCGCGGATCCGCCCGCCCGTCTGCCGGAAGAACCGCCAGCGCGATCCCGCGCGCCCGGGCAAGCACCTCGATCTGCTGCAACCCGTAGGGCCAGTAGGAAACTCCGCCGATCAACCGGATCAGGATGCCCCTGGCACCCGCCAGCGTCTGTTCGACATAGGTATCGACGGACAGCGGATGTTTCAGCGCGGCGATATTGGCCAGCCGCAGCGACGGCATCCGCCCATCTCGTCCCCCGCCACGGTCCCATCCCGCCGCAAAGGCCCCGAGGTCGGAGTCTGAGAGCGACAACACCACAAGATCGGCCGGGCTTTGCGCCAGATCCGTGGGTGTTTCGGTTTCCTCCAACCCGTGGCTTTCGCGAAAGATGACGTGCATGACACTCCTTGACCGCTGACGGCAGACCGGCCTTCCCCTGCGTTACTCCGCCGCTTGCCGGGCGGCCCCCAGCGCCGCGTGGATCGCTTCGGGGCGAATGTCATCATGTTCGGCAATGACGACCAGCCGACCCTGCCGGGCTTCTCCGGGGGCCCATGGGCGGTCGTATTGGTGCCGCACCCGCGCGCCCACCGCCTGCACCAGCAGGCGCATCGGCTTGCCCGCGACGGAGGCATAGCCCTTGACCCGCAGGATGTTCTGGGTCTTTGCCAGATCCTCGATCCGACCCACCAGATCTGCGGGGGAGGCAACCTCCGGGATCTCCACCACGATGCTTTCGAAATCGTCATGCTCGTGGTCGTCGTGATCGTCGTGATGTGAGGGGCGCGCGTCCATGTCGTCCTCTGCCGCGGCCTCAAGGCCGAGAATCACGCGCGGATCGACGATGCCTTCGGCCACCTCGATCACCGGCAGAGGGCGCGGCGCCTCTGCGGCGATCAGCGCCTTGGCGCGTGCCACGCCCTCGGGACCGGCCAGATCGGGCTTGGTCAGCAGGATGATGTCCGCGCAGGAGATCTGATCGCCAAAGACTTCCGACAGCGGGGTCTCGTGGTCGATGCTGTCATCCGCAAGCCGCTGCGCGTCCACCGCCGCCACATCCGTCGCGAACCGTCCCGCGGCCACGGCCTCGGCGTCGGCCAGCGCGATCACGCCGTCCACGGTGATCTTCGAACGGATATCTGGCCAGTCGAAGGCCTTCAGAAGCGGTTTGGGCAACGCAAGGCCGCTGGTCTCGATCAGGATATGCTCGGGGCGCGGGTCCAGCGCCATCAATGCCTCGATCGTCGGGATAAAATCATCGGCGACGGTGCAGCAGATGCAGCCGTTGGCCAGTTCCATGATGTTCTCCGCCGGGCAATCGGGGATCGCGCAGCCCTTCAGGATCTCCCCGTCCACGCCGACATCGCCGAATTCGTTGACCACCACGGCCAGCCGCTTGCCGCCGGGGTTCTGGATCAGGTGGCTGATCAGCGTCGTCTTGCCCGACCCGAGAAAGCCGGTAATGACGGTGACGGGAAGCTTGGCGAGATCGGTCATGTCTTGTCCTCTTCGGGCGTTTGTTCCGGCGGGATCCGCGCGATGCAATTGCGTTTGAAATGTTCTGGCCGCGCGCGCCACGGGATCAGCCCGTCCGCGCTGGCATGATACAGCGCCGCCCCCTCGGCCAGCAGGTCGGAATGCGACCCTTCGTGGAGATTTCCGTACACATAGGTCCAGCGGTCCGGGCCGCCGCGCAGCGCGACCGAACAGCCGTGGTCGCAGTTCTGAAGACATTCCACCGGGCGCAGCGTCACACCCTCCGGCAGGCCTCGCGCCGCCAGCGCGTCGTGCAGGCGCTGACCGGGACGGATGCCGCCCTCCGGCACGTCCTCTCCGCGGCGGCATTTCACGCAGACAAGCAATTCGGCGGGTGCAGGCCGACCATTTGTCATCGGCGCACCGCGTGCGTACGATCCGGGCACAGCACCCGGTCACTGCTGCCCTGCGCCGCGGGCTGCGGCCTCATCCGGGGGAAATTTGCGGACACATCCCGTGCCGTTATCATGATCCGACCTCCTCCGGGGCACCCCGCCCGGGTTGACAGTTGCGCTGCGATGGCAGGTCTCCTGGCTCGCGGATCAGCATGCCCTCACGCCTTCCCGGTCAGACGACCAGTGGCATGTTGCAAGGGCACTTTCCGCTCACAGTTGCGGGGGCAGCCGCGGAATGTCACCGCGTTCCCTGTTGTCATCCCCGAACGTTGACCCGGGGAAACCATCATGCTCCTGTGGTGGGCCAGCACGCCCGCCTTGTCAATCGCGAAGGCGCATTGACGGGGGCGCGTCTCGATGCAATTCCTCGCAAAGCAAGCCCGGGAAAAAAGCGCCATGGACGAGACCACGACCCGCCACAACGAAAAGATGCGCCGCATCAAGGCCGCGCGCGACGAAATGATGAAGACCAAGACCGAGGAAAAGGGCCTGATCATGGTCCATACCGGTCCCGGCAAGGGCAAGTCGTCCTCGGGCTTCGGCATGATCCTGCGTTGCATCGCGCATGGAATGCCCTGTTCCGTCGTGCAATTCATCAAGGGCAACTGGGAAACGGGCGAAAAGAGTTTCCTGCGCGAACGCTTTGCCGGGGAGTGCCGGTTTTTCGTCTCCGGCGAAGGGTTTACCTGGGAAACCCAGGATCGGGAGCGGGACGTGGCCGCCGCGCAGAACGGCTGGAAGATCGCGCAGGGCCAGATCCTCGACCCGGACATCCGCTTCGTCTTGCTGGATGAGATAAACATCGCACTGCGTTACGATTACCTCGACATCGACGAGGTGGTCGATTTCCTGCTGACGCAGAAGCCCGAGATGACCCACGTCTGCCTGACCGGCCGCAACGCCAAGCCCGAATTGATCGAGGCCGCCGATCTGGTCACGGAGATGACGCTGGTCAAACATCCCTTCCGCGACGGCGTGAAGGCACAGAAAGGCATCGAATTCTAGGCCATGCACCCGTCCTATCGTCATCCCCGGGGTCCGCTGACATGAGCCGGATGGACCGCCTCCCCCCCGCCAGCCCCTGCATCGGACGCTGCGTGATAGACGAGTCGGCGCGGCTGTGCACCGGCTGTGCGCGTTCGCTGGACGAGATCGCGGTCTGGGGCAGCGCCACGGATGATTTTCGGGCGGAGGTTTGGGCGGCCCTGCCCGCCCGCGGTGCGCGGCTTGGCCTGCGGAGCCGTCGGTTGTCATGGCGCGGGGACCGGTTGTTGTCGGAAACCGCGCGTCGCCTGACCGATGAGGGCGCGCGGCTGGTCGCGGGGGTCTGGGGCGCCTCCGGCGAGCTGATGCGCTTGGCGGATACCCCGGCCAGTGCTTCGATCGGAGACGATTTCCTGACGCTGACCGTTCAGGGCGCAGCCCTGCGGCTGGAGGCCACGCCATACCTGACCGCCTTCGAGATCGATCGCCCGGCAGAGGCCCCGTTGCTGGCGCTGGCCGTGCCGCAGGGCCGTGCCTTTCGCAACGCGGCGCGCCAGCTCACCGCGCTTGGCCCGGATGAGGCGTCCCTGCTCACGCGGGATGCCGGCGGTGCGCGGTATGACCTTGGCCTCGGGCGGGGCGCTGCACGCTTTACCGTGCGCTGCGACAGGGATCTTGCGGCCTACCTTGCACGTTGCGCCGGTCAACCCTGGCCGGATCACCTGACCCATGTCGGTCAGCCGCTGCATCTGGCCAGCCCGGTTCGGGTCATTGAGACACCCTGCCTGCGGCTGGAGATCGACGCGCTGATCCCGCCACCCGATGGGGCGTCGCCGGACGGTCCGCACACCCATCTTCTGCCCGACCACATCGCGCAGGGACTGGACACGCCACCGACCGTGGCACTGCCCGAGGGCTATGTGCTGAGCGCGCTGATCTACCCCCCGTCATTCTCCCCCCGGTCATGACGCCCGATCTTGTCGTCTGGGATTTCGACGGCGTGCTCAACGCCGAACCGCCCGGCGAACCCTTTGGCTGGGTGGCGGATATGGACCGGACGCTTGGCCTGTCCTCCGACGCGTTCCGCGCATTTCTCAACCAGCCCGGACAGGCGGCAAAGGTTCTGCGCGGGCAGGTGTCGCTGGAGGCCCAGCTGGACGCCTGGCTGCGCGACCAGCCGGTCGACCTGAGCGCCAAGGACTTGCTGGCGCATTGGCTGAAGGCCGAGGCCCGTCCCGATCCGGAGGTCATCGGCTGGCTGGACCAAAGCCCGCTAAGGGCGGTGATCGGCACCAACAATCCTGCGCCGCGTGCCGATTACATCATGGACGTCATGGGCTTCGCGGAGAAAGTTGAGACGATCTTTGCTTCCGGCCCCTTGGGCGCGGCCAAGCCGGATCCGGGTTTCTTTGCCACGATCGAACGCTGGGCGGACGCGCCGCCGGCGCGCCTGCTCCTGATCGACGACAACCGCGCGAACGTGGCGGCCGCCTCGGCGCGGGGTTGGCAGACCTTTCTGTTCGACGCGCGGTCGCGTGCCGGCCTGCCCGCCCGGCTGGGAATCGCGCAATGACCCGCGCCCTGATGATCCAGGGCACCGGATCGAACGTGGGCAAGTCGATGCTGGTGGCGGGACTATGCCGCGCGGCCCGTCGCCGTGGCCTGTCAGTCGCGCCCTTCAAGCCGCAGAACATGTCCAACAACGCCGCCGTCACCGCCGATGGCGGGGAGATCGGGCGCGCACAGGCGCTTCAGGCACTGGCCTGCGGATTGTCCCTGCACACCGACATGAACCCGGTCCTGCTGAAACCGGAGACGGACGTTGGCGCACAGGTCATCGTGCAGGGCAAGCGCCTGACCACTGCCAAGGCCCGCGATTACATGAAGCTAAAGCCGCAACTGCTTGGCGCTGTTATGGAAAGCTTTGACAGGCTCAAGGCCTTGCATGATCTTGTGATCGTCGAGGGAGCGGGCAGCCCGGCAGAGGTGAACCTGCGGCCCGGAGATATCGCGAACATGGGCTTTGCCGAGGCCGCCGGGGTGCCCGTGATCCTTGCCGGGGACATCGACCGCGGCGGCGTGATCGCCCAGATCGTCGGCACGCAGGCGGTCATGGACCCCGAGGATGCTGCGCGCATTTCCGGCTTTATCATCAACAAGTTTCGCGGCGATCCTCGACTCTTTGATGAAGGTTACGCGCTGATCGAGGCCCGGACCGGCTGGCGCGGCTATGGTGTCGCGCCGTGGTTCCCCGAGGCCTGGCGCCTGCCCGCCGAGGATGCGCTGGATGTCCATGCCCCGACCCGCGGCGATGGTCTGCACATTGTCTGCCTGTGCCTGTCGCGGATGGCGAATTTCGACGATCTTGATCCTCTGGCGCAGGAACCGGGCGTGCGGCTGACCATGTTGCGCCGTGGCCAGCCGATCCCGGGCGACGCAGATCTGGTGATCCTGCCGGGCAGCAAATCGACGCGCGGCGATCTCGGCTTTCTGCGCGATCAGGGCTGGGACATCGACCTCGCCGCCCATCATCGGCGCGGCGGGCGCATCCTTGGCATTTGCGGCGGATACCAGATGCTGGGTCGGACCATCGACGATCCGAACGGCATAGAGGGTCCGGCAGGCTGCGATCCCGGTCTTGGCCTCCTGCAGATCGACACGGTGATGACGGCGGACAAATCCCTGACCGAAGTGGCGGCGGTCCACGCGGTCAGCGGCACGGCCTTTCGCGGCTACGAGATCCATATTGGCCGCAGCGACGGGCCGGACCGCGACCGGCCCTTTGCCCATGTGGCCGGAACCCCGGAGGGCGCCGTCAGCGCAGATCATCGCATCGCGGGCAGCTATCTGCACGGCATGTTCCGCGACGATGGTTTCCGCGCCGCATGGCTGCAAGATTTCGGCGTGACGGCAACGCGATCTTATGACACCGGCGTCGAGGCGACGCTTGAGGCGCTGGCCGACCATCTGGAGATGCATCTTGACGTTACCGGACTGCTGGCCGCAGCGCGCTGAGACCGCGCAGCCGGCACCGGGAACGCAGCCCCTCACCCTTGAAGCGCCGCCTCAAGCCGGACCCAGTCAGCCTCCGTCCCCGGCAGGCCCAGCCGCAGCCAGCCCTTCGAATAGGGGAACCGCCGTGTCCAGATATGCGCCCGGGCAAGACGGTCCTGCACCGCTTCGGCATTTTCGGTGTCATAGGTCCTGAACAGCACGGTTCCACCGACCGGCGTCCACCCTGCCCGCGCCGCCAGCGCATCCATCCGCGCCGCGTCCCGCGTCAATCGGGCGATGCTGTCCGCCTGCCAGACCGGATCGCCCAACGCGGCCCGCCCCGCGGCGATGGCCGGTCCGCTGACCGCCCATGGCCCCGCAAGCGAGCGCAGCCGCCCGGTCGTCCCCGGATCGCCAAGGACAAAGCCCAGACGCACCCCCGCAAGACCGTAAAACTTGCCGAAGGACCGCAGCACCAGAATGCTCAGGCTTTCCGGCAGCCGGCCAAGGTAGCGGACCATGGAATATTCCGGCACCGGATCGGCAAAGCTTTCATCGACGATCAGGCATCCCACGTCGCGGGCGAGATCGAACAGCGCCTCCGGTGTCCAGAGCCGCCCGTCCGGATTGTTGGGATTGACCACGATTCCCAGCCAGGCCCCGCGCAGCCCCTCGATATCGTCGACCTGCGTGACCTCCCATCCCTGCGCCGCAAGCGCGCCGGCATGTTCGTTGTAGGTGGGCCCGACCACGCGGGCGCGCCCAACGGTCCGCAGGCGCGGCACAAGCTGGATTGCCGCCTGCGCGCCCGCCAGCGCGACGCAGCCGACCCCATCGCCCACACCGTAGGCCATGCGGGCAGTTGCCTCCAGCGCCGCCAGATCGGCGCGGGTCGGCAGCGCAGTCCAGGCGTGACGCGGCAGGTCCGGGAGCGGATAAGGCACCGCATTGATGCCGGTGGACAGGTCCAGCCAATCGCCCTCGCCATAAAGCGTCCTGGCCCTGTCGAGATCGCCGCCGTGGTCGCGCATGAAAGCCCCTACAGGGTTGCCAAGGCCGCAAGGACCACGGCGCAGACAAACATCGCCCGCCGATAAAGCGCAAGCCCCTGCACAACGGTCGCGGCGGTCGGATCAGGGGCATCCGCGTTGACCCAGGGTTCCTGCGCCACGCCCTCCGCATAGACGCGCGGCCCGGACAGACGGACGCCAAGCGCGCCGGCAAGGGCGGATTCGGGCCAGCCCGCATTCGGCGACCGGTGGTGATGCGCGTCCCGCCACACGACCCGGAAAGACGCCCCCAGCCGACCGGAGGAGAATGCGAAAAACACCGCCGTCAGTCGCGCGGGCAGCAGATTCACCAGATCGTCCAGTCGCGCGGCGACCTTGCCAAAAGCCTCATACCGGTCGCTGCGATGGCCGATCATCGAATCCATCGTGTTGATCGCCTTGTAGGCCACGATCCCCGGAAGGCCCCCGATCACCCCCCAGAACAGGGGGGCAACGATCCCGTCAGACGTATTCTCGGCAAGGCTTTCAAGGGCGGCCCGGCTCACGCCCGCGGTGTCGAGACGGCTGGGATCGCGCCCCACGATCATCGACAGCGCATGACGCGCGGCGGTCAGGTCCCCCGCCAGCAGCGGATCACGCACGGCCGCAACGTGGTCATGCATCGACCGGACCGCGATCAGCGGCCAGGCCAGCACCCCGAGAACAAGCACGGCCCCCCATCCCGCGGGCAGGACAGCCTGCAACAGGACGGCGGGGACAACCGCCGCAACAAGGACCCCTGCCACGGTCAGCCCGCCCAACAAAAGACGCCGGCGGTGCGTTCCGCGGTTCCACCGGACCTCACAGGCCGAAATCAGCCCGCCGATCCAGACGACAGGATGCGAAATCCGCCGGTAAAGCCCCTGCGGCCAGCCAAGCAGCACGTCCAGCGCAAAACCGATGGCCATGATCAGCGCAAAGCTCATGACCCGCCCCCGGAGGAAAAGCAGAACACCCCGGTCAACCCGGCGGCCCGCAGGCTGTCCTTTGCCTTCGCCGGGCGGGTTCCGGGGGCGAAGATCAGCGCCCTTGCGGGTCCGGTATGGGCGCGGGCATGACCCAAGGCACCAAGACGGGTGGCCAGCGCAGGCATCGGGTCGTCGCTGGGCCCGCGCAGGGCTGCGCAGCGCAGCGCCGACAGACTCGCCAGCCGCGCCTTTTCCGCCAGATCCGCGCCGGGCCAGACGGTCACGAGGTCGGAGATATCGGGAAACGCCAGATCCGCCGGATCGGTCCGCTGCGGCGGTCCCCAGAAGCCGCCAACAAGATCGCAGGCGGGCACGGGATCGAAGGTCTTGATCACCTCCGCCGTTCTTGACGCCCACAGCAGGCGGTCCGGGTCCGGCCACATCAGCGGATCGCTTGCGCCCTCCGCCGCGAGGCAGGCAGATGCCACTGGCGCACCCTCATGTCCCGCAAGCCGCGCAATCGCCACGAGGGCCGCGGTCGACATGCCCGCCCCGCCGCCGGGCGGCAGATCCGGCGTCAGTCTGAACCGTCCCTCCGGCGATGCGTTCAGTCCCCCGAAAAGACGGCGGGCTTGGTCCGGTGAGAGAACGGGCGGATCTCCCTCCAGTGCCAAAAGTCCATCGCCGATCCTTGCCCCATGCACGCCCCTTGTCCCGCAGGCCAAGGTGACCAGCACGAGGGGCCCGCCGGGGCCAAGCCGACCCTGAAGCCATTCGCCGAAGTGTCCCGCCACAAAGACCATCGTCTCAGAGCGGACGCCAGTTGGTCGCGATGATCGACAGGCCCGCCGGATGCGCCCGCAGACGGGTCACCGACCATGGCGCCACTTCAAATCCAAGCGCGGGCGGAACGCTGCCCAGTGCCAGCGCCAACGCGGCGCGCACCGTGCCGGCATGGGCGACGATCACGACCGGGCCCTCGGTGCGCGCGCGTGCGGCCTGCGCCTCCAGCGCCGGACGGACGCGCGCGACCATCGCGGCAAAACTTTCGCCCTCTGGGGGGCAATGCGCGGCCAGTTCCGCCGGGGACAGCGTGCCGATGTCCGGGATCTGGTCAAAGGTCAGCCCCTCATGCGCGCCGAAGTCCTGCTCCCACAGCCGGGGATCGACCGCGATCTCGGCACCGGGCCAAAGTGCCTCTGCGGTCTGGCGGCAGCGCAGCGCAGGGCTGCAAACCCGGCCCGCGACACCGGTCACAAGCGTCTTCAGCGGATGCCAGAGCACCGGATCGCCCAGTTCCGAAGGCACATCGCGCCGTCCGCAAAGACGCCCGCCGTGCAGCGCGGGCGCATGTCGAATCAGCAGCAGTTCAGAGGTGTCGAGCGGCATCATTTCGGGGCTTTTCAACCAGATCGGAACATGCTTTGTCACGACCGCATGGGAAAGTCGATCCTCATCACGGGCGGTGCCCGCTCTGGCAAAAGCACCCTGGCGGAGCGCATGACGCTGGCCTTGGGTCAGCCCGCGGTCTACATTGCAACGGCACAGGCACATGATGCGGAAATGGCAGATCGCATCGCACGTCATCAGGCGCGGCGTGGCGCCGAATGGCGCACGGTTCAGGAACCCCGCGACCTGACCGGCGCGCTTGACGCGACCGATGGCGGTGATCCGCGGCTGGTGGATTGCCTGACCCTGTGGCTGTCAAACCTGATGTTGGCCGAAGAGGACTGGCAGGCCGCGACGGCCGCACTTGTCCGGACGCTGGCCCGCCAATCCGCGCCCGTGATCTTCGTGACCAACGAGGTCGGCGCGGGAATCGTCCCCGAGAATGCCCTCGCCCGCGCCTTTCGCGATGCCGCCGGGCAGGTCAATCAACAGATCGCCCATGCCTGCGACGAGCTCTGGTTCTGCGTGGCCGGCCATCCCCTCAAGGTGAAACCGACATGACCCGATTGCCCTTGACCACGCTTGACACGGTGAATGCGCTGTCTTTCCCGGCCTTCGACGAAACCGCCGCAGAGGGTGCGCGCGCACGGCAGGCCCAACTGACCAAGCCGCCGGGATCGCTGGGCCGACTGGAAGAGCTGGCCGCCTTC
>CAZRZN010000120.1:0-12009 GCA_964604565.1 uncultured Rhodobacterales bacterium
GCGGTGCGCTGGACCACGGAACGCCTGTATGAGCCGACCTGGACGGATGCATCCGCGCCCATCGCGCAGGCCTGCAAGGATGCGGCGGAATACGTCCTGGGCACCCGGACATGGGTCGACATGCGGATCGGCGGGTCGGATGCGCGGCTTTGGCGCCGGGCCGGGTTTGAGACGGTTGTCCTTGGGCTGACGCCCTACAACCTCGGGGCGCCGGACGAATATCTCATGACGGATGAGCTTGGCCCTCTCACGGCGATTTACGTCTTTTCAGCGCAACGCTTTCTTGGCATCTCGTCCTGAGGCACGGGCGAAAGACCCGCACCGGCCCGACCGATCTTTTTGCGGTCGGGCGGGCAGGCTTCGTGATCCACGGCAGGTGTCACCTGCGCGGGTATTACCTCTGATCCTGCGCTGACAGAGAAACCACAAAGGGTCTGATCGCGGCGGATGACTGTCGCCTGTTGAGACCGCCGAAGCTCGTCCATGCAGACCACGGCCCGAGCACCGAGTGGATTGGCGCGGAGGCCAGAGGCGCACGCCGGTCCGGCACAAGGCCGGGCCAGCGATGATCAGGAGCAAACCGGATCTATTGCGCCGGCACGACGGTCGGCGCGGCGGGGTAGCTGTCCAACGCGCAGGGCACCCCCGGCAATTGCGCCTTCTGGTCGTCCGATGCCGGTGTGACGCAGCTTGCGTTGAAGGTTCCCCAGACAAAATCGACCTGCGTCGCGGACACCGAAGGCCCGCCGTTGGAGTAGAACCACCCAAGGTCCGGCGCGCCCATCTCGACCCGGCCATAGCCCAGCAGATTGGTGGTCCAGCTCGCGCCGACACCCTGCATCCCGAGGTTGCCGAACCGGTCGACAGAGGCCTGCGAATGGCAGGTCGTGCAGGAGGCAGAGTTGACAAAACCGCCTTCGGTCACCGTGGCGCCCATGCCGGTCGGCACACCACCGGCGGTGTTGAACGTGGTCTGCGTGCCTTTCAGCCTGTAGTTCCGCCACGCCGGGTCGCAGTCCTGAAGCACCGTCGGGTCAAGCGCGCAGTCCGGTCCGCCCACGCCCACGCCCATGCCGTCCAGCAGCGCTGTCAGTTGATCGGTGGGCGCCTCGCCGGTCATCTCGGGCGAATAGACCTGTCCGGTCACGAAGAGCGGTGTATTGGGGTCTGTGACGCCTTTCGGCCCGTCTTCCGGCGCGCGGTCGTCGTTCAGGATGGTCATCGGTGGAATATAGGTCGGGCCGAACACCGCCGCCGTGCCGCCATGGTCCTCCGCCGCGTAGCCAAAACTGTCGTTACAGCCGATGTAGTCGCACCGCCCCAGATTGGCGACATGCTCCACCGCATACCAATGCCAGATCGGCAGGTCCTTGGAGGCATTGGTCATCGCCACCATGTAGTAGTAGCCGGACTTGTCGGGATCCGCATCGGGCGCGTCCTCGAAATACTTCGTCAGATAGGGATAGTCGGCATTGTTGGGTGGAACCTCACCCCGTGGCGTCTGTGGTTCGGCCACATCGTCGCCCTGCCCCTCGGTCTTGAGGCTGGGGATCAGGCCAAGATCGGCCATGACCGTCTGGTGGATGAAATCGGCCTTCACCATGACAGCGTCGACCGGATACCGGACCTCCAGACCATGCGCCGTGGCAAGATCACCATCGTCCAACGCGGCGTTCTGCGCCCGGTTGCGCGCCGCCAGACCCTCTGTGGTATAAAGATCGTTGTGGTAGATGTAGTCGACCATCGGCTTGTTACGAAAGATCAGCTCCAGTTCGAGATCGCGCAGCACCCGCGCCGGGTCGATCTGATCGGCAAGGTTCAGCGCGTGGTGTGACCGGACGGCGCTGGACGGATTGCCGCTGAGCGAGATTGGCAGCGCGCTGGGAGGATCGTAATCGCCCCGGAACACCGGGCATGTATCGGGTTGCTCGGCAGGGACGGCGCCCGGCTCGCAGCACTCATCCGCGGGATAGGTCTGCCCTTCGGTGCAGATCGGCCAGGGATTTGATGGCCATACCGTCTGGTCCGTCCCCCAATTCCAGAATCCCTCTGACACGGCAGAGGCGAACTGCGTCCAGGCAAAGGCATCGGGACAGGTTGCCGCCGCCGACCCGGCAACCGCGCCCTCGAACACGGCCGCGCCGTCGACCACCGCGACGCTCTGCCGGCAGGCGGGTGCGTCCTGCACGAAGCTGCGGTAGAACATCTTCTTTTGCAGCGCGTTGGCGGGGCTGTCGCCCTCATCCTGCGCCGCCACCGGCCATGCCAGCGGCATGGCAACGACAACGCCGAGAAGAACCCTGATGGTCATCCTGTCTCTCCCTCTATTGATTTCTGCATATGATGATACCCGCTAAACGGGAAAATTCAATTTTTTCTTCACCCCAAGGTAAATCAGGCTCACGTTCACCGGCCATGGAGGCTGGATGGATGGAAAGGATAGACGGGACCACCGACCCCAACTCAATTAAAGCCGGTCAGAACAACCGGCTTGAAGGGCACGCATGAGCAATCCGATGGTCACCGCTCCCGAGCCCCGAGGAAGGAATGTCTGATCTCATCTGCTGACGCGGAAAGGTATCCTGCCCGACGCCAGCCCCGTCACCGCGCGCCTGCATGGCCCGGCCCATCCTGGGGTCACCTTGCCTCTCCCGTCGACGGCGCCGCGCCGTGGCGACATTCACCCCAAAACTTGCTGCCGTTGGCGCCGCCCCGGCGGCAGGTGTCTACCCCGCCGTTGACAATCCAGCCGGATTTCCCCGGCACATCGGGTTCGGCGGCGGCATCCGACAGGACGCAGGGGCACAGGTCACTTCGGACAGCGCGCGGCAAGGATGCCTTTGACAAAGGTTCCGATCTCGCGCAGCGCATCTTCAACGGGGCGCTGCGGAATGCCGTAGGACAGAAAACCATGGATCGTGCCCGGATATTCGACAAACCGCGTATCGACCCCGGCCGCGATGAGTTTGGCGGCATATTCGCGCCCGCCATCCCGAATGGGGTCGTGATCGGCCGTGATGACCAGAGCCGGGGGCTGGTCCGAAAAATTGTCGTATAACAGGGGACTGGCCCGAGGATCCTTAAGTGCCGCGTCGTTCGGAAGGTAAAGTTTCATGGTGCGGACAAGGGAATTCTCACCGATGAGAAAGCCGGTGCCGTAGGTCTTCCATGATGCATAGCTTCGGTGTTTGCTCATCGCGACACTGGGATAGATCAGGATTTGTGCCATGGGCAACGCCGCATCGCGTTTTTGCAACTCATGCACAAGCACCGCCACGAGGTTCGCACCAGAGCTGTCACCGCAGACAATCAGCGCATCGGGATCAATCCCGAGTTCGCGACCGTGGGCGCCCACCCACTCGAAGATGCGTATGCAGTCTTCGGTCTGGTGGGGAAAGGGGTTCTCCGGCGCAAGACCGTATTCGGCGCTCAGCACCGTCAGTCCGGTCGCCTGGCAGATCCGGCGGCACAGGCCATCATGGCTGTCGACGCTGCCCAGCATCCATGAGCCGCCGTGGGCAAAGAAAATCGCCGCCCGGGTCGCCCCCTCGATGGGTTCGTAGACCCGGACAGACGCAGGATGGTGGGTTTCATCAACCGCGATATCCCGCACCAGACCGACCGGTGCGGGTGCGATGCCATAGCGCGCGCCGACAACATCGTGCCAGGCCCGCAATTCGGCGATATCCGCGTCCAGCGGCGGTGCGTGTCTGGCGTGCCAGTCCAGCAGCGCGCGCACCTCGGCAGACAGCCCGGCGTGAAGAGCCGATGTTACGGGGGTATCCATCAAGTCGCCTCCAGCAAGTGACAGGCGGCCCGGCCACCGGTTGCCACAGGTCGCAGCACCGGCACCGACCGGGCGCATCGCGGCTCCGCCAGCGGGCAGCGTGCGCGGAACGCGCAACCGCTCGGCGGATCGAGCGGGCTGGCGATTTCACCGCGCAGGGTCTGGCGTTGGCGCCGTTTCGACGGATGATCTATCGGCACAGACGCCAGAAGCGCCTGAGTATAGGGGTGGGCCGGTGTTTTCAGCACCGCCTCGGCCGTGCCTTCCTCTACGACGCGGCCAAGATACATGACCATCACGCGGTCGCTGACATGGCGCACGACGGACAGGTCGTGCGACACAAAGACGATGGCAATGCCAAGTTCGTCCTGCAGATCCATGATCAGGTTGAGAACCTGCGCCTGGATCGAGACATCCAGCGCGGACACCGGCTCATCGGCGATCACCACCTTTGGCCGCAGCGCAAGCGCCCGGGCAATACCCAGCCGCTGGCATTGACCGCCGGACAGCTCATGCGGGTAGCGCCTGCCATGGGAGGCATTCAGACCGACCCGCAGCAAAAGGTCGTGCACGCGTCGGTCGCGGTCCTGCGTCGTTCCTTCGCGGAAGTTGTCCAGCGGTTCGCGGATCGCATCATAGGCGGTCATTCGCGGATTGAGCGAGGTATTGGGATCCTGAAAGACCATCTGGACGCCCCGCCGCCATGCCTTTTCCGCCCGTCCCGACAAACCGGAGACATCCGTCCCGTCAAAGTTGATTTCCCCCTCGGTCGGCTGTTCCAGCCGCACCAGCAACCGTGCCAGCGTGGACTTGCCGCAGCCGCTTTCGCCAACAACCGCAAGCGTCTCACCGGGACGCAGGGTGAGATCCACATCGCTTACGGCACGAAGATCCCGGCCGCGACCAAGATGAAAGGTTTTTGACAGCCCCCGCGTTTCTATCAAGGCCTCAGTCATCCGGCATCTCCATCAGCCTGCGCAACTCGCCGCTTCGGATGCAGCGGCTCATGTGATCACCGTCGACCCTGGGCGCCGCCGCGCCCGTTACGCGGCAGGCATCCAGCGCCACGGCACAGCGCGGTGCGAAACTGCATCCCGGCGGGCGGGCGGCCACGTCCGGAACGGCGCCGGGGATGTCCTTCAGCCGGTGATGCGCATCGTTGACCCGCGGGCTCGCCTGCATCAGGCCGATGGTGTAGGCGTGCCGCGGATCGTCGAAGACGGCTGTGACGCCTGCCGCTTCCACCAGTCTGCCGGCATACATCACCGCGACCCTGTCGGCGGTCTCGGCAACAACCCCAAGATCATGCGTGATGAACAGGACGGCCGTGCCGAACTTTTCCTTGAGATCGTCGATCAGGCCGAGGATCTGTGCCTGGATCGTCACGTCCAGCGCCGTGGTCGGTTCGTCCGCGATGAGCAGCTTGGGATTGCGGGACAGCGCCATCGCGATCATCACGCGCTGCCGCATCCCGCCCGAAAGCTGGTGCGGGTAACTGTCCATCCGCCGCGCGGCATCGGGAATGCGCACGAGTTCCAGATACCCGATCGCCTTTTCGCGCGCCGCTTTCTTGCCGACGCCCGGGGTCAGCCGGATCGCCTCGATCATCTGGTAGCCCACGGTAAAGGCCGGGTTGAGCGACGACATCGGATCCTGAAAGATCATGGCGATGCCCTGCCCGCGCAAGCGCTTGAGGGCCTTCGGATCGCGGCTGTCGATTTCGACGCCGTCGAAGACAATTTTCCGGGCCGAGACATGCGCCGTGTCGGGCAGGAGTCCCAGAAGGCTCATCGCGCTGATCGACTTGCCAGAGCCACTTTCCCCGACAAGACACAGCGTTTCTCCGGCACGGATGTGGAACGACAGGTCCTCGACCGTCGGCGGCGCGTCCGACGCACCAAAGCGGATATCGAGGCCCTCAACCTGAAGGATGGGGAGCGGGTCTGTCACGTCACCCCCTCCTGCGTGCAATGCGCGGGTCAAGCACTTCTCTCAGACGGTCGCCCAGAATATTCACCGCGAGAACCAGCAGGGACAGCATCAGACCGGGAAAGGCGATGGCCCAGGGCGAAATCTGAAAGAAAACCCGGCTTTCCGCGATGATGCCGCCCCAGCTGGGAATGTCGGGGGGCGTGCCAGCGCCAAGGAAACTGAGGATCGCCTCTGTGATGATCGCACTGGCGCAGGTAGCGGTGGCCTGCACCGACAGCGCGCCCACGGTGTTGGGCAGTAGATGCCGGAACAGGATCTTCCACCTCGGCGTCCCCATCGTCACCGCCGCGTCGATGAAGGGCATCTCCTTCAGCGAGACGACGACGCTGCGGACGATGCGTGCCATACGCGGCGTTTCGGGCACGGTGATCGCGATGATGATGGTCAGGATGCTGGACCCCAAAAGGGCGACCAGCGCAATGGCCAGAAGAACGCTGGGGATCGCCATGAACCCGTCCATCAGGCGCATGATCAGCCGGTCCCCGATCTTCATGAAACCGGCGACAAGGCCGAGCGTCCCGCCGATCAGCGTTGCCAGGATCGCGACACTGAACCCGATGACAAGCGAGTTGCGGGTCCCCACCATGGACCGTGCGAACACGTCACGCCCAAGGTGATCCGTCCCGAAGAGATGGTCCATGCTTGGCGGTTGCATCCGGCTCAACGGATCGATCTCGGAATAATTCTGGATCACCAGCGGCGAAAAGATGGAAATCAGGATGGCGGCGACGATGATCGTCATGGCCACCTTTTCCACGGGTCCGGACGTGAACTCGCGCAGGAAGCGGCGGAAATCCGCGGCGCGCGAACGCTGCATCCTTGCGGTCTGCGGGGTTTCGTCTGCCTTCGCGGTCATGGCTCAGTACCGGACACGCGGATCGAAGAGGCCATAGCTCAGATCGACCAGCAGATTGACCACGATCAGCATCGCGGAAAAGAAGATCATCGTGCCCTGCACCACCGGAAAGTCGCGCTGCGTGATCGCGTCGACCACGAGGCGCCCGATGCCCGGAATGTTGAACACGGATTCGGTGACCACCACGCCCGAAATCAGGATGGCGATGCCGACGCCGACGACCGTCGCGACCGGAACGCCCGCATTCTTGAGCGCGTGAACGAACAGCACTTTCGCCTCGCTCAGCCCCTTGGCGCGCGCCGTCCGCGTGTATCCCTCTTGCAGGATCTCGATCATCGCCGCCCGTGTGATCCGCGCGACAAGGGCCCAGAAAACCAACGTGATAGTCAGCGACGGCAATGCCACGGACCGCAGGGTGCCCAACAGACCGTCCGCCAGCGGCTTGTAACCCTGCACCGGGAACCACCCCAGCTTGATCGAGAAGATATACATGTTGGCATAGCCGATCAGGAACGCCGGAACGGAGAAGCCCAGCACCGACAGGATCATGATGGAACGGTCAGAGACGGAATTGACCTTCCACGCGGCCAGCACACCGGCGGGAACGGCAAGGCAGATGGTCAACACGATCGTCACCGCTGCCAGCATCAGGGTCGGTTCAAGCCGGGCGGCGATCAGTTCCGTCACGGGCTTGTCAGAAAAGATCGAGGCGCCCAGATCCAACCGGAGAAGGTCGGAAAACCAGATCCAGAACTGCACCAGAAGCGGCTCGTTCAGGTGCAATCGGTCGCGGATCTTGGCGATCTGTTCGGGTGTCGCGTTTTCCCCCGCGATCAGGGAGGCGGGATCGCCCGGCGCCATGTGGCTGAGCATGAAGACGAAGACCGCCACGAACAGGATGATCGGCACGGAGGCAAGAAGCCGTTTGACTATGTAAAGAAGCATCGAGAGGGGGCTTTCGGTCATGGCGCAGCAAGGCCGGCGCCGGGGCGCCGGCCAGCGGGATCAGGTCATTCCTCCTTGGACACGCCCCAGAGGTTGGTCGACATCGGGGCCTGCTCCATGCCCTTCAGCTTTTCGGACCATGCGCTTGCCTGGGTGTATTGCCCCATCATGATGACGGAAACGATCTCGTAGGCTTCCTCCTGGATCGCCGCACCGATCCGCTTGCGCTCTTCGTCGCTGCTGGCCTTGATGAAGTCCTGCTTGAGCTGCTGAAGCGTCTCCGAGCAATTCCAGCCGTACCATGCGTCGTCGCAGGCGCCGCTGACGTAAACGTTGGTCAACGGGCTTTGCAGGGCCATGCCGTCCCATCCGGTCTGGAACACGTTCCAGCCCCCCTCGGAGATCGGCCCCTTGTTGGCGCGGCGCTGCGCCACGGTGGACCAGTCGGACACGGCGACATCGACGACAAAGCCCGCCTCGCGCAGGCGCTGCGCGGTGACCGACCCGCCAGCCCGCTGATCGCTGATATCGGTTGCGTGCAGCAGTGTAATCGGCGTGCCGTCATATCCCGCCTCGTCCAGCAGGGCCTTGGCCGCCTCGATGTCGCGGGTCATCTGGCGCTCTGCATTGGCATCGTTCTCCAGCAGGGTGCCGCACATGAAGATCGAGGGGCAGATCTGATACAGATCGTCATACGCCCCGAGGAACGAGGTCATGTAATCCTCCTGCCCCAGGGCAAGCTGCATCGCCTGCCGGATCAGCACATCGTCGGTCGGCGGTTGCAGGAAATTCGGAATGATCTGGATCGTCTGGCCAAGCGGATTGTGCGGCTTGACGACAATATCTCCCGCAGCCTGAAGGATCGGGATCAGATCGGGCTGGAATTGCGGGATATAGTCGACTTCTCCGGCGACCAGCGCGTTCACGGCGGTAATGTCGTCGGGAAAGAACAGCCGTTCGATCTTGTCGACCTTCACGACCTTGCCACCCGCCAGACCCGATTGCGGGTCGGACCGGGGCACGTAATCTTCGAACTTGGCATAGACCGCCTTGACGCCCGGCTGCCATTCCTCCTGGACAAAGACGAAAGGTCCGGACCCGGTGGGGTCGGAAATCTGCTCATCCTGCGACGCCGAGGCGACGCGCGCCGGCATGATGAAGGGCACGTTCGAGGCCGTCTTGCCGAGCGCCTCGATCAGCAGGCCGAAGGGTTCGTTCAAGGCGATGGTAAAGGTCGTGTCATCCACCGCCTGCATCTCGGCAAGGCGGTTCTTGATCTCCACGCCGAATGTGTCCTTTTCCATCCAGCGGGTGAGCGAGGCAATGACGTCGTCACTGGTCACTGCCGCGCCGTCATGGAACATCAAACCATCGCGCAGGGTGAAGGTATAAGTCAGCTGATCGTCACTGACCGACCACGTATCAATCATTTGAGGTTGCACGACACCATCGGCATCCTGCGCAAAGAGCGTGTCGTAGATCAGGTAGCCGTGGTCGCGCACACTATAGTTGGTGGTCCAGATCGGGTCGATCATGTCAAGTTTTGAAAGGCCCATATAGCGCAGAACGCTCTCCGCCTGAGCGGCCGGGGCGGCGATGGCGACGGCGATCAAGGCCGCGCAAGCCCTCTTACCAAAGTATGAAATCACAACATCCTCCCTATTGTCAGTTGCCTCGTTTCAAAGCACACTGACGTCAGGAGAGGCATCCGTCTAGAAGTTTTGATCAGAAAGACATCTTTTGATGTTATTTTGGTGAACGGCGGACCACCAACGCCGGAGTGGAGGATCGAACATCACGAATCACGACGAATCGACACGTCCTTCGGTCAAGCAGATCGCCTATGCGGCGGACTTGAGCACCGCGACCGTGGACCGTGTTCTGAACAATCGTCCGGGCGTGCGGGACAAGACCCGGCGAAAGGTCGAGGCGGCGATCGACGCGCTTCGCCACTCTGATGGGCGGGGTGTGCCGTCAGACGTGCGGGACCTGAGGCTGGGCTTCGTGCTCAATTCCTCCAAGCTCGTGGTCGCGGGCTACCAGGCATTGATACCAGAATGGGCAAGGCGCACCGGGCTCAGGCACGAACCCAGGATCCTGCACCTTCCGTCCGACGATGTGGAGCGGCGCGCGGAAGAGATCGGACTGCTGGCGCGGGGGTTGGATGGGCTGATCCTTGCGGCACGCACAAGCGAGGCGATCGTCGCCCAGATCAACGCCGTCGTGGAGGCGGGAACCGAAGTCGTCTGCGTGACCACGGATTTCCCCGGCACGCGCCGCCTGTGCTACGTCGGCATGGACCAGATGGTTGCGGGACGGCTGGCCGCGCGCCTCGTTGCGCTGCGCGGAAATTCCGAGGATCAGCTCATCGCCCTGCATATCGGCCGCAACTGGCGTTCGGAGGGGGAGCGGGAAATGGGGTTCCGTTCCACGCTGCGGGATCTGAACTTCAAGGGCCGCATCGTGGAATTGCTGACCTCCGGCGGGTCCAACGACGAGGCGCAGTCCTTGCTTGAAGGGCTGCGCGCCAAGGGCCAGCAGGTGGATGCGGTCTATTCCCCCTCATCCGGGGTCGTGGGCCTTGCCCGCGCCGTCGCCGATCAACCACCGGAGCGGCGGACCTTCATCATCGGACATGAGGTTTTCGCACCTCTGAAAACGCTCTTGCTGGAAAACCAATTGGGGGCACAGATCGCGACGGATCATCATGCGGTCCTTGGCGAAGGTCTGCGGATGATCCTGCGCCGCCGGGCCGGTCAGCCGGTGCCGTCCTCCGTCTTCTTGCCAGCACATATCGTGATGAAGGAGAACGTCTCCGCCCTTGATTGGTATTGACGGCGGAAATCTGAGGCATCGCGGCGCCCGGACCGCCTGACGGCACCTTGATACGGGACGACGGACACTGGCCGATCGATACCGGGCGCCTGCGGATCGCACCGCGCGGTGCCGATCCCGGCGGATCAATGCAGGCGGGCGCGGACCAGATAGGCCTCGACAGAGGACTCTCCCAGCAGACGAAGCGCCTCCAGCCGATGGAGACCCTCAACAAGGATATAGCCGCTTCCGTCGGTGCGCACTTGTATCGGGGTGGTCTGCCCGTTTTCGATGATGCTTTCCGCGATCACCTGAACCTTCGCCTCATCCAGCGTTTTCTTGCGCTTGAGCGGGACTCTGACATCCTCGATCGGGACAGTGTGCTTTTCCAACATGCCCCGACCATGCGCCAGACAGGCGCCATATGCCAGACCTATTGATGCCGACAGACGTCAAGGGATGTGCCGCCCCTGCCCCGCAGTGCCGATCCGGTCAAAGAGGCGCTTCGGCAATCCCGGCGCGGTGTAGCAGGATTTCCGCACTGTCGTTCCAGACATTCGTGCTGACGATCTTGCCATCGCGCACGACAAATTCATCCATGTATCGATTGCCATCGAAGGGTGTCCCATCGGGCCATTCGCCGTAAAGGTAGCCGGTATTGTAGACATGCACGTCCCCGGTCGCCGGATCGAGCGCGGCATCGGTGCGCAGGAACCGTTTCTTCACCCATTTGTAACGCTTGGCATTGAACGCCGATGTTTCCGCCGGGCGGGAAAATTTGCGCCCCCCGGTGAAGGTGATCGCAAGGTCGTCCGCCACATAGGCCGCCGCGCCCTCCGGGTCGGGGATCATGGATCGTTCCAGATAGGCTTCCACGCAGGCCTTTGCATTGTCTACCGGGTTTGACATGGTGTGAACTCCGTTTGTCTTTTTGGCCGCTTTCTTTGCAACCGTTATTCAAGCGCGGCCGCCAGCGCGATCAGCTGACGCTCCTGTCCCGTCGCGCCCATCAGGCTCAATCCGACGGGACCGTCGTTTACCCGGCCCGCAGGCACGGACAGTTGCGGAAGACCGGACAGGCCCGCCACGCAGAGCATCTCGAAAGCGGCCATGCGGAAACTGTTTAGCGTATCCTCTGGGTCGGACAGGAATGGCGCGGGATCGGGGCTTGTCGGCAGAACCATCACGCAATCGGGTGGCAGCAGCGATCGGATATGCGCGGCGATACGGGCCTTTTCGGCTTGTTCGGCCTGCGCCGTCTCCGGCGGGATCTGTGCGGCGATCTCGAACCGCTGCTTGATGCCGGGGCCGAAATCCGGCGTGTTCTGACTGACCCAGTCCCCGTGAACATCCCAGATTTCCGAGGCTTGGCAGATGCGAAAGGTCTCGCGCCACGCCTCCAGCCCCGCGGGGCTGACGCGGACAGGACGCGCGGGGCCAAGGCGGGCCTCCAGTTGCGCAAGACCGGGGGCCAGCGCGTCGATCGTCTCGGCGCTGGCGCGGGCCCAGATATCGACCGGCAGCAGCAACTGGCGCGGCGCCCTGCCCTCCTCCAGTTGATAGGCCTGCGCCACCCTGTCCATCGTCGCGCCATCTCGGGCAAACCAGCCCGCCG
>CAZRZN010000121.1:0-11819 GCA_964604565.1 uncultured Rhodobacterales bacterium
ACCGGCCCCTGGCTGGTGACGGCGGACGAGGTGCCGGATCCGCAGGCGCTGAAGGTCGGTCTGGATCTCAACGGCGAGACAGTTCAGGACAGCGATACCTCCGACATGATCTTCGGCGTGGCCGAGATCATTTCCTACATGTCGCAATTCATGCGGCTTGTGCCCGGAGACATCATCGCCACCGGAACGCCGGAAGGCGTGGGCATGGGCATGAAGCCGCAGCGATTCCTGCGTCCGGGCGACGTGATGGTGGTCCGGATCGAGGGCCTTGGCGAACAGCGGCAGGAAACGGTCGCCGCCGACTGATCGCGGCTTGCAGCGGCGCATGTGCCGAACATGCGCCGCTGCGGTGCGACCTGACGAAAGTGCCGCGGCGGCCGCGGAAGAGGGCGCGGGCACCATGGCTGCGCTGGCCGGGTTTCGGGCGGTCCGCTGCGGTGCAGGCGCGCGATCCCGTGAAGGCGTGGAGAGGTGATTGCGCTGCCGCGGCGATTTCCTCATCCCAAGAGCCTGATGGCGAACGGTCGGACGTGCCCTTGTGTGGACCTGACGGCTGACATTTGCAGACGGGGCAATCCTGTCGCCCGGAAAACCGCAAGATGTCAGGACCGCGGCGGGGCGGTTGCCGACTTGGCGACAGAAATCGATGCGCAGGGCGGGGGCTCACGGCCCCGGGACTCTGGCGAGGGATGCAGCCCTGCCGGCGGCCTGCGGGAATATCTTGGCCATGCCTTGCAAGTCATAGACCCCGGCAAGCCAATGCTGTTCAAGGACTTTGAAGGTAACTCGGAGGCCCCGTGCATATTCGCTGAGGGAAGGTTTTCCCGCCCTTGGACAGGTTGCGCCCGAATTTTTCGTCGGCGCGCGTGCGTCGGGGGATGGAATGAGTATTTATGGAGAGAAGAAACACCCGTTTGTCTTCTTCTCTCTTGAAAATACTCAATTTACCCGGCTTGCCAAAGGGCGAAAGAGGTGGGTCGATGTCGCTCGGCCCGTTGTAGAGGCTGTCCTGCAGCGCGGGTCCCGGGCGCGTGATGATCGTGCTTGTTGGCCCTGAGCGCGTGCAGTTGGAGATACCGGGACTCCGGTGCGCGGGCGCGTTGTTGTGTTGGACGCCTCGCGCGACTTGTCCGATGGTCTCGGGGGCAGGGTGCCGCCAATGGTGCGGGCAATTCGGAACGAGGTGAGGGATGCGCTGAAACGCGCATCGACCATAGGCCATTGGCGGGCTATCGCCGCGCGCCGGGCGCGGATATGCCGGTGCTTGAAAGTGCCTGACGGCGCTATGGGCGCTTGGGCGGGCCATTTGACGGGTCAGGCGAGGGGAGCAATCCGCTGCCCTGTCGGCCCGGCCGGGTAGTTGGCGCGCATGGGCTGATCCGGTTTCGGGGCGGCGAGATGGACGGCCTTCGGACGGCAAGGGCAACAAGGGGAGGCGGGGATGCCGCTTGAGATGAACAAAGAGGTCTTCATCACCTGTGCGGTGACGGGATCGGGCGGCACGCAGGACCGCAGCCCGCATGTGCCGCGTTCGCCACGCCAGATCGCCGAGAGCGCGATCGAGGCGGCCCGCGCGGGGGCGGCAGTGGTGCATTGCCATGTGCGGGATCCCGAGACCGGCGCGCCGTCGCGCGATCCGGCGCTCTACCGCGAGGTCACGGAGCGGATCCGCGACTCGGACGTCGATGTGGTGTTGAATCTGACCGCCGGGATGGGCGGCGACATCACCTTTGGTTCGACCGTTGCCCCCTTGCCGGTGAATCCGGCCGGCACAGACATGGTTGGCGCTGCGGAACGGGTGGTCCATATCGCCGAATGCCTGCCGGAGATCTGCACGCTGGATTGCGGAACGATGAATTTCGATGAGGCCGATTACGTCATGACGAACACGCCGGGCATGTTGCGCGAGATGGGCGCGCGGATGACGGTATTGGGCGTCAAGCCGGAGATCGAAGCCTTCGACACCGGGCATCTGTGGTTTGCGCGGCAGCTGGTCGAGGAGGGCGTGCTTGAGGGGCCGGCCCTCGTGCAGCTTTGCATGGGGGTGCGCTGGGGCGCGCCGGACGATCTGAACACTTTCATGGCGATGGTCAACAATGTGCCGCGGGATTGGTGTTTCAGCGCCTTCGGGCTGGGGCGCAACCAGATGCCTTATGTGGCGGCCTCTGTTCTGGCGGGCGGCCATGTGCGCGTGGGCCTGGAGGACAATCTGTTTCTCGACCGGGGGGTGCTGGCCACCAATGCGCAACTGGTGGCGCGTGCCGTCGGCATCATCGAAGCGATGGGCGCGCGGGTGATCGGCCCCTCAGCGGTGAGAGAAAAGCTGGGTCTGGTGAAGCGCGCGCCGAAATAGCCCTTGTCCCGCCGGTTTGTGCCTTGCAAGAGTTGCGGCGCTAACAGGGGGGATCATCATGGCGCGCATCGGGATCGGAATTGTCGGCGGCGGCTACATGGGCAAGGCGCATTCCGCCGCCTTTGCCGCGGTCGGCACGGTTTTCGAAACGCGGCTGAAGCCGCGTCTGGCGGCGATCTGCGGATCCACACCGCAAAGCGGCGCGCGGTATGCCGAAGCCTATGGGTTCGATCACGCGGCGGAGGACTGGCGCGCGCTGGTGGCGGACCCGGAAGTGGAGGCGGTGGTCATCGCCGCGCCGCAGGCCACCCATCGCGAGATCGCGGAGGCGGCCTTTGCGGCGGGCAAACCGGTGCTGTGCGAAAAGCCGATGGGTCTGGATCTGGCCGAGGCCCGGGCCATGGTCAGCGCCGCGGAGCGCGCCGGGGTGGCCAACATGGTGGCCTACAATTATTCGCGGACACCGGCCACGCAATATGCCAGGCAGCTGATTTCGCAGGGAGAATTGGGGCGGCTGCATCATCTGCGGATCCAGCATACCGAGGATTTCCACCTTGCGTCCTTTCTGCCGCCATGGCGCTCACAGGGGGCGGCCAATGGCTGCATGGGCGATCTGGTGCCGCATCCCGTCAATGCCGCGCTGGCGCTGGGTGGCCCGATCGCCGAGGTCAACGCGGTGATGGAGACGGTTTTCCCCGAGCGCAACGGCGTCACGGTGACCAATGACGACCAGGTGTTGATGACCTTGCGCTTTGAAAGCGGCGCATTGGGGCAGCTTTTCGCCAGCCGCGTGGCCGCGGGCAGCAAGATGGGCTATGCCTATGAAGTCACGGGAGAAAAGGGCGCGATCCGCTTTGACCAGGAGGATCAGAACGCGCTTTGGCTGTATGATTGCGCGGCGCCGGAGGCGCAGTCGGGGTTCCGCAGGATCCTGACCGGACCGGCGCATCCGGATTACAAGCCCTTCTGTCTTGGGCCGGGGCATGGCACCGGTTATCAGGATCAGATCATCATCGAGGCCAAGGATTTTCTGACCGCCATCGAGGGCGGCGCACCGGTCTGGCCGACGTTCCGCGACGGTCTGGAGGTGCATCGGGTGATCGCGGCGGCGCGGGCCTCCGCGGCGGTGCGGAACTGGGTTCCGGTCAGCGATTTCTGAACATTTCCGGACCGGAAAACATCCGGGCAGGCGGCATACACAAAGCATGCACAGGACATGCACGGAGAATGAGCATGGCAAGATTGAACTGGGGGATCATCGGCGGCGGCGAAGGCAGCCAGATCGGGCCAGCGCACCGGCTGGGCGCGGCGCTGGACGGCGCCTTCGACTTTGCGGCGGGCGCGCTGGACCACCGGCCCGAGGCGGGCCGGGCCTATGGCGCGCGGCTGGGGCTGGCGGTCGACCGGGCCTATGGCGACTGGCGTGAGATGCTGGCGGGCGAGGCGGCGCGGGAGGACCGCGTGGACCTTGTGACGGTGGCCACGCCGAACGCGACGCATTTCGAGATCACGAAAGCCTATCTGGAGGCGGGGTTTCACGTGCTGTGCGAAAAGCCGATGACCATGACCGTCGAGGAGGGCGAGGAGATCGTCGGTCTGGCGCGCGAGAGCGGGCGGATCTGCGCGGTGAATTACGGCTATTCGGGCTATGCGCTGGTGCGGCACATGCGGGCCATGGTGGCGCGCGGCGATCTGGGCCGCATCCGGCTGGTGAAGGCGGAATTCGCCCACGGGCATCACGCGGATGCGGGTGACGCGGACAATCCGCGGGTGCGCTGGCGCTACGATCCGGCGCAGGCCGGGGTGTCGGCGCAATTCGCCGATTGTGGCATCCACGCGCTGCACATGGCGGCCTTTGTCATCGGGCAGGAGGCGGAGCGCCTGTCGGCGGACACGGTGTCCTGCATCGCGAGCCGCGAGCTGGAGGATGACGCGATGGTGAACCTGCGGTTCGACGGCGGGGCGGTCGGGCGGCTGTGGACCTCTTCGGTGGCGTTGGGCCGGCAACATGGACTGACCTTGCAGGTCTTCGGCGAGAAGGGCGGGCTGCGCTGGGCGCAGGAACAGCCGAACCAGCTTTACTGGATGCCGCTGGGCGGGCGGCTGGAAACCATCGAACGGGGCGCCGCCGGCCTGTCGCCCGAAGCGGACCGGGCCAGCCGTGTGACGGTGGGCCATGCGGAGGGGATGCCGCTGGCCTTTGCCAATCTCTACAACGATCTGGCCGAGGCGATCCGGGCGCGGAAAGAAGGCCGCGAGATGGATCCGGCGGCGAATCTCTATCCCCGGGCGGAGGATGGGCTGCGGTCGATGGCGGCGGTCTTTGCGGTGGCCCGCAGTGGCGCCGCAGAGGGCGCATGGGTCGATGCGCGCCCCCCGATGTTCAGGTGAAAGCGGGATCGCCCGGAGCGGCGCCGCCGGGACGAATGGTGGATTGGCGGAAGGGGGCGCTGCCCCCTCGGCCTGCGGCCTCACCCCCGGGATATTTGTTCGCCCGAAGAAGGGGGAGTGGTGCGCAACATGCCAAGCCCCGCCACTGGGGCGGGGGTCAGGGGAACGGCCCTATGGCCGGGTTTGGCTCTAGGGTGGTTAACCCGGGCGTGCGGGCCACCGGGGGTGGCCCTATGGATTTCCGATATGCGCCCCTTGTCAGGCCACTTCTTCGAGGGCGACCTCTGGCGTGACGCCGAGGGCGAAGCAGACGTCGCGGGTCAGTTCGGGACGGTTGAGCGTGTAGAAATGCAGCTTGTCCACGCCGCCCTCGACCAGTTCGGAGCACAGCTCGGTGCAGATCGCGGTTGCCAGGAGATCCTCGCGGCCGTCGCGCGTGGCCTTTTCGAAGGCATCGGAGACCCAGGTCGGGATGAATGTGCCGCAGCTTTCGGCGAAGCGGCGCGCGCCTTTCCAGTTTTCGATCGGCAGGATGCCGGGCACGATGGCCTTTTCGATACCCGCCTTGGCGCAGGCGTCGCGGAAGCGGAAAAAGCTTTCGGATTCGAAGAAGAACTGAGTCAGCGCCTCGGTTGCGCCGGCATCCAGCTTGCGCTTCAGGAAGTCGATGTTGGCCTGCTGGCTTGCGGCCTCCGGATGGCAATCCGGGTAGGCGCCCACGCGGATGGTGAATTTGCCGGTCTTGGCCAGGGCCTCGATCAGTTCGATGGAATCGGCGAAGCCGTCGGGGTGCTGGGTGAAGCCGGACGCGCCTTTCGGGGGATCGCCGCGCAGGGCGACGATGTCGGTCACGCCGGCGGCGGCGAAGTCATCCGCGATCCCGAGGGTCTCCTCGCGGGTGGCATTGACACAGGTCAGATGGGCGGCGGTGCGCAGACCCGAATGTTTGTGCAGGGTGGCGACCACGTCGCGCGTCAGGTCGCGGGTCGTGCCGCCCGCGCCATAGGTCACGGAGACGAACCGGGGTCCGAGAGGCGACAGAACATTCACCGCGTCCCAGAGGCGGAAGGTCGCCTCGATGTTTTTCGGCGGGAAGAATTCGAGCGAGATCTCGGGGCGCTGCATGGTCAATCCTCTCTTTGTTGTGGCCTTGTCGCATGAATGGCACTGTGAGACAAACTCATAAATCTCAAGTTCAACATGAGTCACACCGCAGGAAGACGCCCATGCACATCGAATTCAGACATTTGCGGACCATTCGGGCCATCCATCAGGCGGGCGGCGTGGCACGCGCGGCGGAGCAGTTGAACATCACCCAGTCGGCGCTGTCGCATCAGATCAAGGGGCTGGAGGATCAGGCCGGGGTGGAACTGTTCGTGCGGCGGTCCAAGCCGATGAAACTGTCGGCGGCGGGGATGCGGCTGCTGCGGCTGGCCGAGCAGGTCCTGCCGCAGGTCGAGGCGTTGCAGGCGGAATTCGACGGGCTGCGCGAGGGCAAGGCGGGCCGGCTGCATATCGCCATCGAATGCCACGCCTGTTTCGAATGGCTGTTTCCGGTGCTGGAAAGCTTTCGCAAGCAGTTTGGCGATGTGGATGTGGATATCCGTCCCGGTCTGGCTTTTGACGCGCTGCCGGCGCTGATGAAGGAGGAGGTGGATGTGGTGATCTCCTCCGATCCGGAGGATCTGCCGGGGGTGACATTTCGGCCGCTGTTCGACTACAGCCCGGTTTTCGTCGCCTCCGCCAGTCATCCGCTGGCGCAGAAGCCGTGGATCGAGGCGGCGGATTTTCGGGGGCAGACCTTGATCACCTATCCGGTCGACCGGGCGCGGCTGGATGTCTTCAGCCAGTTGTTGACGCCGGCGAAGGTGGAACCCGCGGCGCTCCGGCAGGTGGAACTGACGGCGGTGATCCTGCTGCTGGTGGCGTCGAACCGGGGTGTGTCGGTGCTGCCGGACTGGGTGGTGCGGGAGGTCAAATACAGCTCGGATTACATCACCCGGCCTCTGACGGAGCAGGGGCTGACCCGGCGATTGTATGCCGCGGTGCGGACCGAGGATCTGGAAAAGCCGTATATGGAGGTCTTGATCCGGCTGGCAGGGGAAGAGGCGCGGCGGTTGCAGGAGGCTTGAGAGGTGGCGCCGGATCGGTCCCTTGGGCCAGAGAATCGGTGCACACATCCGGCTTTAGCAGGCCGTGCCGGCCTGCCCGCGCGCCAGATCCCAGCGGTCGACGTAAAGCGCACCGGGCAGATTGGGATGCCGGGCATCCATTACGTGCCCGGCCTTGCGCCCGAAGCAGGCACAATCGACATCCTGAAGGTTGTCGCGGCAATAGGCAGCCTCATCGACCGGCGCCGGCACACGGTTATAGGCGGGGACGGTTGTCTGCCCCAGCCCGCCTTCCGTCAGGGGAGGCAACTGCTTTACTGCCACGACGAGGATGGCAATACCGGTCAGACTGCCCAGCAGGGCAGCCCAACGTGATGTCATCCATGCGCCTGTCATGCGAACCTCCGGCAAGATGCGTCCATCCGGCCGGGGAAATGTCATGGTCAAGGATGCCCGGCCCAACGTGCCCAAGTCTAGCGTCTGTTCGCCCTACGCGTAACAAAATTGCGCCCGGCATTTGTTTCAAATGCTGCGGGGTGGTCGACACAGATTGGCGCACCGCATGCGCGGCGACGCGGGCTCGGTGCTGGGCGGGCGGGGGGTGCCTTGTCCGCCGGGTCAGAGCAGTTGCAGATCCGACGCCATCGTCCGGCCGTCGCGGCCTTCCTGCATTTCAAAGCTGACCTTCTGGTTGTCTGCCAGACCGGTGAGGCCCGAACGCTCAACTGCCGAAATGTGGACGAAGACGTCCTTGCCCCCATCATCCGGGGCGATGAAGCCGTAGCCTTTGGTGGTGTTGAACCATTTCACGGTGCCGTGCGGCATGTGTCCCGTGCTCCTATTCAGATCCTGACGTTCATCCGCGCGGTCGACGAGGATGGCTGTTCGTGCCTTGTCCGACCTGCCGGTCCCGACCATCCAGCCGCGACCGATACGATCCTCGAACGCACTATCAGCGAAATTGAGTTTAGCGCAGATAGGCGAAAAACAAGAGGCCTCCCCTCGCATTTGCGGGAAAATTTGCCTATCTCCCCGGTAAAGGCACGGATATGCCACGGGATTGAGCATGATCATTTACGGATTGAAGTCCTGCGACAGTTGCCGAAAGGCGAAGCAGGCGCTGCCGGGGGCGGAGGTCGTGGACATCCGCGCCGACGGCCTGCCGGATGACGTGCGTGCCGCGGCGCTGAACCGCTTTGGCGCGGCGCTGATCAACAGGCGTTCGACCACATGGCGCGGTCTCGACGAGGCGGCGCGCGAACTGGCGCCCGAGGTGCTGCTTGATCGGCATCCCGCGCTGATGAAAAGGCCGCTGATTGTCGATGGCGACCGGATGGTTCTGGGCTGGGACAGGACGGCACAGGCGGCGCTCGGGCTTGTTTGACCGCGCCCGCCGGGACGGGCGGCACAGGGGCTGTGCATATGGGTCGCGGCTCAGGCGTGGCAGGGCCGGGTTTCTTCGTCCGGACGCTGCCGGGCTGGGGCCGGGCAGGGATTTCTTTTCGGAAAGAGGACACAGAGATGCGGAATGCGGCGCTGACGCTGGGAATCATTGCCGGCGTAATCGGCATGATCGTCGGGTTTTTCGGTTTCGGCTATACCGAACTTGCGCGCAACATGGGCGAGGTCGAGGAATTGTTCGGCATGTTCGACGATCCGCAGGCGGTGCGCGCGGCGTCGATCCTTGCGCCGATGCTGGCGATCGCCGGCGGCGCGATGGCCAAGGCGCGGGCGCTCTGGGGTGGGGTGCTCCTGCTCCTGTCGGCGGCGGGCTTCTATTATGCCTTCGGGTTCAATGTCTTTACCATGTTCCCGATCGCCTTTGCCGGTCTGGGCGGCGTTCTGGCGCTTGCCGCGGGCAAACCGGATGAACCGAGAGCGCATTTCTGACCCCGGGACGGCGCGCAGCCGTGGCCGCCGCGCACCGGGCGCGTGCCCCGGTCAGGTCCGCAGAGGGGCCGGTGACGTGTTGAGACCCAGCAGCCGGTCGACCGACACAGACCCCGCGCCAAGGATGACGGGAACCAGCAGCACAAAGACCCAGAGGCCACGCTCGTCGATCAACCCGTAGCGGCTGTCGAACAGCGCGCCCAGCGTTCCGCCATGGCCGGTGACATCCACCAGCGTCTGCACAAGGACAAAGCCGATCATGCCCAGTGCGGCAAGGCGCGTGAACAGGCCCAGCAGGATCAGCAGCGGCAGAAGCCACTCCGCGTAGGTCCCCGCGTAGGCCACCACCCCGTAAAGCAGGCCGAGGTTATCGGGATTGTAATTCACGGCCTCGAAGGCCTTGGGAAACATCTGCGCATAGACCCCCGATTCCAGCGTGAAGAAATCGAGAAGCCCCTCCTCGCCCTTGCGGTCCCAGACCTTGGTCCCGGCGGAGGCCCAGTAGTAGCGCAGCAGAGTCGCGGCAAAGACCAACCGCGCCAATAGCGGGATCAGTTCGCGGCCCAGCCGGTCGACAGGCCCGAAGATCCGGTGATGCAGGGAAACGAGACGGTCCATGGGCAGCTCCTCAGGCGCGGGTGAGATCGGAAAAGGCGCCCTGCTGCAACAGGAGCGACAGCGTGGCAGACAGATCGAAGGCCGTGCCCGCCGCGGCCAGCGCGTCGCCGAAACAGCCGCCGCCTTGCAGGGTCGTCAGGAAATCGGCGCCACCGGGCGGCAGCAGGTTTGTTGCGGGGTCGAACGCAGGACGGGTGACGACAACATCCTCCGCACGTGCCTGAGGCTTGGGGCTGCCGGGGATCAGCGCATAGCGATGGATCGACCGCACCGGCCAGGGCGACCGCAGAACGCGGGTCGCGGGGGCGACCGTCAGGCGTGCGCGCATCAGGCTGTCCTCGTCCAATGCAGCCAGCCGCGCCGCGTCCAGCACCGGCGCATCGGCGGCATGGTAACTGGCCCGCAGAGCCAGCTCCAACCGCGCAACGCAGGGCAGGTAGCCGATCCCGCGCAAGGCCTCGATGCCCGCCAGAAACGCGGGAAAGCCCGTGCCGTAATGCATCATCACCGGCGAGTCCGGCGGTGCCGCGCGCAGATACATCCCTGCCGCGCGGGAAAAATTCTCCGGCCCGATCAGCTTGGCGACGGCTGGAAAGCCGGTCTCCAGCGCCTCGCGCAGCGACACCGCCACGTTATTGCGATAGACGTCGAACCGCCGCCCCGCCGGACGCCCGGCGCCATCGGTCAGGGCATCCGGGACAGGCCGCGTGGCATCCATCAGCCCCGCGCGAAAGGTGATTTCCGTGGCGCTTGCGCCGGTCATGGGGGCGGTCTGCGGGCTTTCTTCGGGCGATAAATATCCCGGGGGTGAGGCCGCAGGCCGAGGGGGCAGCGCCCCCTGATGCGGTGCCAAAGCGCGCGTCATGCCGGCACCCGCGTCAGCGCGGCCTCCGCCCGGCGGGCTTCGGCCGCAAGGACCGGCCAGTCGGGCACATCGGTATCCCATTCGATCAGCAGCGGCCGCGCGCCGCCCTGCGCCAGCGCCAGATCCAGCAGCGCCCAGACCGGTTCTGCCACTTCGCGGCCATGGCTGTCGATCAGCAGGGGCGCGCCGTGATCGTCATGATCCGTGTCATGCCCCGCGAGATGGATTTCGCCGACCGCCGCCATCGGAAACGCTGCAAGATAGTCCTGTGGGCTGTAGCCGAGATTGGTTGCGGAGACGAAGACGTTGTTCACGTCAAGAAGCAGGCCACAGCCGGTCCGCGCGGTCACTTCGCGCAGGAAATCGGTCTCTTCCAGCGTGCTTTCGGCAAATGCGAGGTAGGAAGAGGGGTTTTCCAGCAACATCCGCCGGCCCAGCGTCTCCTGAACCTCGTCGACGTGATCGCAGATGCGGGTCAGGGTGGCGGGCGTATAGGGCAGGGGCAGCAGATCGTTCAGGAAATGACTGTCATGGGTCGACCAGGCGAGATGTTCGGAGAAACTCGCCGGATCCAGCCAGCCCAGCAGGGTCTTGAGACGCGCAAGGTGGTCGGGGTCGAGTCGCTCCGGCCCGCCGATCGACAGGCCGACGCCATGGACCGAGACCGGAAACCTTTCCGACAGGGCGCGCAACTGCGCGAGCGGCCGTCCCCCGTCGCCCATGTAATTCTCGGCATGCACCTCCAACCAGCGGACCGGCGACGGGTCCTCCAGCAGGGCGCTATAATGCTGTGACTTGTAACCGACGCCGGGCGCCGGGGGGAGGGTATTGGCACTGTCGAACATGATGGGCAGGGCTTTGATAGAGGGCATTCAGGATGGGCGGGTCCAATCTGTCGCAAAGGACAGGTCTTGGCATTCGGCGGGACGGGCACTTGTGGATGGTGGTGCAGGGCGTCGCGCCGGGGGCGGTGGGTGCAAGACCGTGCGGGGATGGGGCAGGCCGAAGCCCGCCCCATCCGAAACCGGGATCAGCCCTGCGGCAGGTCGCGCTCCAGCGCCTCGAGGGAGCCCATGCGGTCCGAACCGTCTGCCATGTCGGGCAGGTCGATCTCGGTGCAGGTGCCCGCCTCGACCAGCGTCCAGGCGTTGCCCTGGTAGTCGACGGTCGAGGTGCCGGCGCAGGTGGTGCCGGGGCCGGCGGCGCAGTCGTTTTCGCCGGCGAGCGAGACGCCGTAGCATTTCACCTGCTCCTGCGCCTGCGCGGCGGTGGTGCCGTGGGCAGAGACGGCGGCGGCGACGGCGCCTGCGATGGCGAGCGTGGTCATGGTTTTCTGCGACATGGGTGGTTCTCCTCCTGTGGGTCTCAAGGCCGCGGAGTTGTCCTTGCGGCTGCCACAGGGGTAGCGGGCTGGGCCGATCACCGGCCACACACAGGGGCGTGACACACGCGTATGTCAGCGAATGTCAGAAAAAGCCCCGGAAAAAGAGGGGAATTGAAACAGAATTACCGGGATTCGTCCGCCCGGCCGCGGTTTCGTTTCAATGCGCGCCGGTCCACTGCAGCTCCGCCCAGACCGGCAGGTGATCGG
>CAZRZN010000122.1:0-11793 GCA_964604565.1 uncultured Rhodobacterales bacterium
TTTCGACGACTGGACAATGCTCGGGCCACTCACCCGTAGCGTGGCGCCTGCAAAATCCGCCCTGACGGATTCCTGCGCGTTGGCAAGCGCGTCGCGGCCGGGGGTTCCGTACAAAAGGCTGACATGCGGGGCGTCAAGCTTGTACGAACGCGCGTTTGCCGAACGGGCCACCGTTTCACGCATGGACTGAAGGTCTGGTGGGATCTCCACCGACAAGTGCAGGGCCATGAAATATTCGTCGGAGATTTCCACACTGCGGATGGGAATTTCCGATGGGATGAACCCACCCGTGAAACGCTTCGCCAAACTCCTGACCTCTTCGAGCCCCAAGTCGATGTCACCCACCAGCGTCAGGTGAGGCTGAAATTCCGGAGCCGAAAATTGCCGGGAAAGACAAGAAATCGTCTCCTGCAATTTCAGGGCGCCTGGCCCCTGAAAGCTCAGCCAAATCGAATATCCCAAATGGACGTTCCCTTCGAATTCGTGTCGTTCCCGGCTTTCAGAAAACTGGGAGGAGATCCCGGTCTTGCCCGCTGTGGCGCCCGTCGCTGCCGCTTGCGCGGAAGTCACGCGGCTGCACGTTTGTTTCCATTGAACTTCATGGCGGATGCCCGATCCACAAACAGGCTGATCACCTGACCCGATTGAAGATTTGCAGTCTCTTGCGGGCTCAGTTGCGCAACGATGCTTTGTCCCGAGTAGTCGCAGTGACACAGTGCGGTCGAACCAAGGTATTCCACAAGTTCAAGCCGGGCGTTGATATGCAGATCATTGCCGTTTGTGGCCGAAAGCTTCAGATGCTCGGGCCGGATGCCATACACTTCGTCGGATGCAAGTGTGCCCAGGTCGCCAGCTATGAAGTTCATCGAAGGGGATCCAAGGAAGCCGGCCACGAAGCGTGTGCGAGGGTTCTCGTAAAGGTCCTGTGGCATGCCGACCTGTTCGACATTTCCGTTGTCGAGGACGACGATGCGATCGGCCAAGGTCATCGCTTCGGTCTGGTCGTGCGTGACATAGATCGAGGTGGCGCCCAATTCGTCATGAAGCTTGCGGATCTCGACGCGCATCTGACTCCGGAGTTTTGCATCCAGATTGGACAGCGGCTCATCGAATAGGAACAAGCCGGTGTCGCGAACCATTGCACGCGCCATGGCAACCCGCTGCCGCTGGCCACCGGAAAGCTGCTTGGGTTTCCGGTCCATGTATGCCCCGAGTTGAACGATTTCCGATACGCGGGTCACGCGGTCCTGAATCTCGGCTTTGGACAAGCCTTGCACCTTGAGAGCGAAGGCGAGATTGTCGAAGACCGTCATGTGCGGATAAAGCGCATAGTTCTGGAAAACCATGGCAAGGCCGCGATCCTTTGGCGGGAGATCGTTGACCCGGCGCCCGGCAATGGAACAGTCTCCGCTGGAAATTTCCTCCAGCCCCGCGATCATGCGCAGCAGAGTCGATTTTCCCGAGCCCGATGGACCTACCAGCACGACGAACTCTCCCTTGGCGATCGACAAGGAGATGCTCTCTATGACGCGGGTCGTCCCGTAAGCCTTGCCAACTTTTGACAATTCGATCACTGATCGTCCTTTCGAGTGTCCTGTGCGGCCGCAAGGCCGCCAATATTGCTGAATGCCGGTGTCGTGCCCCGCAATTTCAAACGCAGGGGTGCCCTGTGCGTGATGGCACTGATTTCGGGGTTTGCCAGCCGTTCATCCAGACGGGCGGCAATCCATTCCGCGATCTGGCGCGGAGACTGATGCAGCGTTGTCAGATTGAAAAAAGGCGACGAGGCCATGTCGATATCATCAAAGCCGGCGATCATGACGTCTTGCGGGATCTCCAGCCCAAGTTGCACGGCCGCTTCCATCACGCCGAAGGCCAGCACATCGTTGGCGCAGAATACCGCCTGCGGTCTGGTCTTCGATGAGAAGGCGCCAAGGGCGAGTTCCCTGGCGCTTGACTTGGAGCATTCGAGGACCTCCATGGAAATTCCATTGCCCAGACCCTCCCGGAAACCTGCTCCGCGCTCATCGTCGGAAAAGGTCTTGCGCTGGTGCCGGACATACATGGCGCGCTCGACGCCCGCATGTCGGAACAACTCGCCTATCATGCGGGAGGCCGGTTGGTTGTCCGCGACGATGCAGTCGACGCCCGGCGCATCGAGGGTCCGGCCGTAGATCACCACCGGAACGCCCAGTTCGACAAAGCGGTTGGCGGTGTCCTTGGACAGAAGCCCGGCTGCGACGATGATTCCGTCGACCTGGTAGTCCAGCGCAACCATCGCGCCGGGGTCATTCTCGCCGTAGTCGGCGGGGACGACCAACAACCTTCGGCCGCTTTGTTGAAGGCTTTGCGACAGTGCCTCGACCAGTTGGGCATCAAAGGGGTTGTGAAGCCGGCCGACAACCAGCGCGACCAAGTTTGTCCGAGAACTGGTCAGACTTCTGGCCATCATGCTGGGCCGGTAATTCAACATGTCTGCTGCTGCGCGCACCTTCTGGGCAATGTCGGCTGCCACCGATGGTTCCTTTGAGAACACGCGACTCACCGTGGCTGCGGAAACCCCGGCCTGCGCGGCAACGTCTTTGATGGTGGTACGCCTCATCCCGACTTTATGTCAGCGCCAGAAACCGTTTTCAAGAAAATACGCAAGTCTCTATGAGCTAATGCTTATGTGTTGCGAATTTTGAGAAACCGTTTTATCTAGATCACACGTATTGGCCCGAAACGGGCGGGAGGAGGAAAAATGACTTTTCACAAAAACGTGGCCGCGCTGACCATCGCCGCGATGATGGCCGGGAGCGGCGCCACGGCTGCCGATCTGGTGATCGCCGGGCGTGACGGTGGTTACGGCACCGCGCTTGAAATGGCGGTTGAGGCCTTCCAGGAGGCGAATCCCGATCTTCAAGTCGACCGGCTGGAGCTGCCCTACAGCGGCCTTCTGGAGAAAATCACGATCTCCATGCGCGAGCGTGCGGCCGCCTATGATGTCATCATGCTGGATGACACCTGGGCGACCGAGTTCATGTCCCGGGAATGGCTTGCCGATCTGGATGAACTGGGCGGTGGCATCGATGACGACTTTGTCGAGGCGGCTGTCGATGTCTCCCGCTATCCTGTCGGCACCGGACCGCTTTATGCGGTTCCTTTCGTCGGCAATGTCGAGATGTTTGCCTACCGCTCTGACCTGATGGATCGCCCCGAGTCCTGGACCGATGTGCTGGAGTCGGCCAAGCGGGTGTCGGAATCGAACGAAGACGTTTCCGGTGTCGTGTTCCGTGGCATCAAGGCGAACCCGATCGTCACCGGGTTTCTGCCGATCCTGTGGGCGCATGGCGCACAAGTCGTGGCCGACGACGGCAGCGCGGCGCTGAACAGCCCCGAGGCGCTCGAGGCGCTGTCTCTCTACCTTGAGCTGAAGAAATACGCCCCAAAAGGTGTGGAGACCTACAATTCGTCGGAAGTTCGCGATGCATTGATGCAGGGCAAAACTGCGATGTCGATCGAACTGTGGCCGTCTTGGGCCCCGTCGCTCGATGATCCCGAACTCTCGCGCGTTCCCGGAAAGATCGAAGTGATTGCGGCGCCCGGACAGAACGTTGGTCCCAGCCCGATGCTCGGCTCCTGGCTTCTTGCGGTTCCGGCCGATGCGCCCAATCCGGAGCGCGGTCGCGCCTTCATCGACTTCATCACTTCGGTCGAGTTCCAGAAGAAACTTGCATTGGAAATCGGGCAGCCTCCGACCCGCTCGAGCGTCTACACCGATGCCGATGTCGTCGGGAAATACCGCTGGTATCCCAACCAGCTTGCGGCCTTGCAAAATGCCAAGCCGCGCCCGCGTATCCAACAGTGGAACCGGGTGGAAACGATCCTCGGCGACTATCTGCAGCTTGCCTTGATCGGCGAGTTGAGCCCTGAGGTGGCGCTGGAAGAGGCGCACGCGCAAATCGACAAAGCCCTGAGCCGGTAAACTGCGTCGATCAGAAGGGTGCCTGCACTCCAGCCGGGCACCCCCCTATTCCAGAAGGACGGCGATCCATGCAACGAAACCGCGGGATACTTGCATTGGGGCTTCTGGCGCCGGCAATCTTCTTGTTTCTGGCTTTGACGATCTACCCCCTTGCACGGGTTCTTGCGCTATCGCTGTTCGCCACGGACTATGGCTTCGAAGGCGCGACGTATGTCGGAACAGAGAATTACTCAGATCTGATTGGGCACCGGTTCTTCCGCACGGCAGCGTGGAATACTCTCGTCTTTGCCGTCCTCGCCACGGTCAGCGAGGTCGGCATCGGGTTGACGCTGGCCTTGCTGGTCAATGGCAAGATGCCCGGAAGCCGGTTCGTCGTTCCGGCCCTTCTGGCACCCTATGTGCTGTCGACGATGGTTGTAACAGCCATATGGCGCGCTTGGTTTCACTATGATTTCGGTTATCTCAACAACCTGCTGCGGGCCGTCGACCTGCCGCCGGTGGAATGGTTGTTCAATCCCGACATCGCGATGTTGTCGCTCGTTCTGGTGGATGCGTGGCAGACATCGCCCCTGACATTTCTCATCATCCTTGCAGGACTACAGGCCGTTCCCGAAGAGATCTATGAAGCGGCGCGGGTCGACGGCGCAGGACCACGGCACATCTTCTTCGGGATCACCCTGCCACTTCTAATGCCTTACCTGTTCCTCGCCGCACTCCTGCGCAGCGTCGATGCCTTCAAGATATTCGACAAGGTGTTCGCGTTGACCGGCGGGGGACCGGGGCAGGCCACGGAAACGTTGTCGATGTATGTTTATCGGCTTGGCTTCAGGTTCTTCGACGTGGGGGCGGCATCGGCAGCGGCCATCATCATGGTCATTATCTCGGGCCTGCTTGCGTTGATCTATGCCTTCAAGCTTGTCGGAGACAAATCATGATCGGCAAGCGTCAGGATGCGATCCGCATAGGTGTGACCTATATAGTCACTGCGATTTTCTTCGTTCCGATCCTCTGGATGATCACGACGTCGGTGCGCCCGCCGATCGACTATGTCTCAACGTCGATTTCGCTGATCCCGTCGCAGGCCACGCTGGAGCACTACAGGGAGTTGATTCAGGCGGACTTGCTGGGCAAGTTCCTCAACAGTGTCATCGTTGCCGTGGGCACCACGGCCCTTGCCCTCGCCGCGGGCTTTCCTGCGGCCTATGCATTGGTCAGGATCCGCTTTCCGGCCCGGCTGGATCTTGTCTTCCTGATGTTTGTCCTGCTGGTCAAGCTGACCCCGCCGATTTCCCTGGCGATTCCGCTCTATCAGGTGCTGCGCTCGCTGGGTCTTCTGGACACGTTGCTCGGGCTCATCGTCGTCTATCAGGTCTATGCCCTGCCATTCGCGATATGGATGCTGCTTGGCTTTGTTCGCGACGTCCCGGTCGAATACGAGGAGGCTGCCCTCGTCGATGGCGCGTCCCTGATCCGCCGGATGCGGTCCATCGTCCTGCCTGTCATGACACCCGGTCTGATCGCCACATCGGTATTCGTCGCCATACTCAGCTGGAACGAATTCGCCTATGCCCTTCTGTTCATCCAGTCGCCGGACAACTTCACGCTGCCGACTTTCATCGCGACACTGATTACCGAGGACGAGACTTTCTGGGGCAAGTTGTCCGCCGTCGGCTTGATGGCATCCCTGCCGATCCTTCTCATGGTGGGCTTCGTGCAAAAGGGCCTGACACGTGGGTTCGGCGGCGGGATCAAGTGATGTCGACCGATGATGACGGGCGGTTTGAACTTGCAAAGGCCATCGCCATCGAGGGTGGCAACCTCGCGGTGAGCATGCGCGAGGCGCAGCGCGACGGGTTCAGGCAAAGAAAGGGGCATCAGGATTTCGTCACGGCGGCGGACCTCGCCGTAGAGAGCCTTGTCAGGCGGTGCATTCAGGAGCGTTTTCCCGAAGATTCCGTGCTTGGCGAAGAGCAGGGTATTTCGGGTTCGAGAGACTCGGTCTGGATCGTCGACCCGATCGACGGCACGACCAACTACATGCGCGGCATGCCGGAATGGGCTGTCTCCATCGCATATTGCAAAGGCGGAAGCCTCGGGTTCGGGGCGATCTACGCTCCGGATATTGCAACCCTTGGCGCCGCAAGAAAAGGGCAGGGCGCGACGTTGAACACTGCGGTCGCCCGGGTATCCGGATGCGACAGGGAACAGGATGCGCTGGTGCTGCTGGGACGCTCGGATCGCGAAGGCGGTGGGCGCTATGTGAACTGCATCAAGGCCGTTCTTGCCCATGGAATGGAATACCGGCGAAACGGGTCGGCGGCATACAGTTTGCTTGCCGTCGCAGCGGGCCGGGCCGAAGCCTACTATGAGGCGCATCTGAACCCCTGGGACGTCGCCGCCGGTCTGGTGATCATCGAAGAAGCCAGCGGCAAGGTCAGACACCCATCCCTTGTCGAGTTCCTGGCAAAAGGCGGGCCGGTCCTCGCAAGCAATGCGCCTTTGCATGACAAGATCGCGTCGATCATTGATCGGGTGACAGAACTCCGGATCCATTGAGGTCGCATTGGCCACGGTGCTTGGCGCCAATCTCGGCCGGACGCCGCTCGCCTTCAAGGCGGACGTCATCATTCGCAGAATGATCTGGGCGACCGTCTTTCTGCATGGAGTCGGTGCGGCCTGCGCTTGGGCTGCTGACCCGGCTTGACGCACCGGCGGTTCTTCGCGGCATAGGGGACACCGTCCTGTCCGGGCCAAGACTGGCTAGAATTGCTCTGACAGCACTCTCGACGGCGGGGAACTTGCTAAAAAGGTTATCCCCGCAAACGGACGGGGCGCATCCTGCCTTGGTCCGAGGCCGTCATCCCATCAACCGGCGGCGCAGCCGCTCATCCGGGATCGCGCACATGTCAGAGCGGCCGAAGCGATATCGATTGCGCGCAATCCGGCGATACAGCCACTCCCGCACGGGCCGCGGAAAAACCCGTAACGTCGTCGTGAGCCGCCCGATCCCACCGAGGCCTTCGCCAATACGGATGATCGCGTCCATTCCGGACCAGGCCTTCCCGTCTTCAAGAAGCAACCACGTCTCCGGGTCGTCGGGTTCAAGGCCGTAGTGGCGCGTGAGGGCCGCGCCGATCGGCGACTGGACCGTGCAGATGCGGAACCGCTCGTGCCGATCAAACCGTGCAATGGCACGCGCGCCAAGAGAGCAGACCGCGCAGTCCCCATCCATGACCGCAATCGGACCCTCCTCAGGGAAAGGCGGCACACTTGGATCGTCCTTGTAAGAAAACGGTGCGCGCTGTGTAAGTTCGGCCATTGTTCTCCTCGCCACTTGCCAAGTCTTGAGAGACTGCATTCTAGTGCATGTCTGGCCCGGACGGAAACGCCCTTGATCGTCGAAAAGGCCCGGGGCATCAAAGACAAGCACCGGTTGGGCGAGCATTGTCACCGCATTCACGGCGCCGAAGTGACAAGATCGGCCTCAGGGTTCCGTCCAGCAGAATCCGTTGATTCATCCTGCCGCAGTCGGTGGACGCATCGACACGTCCCGCAGTTTTCGCCGGATGAGATCGGACATCAGCGCCCGAAGCTGCGCAGGGTTCAGCGTCCTGAGATCTTCCCGGACCGCAGGTCAGGTGAAGGGAGTGTCCTCCAAACACCTGAAGGCCGTGACCAGCCCGATGCCATCCCGATAGAGCAGGTTCAACCGGTCGGCGCTGGGAACGGAATACAAGAACGGTTCCGGTGAACGGTTCTTTTGCGGTGTGTGTTTCGGCCAGGATCGCAAGTCTGCCGTGTCCCTTGCAGAAATCCAACCGCTTGGGGGGCACAATGATCTGCACCCGGTTCGATTGGAGATCACGAGGGGCCATTAAAAATGATCGACCTCGGCGCTACGTGTGACGTCTATGCTGGACGCAAGCCGAAGCCTGACATTCCCGGTGATAATCTCGATCTGATCGCCCAGCCCTGTCTCGGGTGTCAGCCCGGTCAAGACGACCGGAGCAAATTTCGCACCCGCCACTCCTGTCTTTCTGCCGGCTCGTGCTGAGTTGGTCCAAGCCTCCGTTCCCGATATCCTGCAACGCCTATCCATATTGACCGACAGTGGCCGTTTGCAACCGCTGCTGACACTTGCGCGGGCAAGGATGGCGAGTTCCTCGAAGGTCGCGGGCGTATGGAGTGTATTGCGTGACCAGCGATACCCACCCTGTTTTCCGAAATTACGGGAAATGGATAATTGGGCAACGACACGTTCTAAAGTGACCATACCGAGACCTGTCTTTGGGGAGGTGGGGGCCGGAGGGGTTAAACCCTGATACTCCGACCATTTTCCCAGAATGTCCTCCCCGGTGATACCGCTTTACAAGGATGCGGTTATGCCGCCGTCGACATACAGGGTATGTCCGTTGACAAAGCTCGACGCATCAGAGGCAAGGAACACGCAGGCGCCCACCAGTTCCTCGACCTTGCCCCAACGGCCTGCCGGGGTGCGCTTTTCAAGCCACTCCGTGAACGTCGGATCCGCCACCAGTGCGGCATTCAGCGGCGTATCGAAATAACCCGGCGCAATGGCATTGCATTGCAACCCAAGACGCGCCCAGTCCGTCGCCATCCCCTTGGTCAGGTTGCCGACCGCGCCCTTTGTCGTCGTATAAGGCGCGATCCCCGGACGGGCGAGGGATGTCTGCACAGAGGCGATGTTGATGATCTTGCCGCGTCCGCGCCCGATCATGTGGCGCGCGCAGGCCTGCCCTACATGAAAGACGCTGGCGACATTGGTTTGCAGTAGCTTTTCGAACATCTCTGCGGGGAAATCTTCCAGCGGGGTGCGGTGCTGCATCCCGGCATTGTTCACCAGAATGTCGATCGCGCCATGCGCGGCCTCGAATTCGTCGATGGCGTCGCGCACTCCTGCGTGGTCGGTCGCGTCAAAGCACAGCTCGCGGACCGCGGCCCCGGTCTTGCGGAGCGCCTCGGCAGCGGCGGAAAGTTTACCGGCATCGCGCCCGTTCAGCACGATCTCGGCGCCTGCCTCCGCCATCCCGGCAGCCAGCGCATAGCCGATCCCCTGCGAGGATCCGGTAACAAGGGCGCGTTTGCCGTCGAGTGAAAATAGCTGTGACATGGGTCCTCCGCAGTCGGGTTTTGGCAGCGATACCGCGCGTTCCGGTCCGGGATGTCAACCCGGTGGTCCGGTCCCGGGTGCGCAGGATCAAGGGGCGGGCCTCAGCGCAGCCGCGCCTCGGTCTCGCCGTCAAAGAACAGTGCATCATCGGCGTCGAACTCCAGCCCGACCTCGCTGCCCTCGGGGATGGTTTCATCGCCGCGGGTCTCGACGATCAGTTTGCCGTCACCGGGGGTAATCAGATGATCGTAGGCCACGCTTCCCAGCCGCTCGCGTATGTCGAGGGTGAGCCCCTTTCCGCCCTCGACGACCTTCAGGTGCTGCGGACGCAGACCCACCAGAACCGGCTTTCCCTCGGCGGGCAGGGTAACTCCGGTCGGCACCTCACGCCCGTTAAGGGCGGGCAGGCGCACAGTGGATCCGCTGACAGTGCCCTCGAGAAAGTTCATTGCAGGCGAGCCGATGAACCCCGCCACGAACCGGTTGTCCGGATCCTTGTACAGGTCCATCGGTGCGCCAACCTGCTCGATCCTGCCCGCACGCAGCACCACGATCTTGTCAGCAAGGGTCATGGCCTCCACCTGATCATGAGTGACGTAGACCATCGTCGCGCCGATTTCCTTGTGCAGGCGCGCGATCTCGACCCGCATGTCGACGCGCAGTTCCGCATCCAGATTCGACAGCGGCTCGTCGAACAGGAACACCTCCGGTCCACGCACGATGGCGCGTCCGATGGCCACCCGCTGCCGTTGTCCGCCGGACAGCGCCTTGGGCTTGCGTTTCAGGTATCCGTCCAGCTTGAGGATGCGGCTCGCCTCCGCGACCTTGGTCTTCACCTCCGCCTTGGGGTGGCCGGTCATCCGCAGGCCAAACCCCATGTTTTCCTCGACGGTCATGTGCGGATACAGGGCGTATGTCTGGAACACCATCGCGACGCCCCGTTCCGCCGGGTCGAGATGGGTCACCTCCCGTGTGCCAATGCTCATGGATCCGGCGGTCGTTTCCTCCAGCCCGGCGATCATCCGCAAAAGCGTGGACTTGCCGCAGCCCGACGGGCCGACAAAGACGCAGAACTCGCCTTCCTCGACCTGTAGGGAGACATCGTGAATGACCTGCGTCTCTCCGTATTTCTTGACGACATCGCTCAGCATGACACCGGACATCGCATCCTCCCCCTTGTTAACCCGGAAACTGCCATGTGCTGGCAGCCTCGGCGATTTTTCTTGCGGTTTCCATAAGTGCCGGGCGCCGGTCGGCCAGCCTCTCGATCGTGTTGCGTTGCGTTGAAGTGGTGATCGAGAGGGCGCCGATCACCCGACCCGACCGGGCGAGGATCGGCGCGGCGATGCAAATGATGCCGGGCTCATGCTCTTCGCGGTCGAATGCGACGCCATCGGTGCGAACCTGCGTCAATTCCCGTTTCAGGTCCGCCGCATCGGTCAGGGTGGCCGCCGTATGACGATAGAAGGATTGTTTTGAAATTGCCGCCTCGCGCTCTGCTTCGGGCAGATGTGCGATCATCACCTTGCCCACGCCCGTGCAGTAGCTCGGACCGACCTTGCCCGCGGCCGAAAACATGTCGATCGGTCGGGCGGCGTTGCGCTTGTCGATGTAGAGGACCTGACCCTCGTCCAGCTGGGCCAGATGGATCGTCTCCCCGACCGAGCCGGACAAGTCATCCAGAAAGGGCCGCGCAATCGGTGCAAGCGAACTCTGCTGCCATGCCGCATGTGCCAGCCGCACGAGCCGCAGTCCCGGCGCGTAGGTCTGGCTTGCCTCGTCGTAGCGCAGCATGCCCTGCCGGGCGAGGGTCTGGAGCAGGCGGTAAAGCGTCGTCTTGGGGTGGCCCGAGCGTTCCAGGATCTCGACAAAGCGCACGGGACGACCGAAATCTGCGACCTGTTCCAGCACGTCGATTGCCTTGCCCACGGTGCCGTCAGCGCCCCGCCCCATTTGGTTCATGCTGGCCTCCCTTGCGCGGCAGTGGCCCGACGCGCCTGTTGACAGGGTTACCGTGAATCGGTCATGGTTTCAATAGTTGGAAACTGTTCCCGATAAATGGAACAGGCCGGCATTTGGGAGGATACAATGCTGAAGAACTTCGCGCGCGCTGCAGGCGCGCTGGCCCTGTCGAGCGCGCTGGTGCAGCCAGTCCATGCCGAATTGTCCGGCACGCTTCGCATCATCTCGGACATGTCGAACCCGGCACCCCGCGCCATTATGGAAGAGATGGCGGCGGATTTCGACGCCATGCACCCTGACCTGACTGTGGAACTGACCGTGGTCGATCGCGAGGCTTGGAAAAGCCAGATCCGCAACGCGCTGACTGCGGACCCGCCGGACGTGTTCAACTGGTATGCCGCCAATCGGATGGGTCCCTATGTTCGTGCAGGCCTCTTCGAGGATATCACCGACATGTGGGAGGGCGGCGAACTGCCGGGTCTCGACAGCGTCAAAGGCGCGTTGACCATGGACGGCAAGCAATGGGGCGTGCCCTACACTTACTATCAATGGGGCGTCTACTACCGTGAGGACATCTTCGACGAACTCGGCCTGACGGAACCGGAGACCTTCGAGGAGGAAATCGCCAACTGCGAAAAGATCCTCGCCTCGGGTCGAAAGTGCTACACGATCGGCACCAAGTTCCTGTGGACCGCCGGCGGCTGGTTCGACTACCTCAACATGCGCACCAACG
>CAZRZN010000123.1:0-11743 GCA_964604565.1 uncultured Rhodobacterales bacterium
GGTAGGTGGCGTAGTAGATGAACTTGGGCCGGAAGTAGGTGTATTTCTTCTTCTGCGTCAGGAACCCGAGGTTCACAGCGACGCCCGCCTCGCGCAGCGCGTCGTTGATGAATCCGGCATGCCGCGCCTCGTCCCGCGCCATGAGCTGGAACAACTGGGTGATGTCCTTGTTGTTGCCGCGGCGCTTCATTTCCTTGTAGAGCACGCATCCCGAAAATTCGGCGGTGCAGGAGGAGATCAGGAAATCGATGAATTCCTTTTTCAGCCCCGGCTCCATGTTTTCCCAGTCTACGTGGTCCCAGTCCTCGTTCTTCTTGAAATGGCCCTTGTTGGGGTCGGCGACCATCTGCGCGATCAGCTCGTCCCACTCGGCGCGGATGCCATCGACGTTGATCGAATCCAGCTCGTCGAAATCGGTGGTGTAGAAGCGCGGGGTCAGCAGCGTGTTCTGCATCGCCACGTCGGTGGCAGACTTGCTGTCGAACTTTGCCTGCTCCTCCTGGATGGCCAGACCTTCTTCGGCAGTTTTGGCATCGGCGGAATGGGTCGCCTGAATGTTCTGGACGTTCATAGCTTCACCTCGTCGGAGAAGGAGAATTCGCACAGTTCCATGACCTCGAGATCGCCGGTCATGCGGGTCCAGAGGCGTTCCAGCTTGCTGGCGCGCACGATGATCGCCTCGCGGTCCTCTGACACGATCTCGCCGAACGGCGCCATGATCTCGGGGCCTTTGACCTGAACCTCGTCACCGGGATAGATCACCGCCCCGTTGTTGAAGCGCACATGCGCATGCAGGCTTTCGAATTTGTGGCTGATCTCGACGGTGCAGGGCGCCCTCTCGATCTCGCGTGTCAGTAGTCCCATGGTCCTATTCCTTTTGGCTATCAGGGTAGGGGTCGCGCAGACGGGTCCACAGTCCGGTTTTCCACCGGTGCGGTGCGCTGTTTTGCCAGCAGCTTGGCGAAAGCCGCGGCGTTCTTTTCACCGAATCCCATCAGATCGGCGCTCCACCCCGTTGAGGGGTCGATGATGGCCATACGGCCATTTTCGTAGGCTTGCAGAAGGACCGGGCCCTCCGGGGGCAGGTCGGTCCGGCCGCGTTCGAACAGGATGACGCGGTGCACCCCGGCAATGAATCCACCCTCTTCGGGGCTCAGGTCCACCAGCAGCGCGCCGGTGTCGTCCATCACCTGCGCCGCGCCCGACATGTCACTTTCAAGATACAGCATGCTCTGCGTTTTCAGCGGCGAGATCGGCGGCTGCGATTCGAGCGGGCGTCTTGTCGTCACCGACCAGGTGGTCAGCGCCAGCGTGGACAGCACCAGCGCCAGCATGGCGCGGACCATCAGGCGCGGCACGCGGTTCGCCTCGGCAGAGCGGAGGGGGGGGACTGGGTCGATCGCGGTCATGATACGCTCCGTCGGGTCATTCTGCGGCCATGGCGGCACGCGCCACCGCAGGCATCTCATCGGACTGGCCCACGCGTTCCTCGGCATGGATGGCCAGCAACTGTGCCACGCGCTTTGCATCGGGAATGCAGCGCAGGGCCGGCTGTGTGGTGAAGTGCCAAGGGCGAACATGTGGCCAGCATACAAGATAAGACAGCCGTGTCTCGCCCAACGTTTTGAAGGCGATGGTGCCGGTGCCATCCTTGCGCTGGTCCAGATCGGCGCTGGCAATCTGCGAGTAGGGAATGTTCAGCGTCACGGTCAGGGCGGCGCCGATGCGCATGGCGACGCGGCGGTTGGTGATCGTGTAAACGGTGCAGCGGGCCTGCACCCAGGCGCTGAAGGCCAGCAGTGCGGCCACGATCGCACCCATGATCACAAAGGGCAGCGAGGCGGCCATGGCCTGCACCAGCGGCATCTGGTCGATAACGGTGACAAACCGCCAGAGCGTGAGAAAGGCGAAGTATCCCATCACCCACCAAAACCCCAGCGAAGCCTTGGTCAGCGCCCACCAGTCGGGTTTGCCCTGCCAGAGGATATGCTCCCCTTCCGGGGGAACCTCGGGAAGTCCCTTGATGGGTTCTACTGCGAAATCGTCATGCATTGCCGTCTCCTGGCGCGTCGTCGTTCCGGGCCGCCCCCGCCACCGCGGCGGGGGCGTGCGGGATTACAGTTGCGGCTCAAGCCGGTCCTTGGAGGCGTAGAGATACCCGCCGCCGTAGTAGCCGGAGACCTTGTCTTCCTCCAGCTTGGTGATCTGGCTGTCGCTGGCGATCTTGGGCACTTCGTCGAATTGATGCGCGAAGATCGACTTGACGATGACCTTCTGGCCCCAGATGCGCGCCATGGTCATCGGCACCAGCCGTGTGCTGCCGTCGCTGTCGAGCTTGTATTCCAGATAGCGAACCATCTGCTCGGGCTCGTCGACCCACATATCCGTGACCATGCCGACCACTTCGCCGTCGCCGGAAATCAGCGGCAGACCGCGGGGGTCGCGCCCGCCGGCGTGGTAAAAGCTTTCGAGTTTCGCCATGGGCACGATCTTGGGGTGGCCCTTTGCGTCCAGTTCCGCCTCGTCGCGGCGCGGCGCCCAGGACGCGGGGCCGACCCCGTCCACCAGCGGGTTGCCGGTCGGATCAAAGGGGAAACCGTTTGCGACGGCGGTCCGCGCCAGCGCGATGCTGTCATTGGGCCGGTCGGGCGCCTGACCCGAAGGAACGGTCAGCTCACCGCGGCCATGCGGCAGCAGAAATGTCTTGTCTTCCGGCACCGGAAACAGCCCCTGATTGGCGGCCTCGTTGCCCTCTTCGTCGACCAGCGGGAAGCCTTCGCGCATGTTCTCGCGCTGGATGTAGAAGATCAGCAGGGCAAAGAAGACCCAGAACAGCCAGAGCGACAGGCTGGCGAGGTCGAAGTTACCGAAGAAGGGTTGTGACATGGGAATGTCCTCCAGTCTGTCAGGTCGGGAAATCGGCGAGGCCGATCCGGGTTTCTGTTTGAGTGAAACGGGTTGTCCGTGAAGCGCGCCGGCTGACGAGCGGGCCGAGCGCGATGAGCGTCAGAAAGATCAGGCCGATTTCGGCATGATAGACAAACGAATAGCCGGTCGCGGGGGTTGCCATCGGCTCTCCCCATGCGCCGGAGAGCGCGACGGCATTGACGCTGTCGCGCAGGGACCCGCCGATGGCGATGGCAAGCCCGCCCGCCGTGGCCTGCGCGGCGCCCCATGCGCCCAGCGCCAGACCGCGCCCGGCGATCCCGTCCGATGGCATGGTCATCGCCGCCGTCAGGGTCGCGACGGAAAACAGGCCGCCGCCGAAGCCGATCAGCGATGCCCCCGCAAAGAACAGCACGGGCGAGTTCAGAGGCGCGGCGAAGATCACCGCCGAAAAGGCCACCAGCCCGGCCAGCAGGGCGAAACCGCCCATCCGGTAAGGGTTGGCCTGCAAGCCCAGAAGCCGCGCGGCAAGCGCAAAGCCGACCAGCGCACCGGCGGCCCACATCGCCGTCAGCAGCGTGGTAGAAGACACCGACAGGCCAAGGATCTCGCCGCCATAGGGTTCCAGCAGGACATCCTGCATGTTGAAGGCCATCGTCCCGATGAACACGACGACCAGCAGGCGCCCCGCCTCGCCGCCATTGGTCAGATCCGCCCAGGCATCACGGAACAGCGGGCGCGGCGCCTCGCGTTCCGCCCTGGACATTGGTCGGACCCTTTCTTGCTGCCACAGCGCGATCAGGTTCAGGACGATGCCCGCGACCGCGGCACCCTGCACCACACGGATCAGGCCGATGGGCGTGAAATCCCGCAGCAGCCAGCCGATGACGATGGCGGAAATGCCCATGCCCACAAGGAACATGACATACAGCAGGGCCACGACGCGCGGGCGGGTCTCATCCGTCGCGCGGTCGGCGGCCAGCGCGAGGCCGGCGGTCTGGGTCATGTGCATGCCCAGTCCCGTCATCAGAAAGGCCAGCCCGGCCAGCACTTCGCCCGCGAAGGGCACATCGTGGACCGTATTGCCCTCCAGCACCAGAAGCGCCATGGGCATCACCGCCAGCCCGCCCATCTGCCAAAGCGACCCGAACCACAGGTAGGGGATACGCTTCCAGCCGATGGCGCTGCGGTGCGTGTCGCTGCGGAAGCCCAGCAGTGCGCGGAACGGTGCGATCAGCACAGGCAAGGCGATCATCACTGCGACCAGCGTCGCGGCAAGGCTCATCTCTACGATCATCACGCGGTTCAAGGTGCCCAGCAGCATGACCGCCGCCATCCCGACGGAGACCTGAAACAGCGACAGCCTCAAAAGCTGCCCCAGTGGCAGGTCTGCGCTCGCGGCATCCGAGAAGGGCAGGAACCGGGTCGAGATACTCTTGATCTGCGCCTTGCCGACAATCATGCCGCGACCTCCAGTGCCTGACTGATATAGAACCCCACGCTGACGCGGCCCAGATCGCGCACCTCGCCGATGCCGCTCAGGCTGCGGCGGAGGCGCTTCGGGCCCTGCGGGATCATGATCGGCGACCGGTCGGCGCGCGGGAACATCTTGCCCGCCTGCCACATCGCCATCAGCAGCGGCGTGCGCGGCGGCACGGTGAACACGATGCTGCCGGAGGTGCGCGGGGCCAGGACCTCAAGCGCGCGGCGGATATCGGTTTCCGTATAGTAGATCAGGCTGTCCATCGCCATGACATGATCAAAGCGGCCATGTCCTTCGGACAGCATGTCGCCGGCGGCAAAGCTCACGCGCGACGCCAGATGCGCCGGCAGGCGGTCCCGCGCGATGGCGATCAGCGAGGGCGAGATGTCCACCGCTACGACCTCCGCGCCCCGCGCGGCCAGTTCGGCCGTCATCAGGCCGGTGCCGCAGCCCGCATCCAGCACCCGCGCACCGGTCAGGTCATCCGGCAGCGCGCCCATCATCGTGGCGCGCATCCGGTCGCGTCCCTTGCGCACCGTCTCGCGTATCTTCGAGACGGGCGCATCCGAGGTCAGCCGCTCCCACACCGTGGTCGCGGTGCGGTCGAAATAGGTTTCGACGCGCGCGCGGGTCGCCTCGTAGCTCATCAATCGAATCCCAGAAGTTCAAAGATGTCCCGGTCTTCCATCGGCGCGGGCGCCAGCGGATCGGTGCCGCGCATCAGGGTTTCGGCCAGCCGCACATATTCCGCGCGGGCCATGACGATGTCTTCTTCGTCGGGCATCTCGAACAGCGTCTTTTTCTTCAGGCGCGACCGGCGGATGGAATCCACGTCCGGCATATGCGCGATCCGCTTGAAACCGACGGTGTCGCAGTAACGGTCCACCTCGTTCGTGTCCTTGGACCGGTTCGCGACGCAGCCCGCCAGACGCACCTTGTAGTTGGAGCTTTTGGCCTGCACGGCGGCGATGATCCGGTTCATCGCGTAGATGCTGTCGAAATCATTGGCGGTGACGATCACGGCGCGATCAGCGTGCTGCAATGGTGCGGCAAAGCCGCCGCAGACCACATCGCCGAGCACGTCGAAGATCACCACGTCGGTGTCTTCCAGCATGTGATGCTGCTTCAGCAGCTTCACGGTCTGGCCCACGACATAGCCGCCGCAGCCCGTGCCCGCCGGCGGGCCACCCGCCTCGACACATTTCACGCCACCCCAGCCTTCGGCGACGAAATCCTCGGGACGCAGTTCCTCGGGGTGGAAATCCACGCCTTTCAGGATGTCGATCACCGTCGGTTGCAGACGCCCGGTCAGGGTAAAGGTGCTGTCATGCTTGGGGTCGCAGCCGATCTGCAACACCCGCTTGCCCATCTGGGCAAAGGCCGCCGACAGGTTGGAAGAGGTCGTCGACTTGCCGATCCCCCCCTTGCCGTAGACTGCAAAGACCTGCGCGCCCTCGATCTTCATCGAGCCGTCCTGATGCACCTGCACCGAACCTTCGCCATCCTGACCGCGCGTCAGCTGTGGGATATCGTCTCTCGGGCTCATGAGTTCCTCCAATAGAGGCGGATCGCCTCTGATTTCTTCTGTCCGGACACACCCTTGGGGTGCAGGGCGTGTGCCCCGGTCCGGTCTTGGCGTTGTGGGTTTTGCATGGTCATTCCGCGGCCACCCCTTCCATGCGATCTTCGAGCGCATCCGCCGCGTCCTGAAGCGCCGCAAGCGTGGCCGCGTCGGGTGTCCAGTAGTTTCGGTCGGACGCTTCCAGCAGGCGGTTCGCCATACGCGAAGACGCGACCGGATTCAGTTCCGCAAGCCGGTTGCGCATGTCCTCGTCCAGCACGAAGGTCTCCGAGATCCGCTGATAGATCCAGGGTTCGACCTTGCCGGTGGTGGCTGACCAACCCAGCGTGTTGGTGACATGCGATTCGATCTGGCGGACGCCCTCGGCACCGTGGTTCAGCAGGGCCTCGTAGAACTTGGGGTTCAGCGACCGTGACCGCGTTTCCAGCGAGACCTGATCCTGAAGGGTGCGGATTCTGCCGGACCCGCGGGTCTGGTCACTGATGTAGACGGACGCTTCCTGTCCACCACGCGCGCGTTTCACGGCGCGGGAAATGCCGCCCAGCGTGTCGAAATAATGATCGACCGTGGTCACGCCCAGCTCCACCGATTCAAGGTTCTGATAGGCCACTTCGACACGCTTGAGCGTTGCCTGAAGCAGTTGGGGATTGGCGGCAGCCTTGCCGTCGGTTCCGTAGGCATAGCTCTTGCGCGCCTCATAGGCATCCGCCAGCTCGTCCTCGTCGCCAAAGGCGGAACTGTCGACAAGCTGATTGACGTTTGACCCGTAGGCGCCCTCGGCGTTGGAGAAGACGCGCAGCGCGGCTTCTTCGATATCGCAGCCTGTCGCCTCCATATGGGCCAGGGCATGGGCGCGGATGAAATTCTGCGTCAGCGGCTCATCCGCCTGCGCGGCCAGCAGCGCCGCCTGCGCGAGCAGCCGGGTCTGAAGCGGCAGCAGATCGCGGAAAATGCCCGACAGGGTCATCATCACGTCGATACGCGGGCGCCCGAGTTCCGCCAGCGGGATCAGTTCCGCGCCGGACAGACGTCCGAAACTGTCAAAGCGCGGCCGCGCACCCAGCAAGGCAAGCGCCTGTCCGATCGGTCCGCCATCGGATTTGATGTTGTCGGACCCCCAGAGCACCAGCGCCACGGAGCGCGGCAGCGTATCATGGGTGTCCAGCAGCAGTTGCGCCTGTTTCGCACCGTCGCGGCAGGCATATTCCGTAGGCATCCGGAAGGGGTCAAAGGCATGGATGTTGCGGCCCGTCGGCAAAATCTCCGGGCTGCGGATCAGATCGCCGCCCGGCACCGGCAGGGTGTAGCCCGCGCGCAGCGCATGCATCAGGGCCGGGATCTCGCTGTCCTGCGCCAGCGCCTCAAGCACGCGGGCGCGGGTTTCCTCGGGGACCGCGCCCATGGCATCGGCATAGGCAACGCGGGTCGCGTCATCCAGTTTCTTGCCGACGACATGCAGACCCTCGGGGATCAGCGCATCCTCGGTTTCCAGCAGACGCAGCCACAGCGTGTCGGGATCTCCGACAAGGTCCACCGCCGCGGCCTGCTCGGCGATCAGCAATTCCAGATCCGAACGCTCGTTCGCGCCGGGTGCCAGCGCGCGCCAGCGGCTCAGGCTTTCCTTGAGGTCCATCAGACCCTTGTAAAGCCCCGAGGCGGCCAGCGGCGGCGTCAGATGCGTGATCGTCACCGCGCCGGACCGGCGCTTGGCAAGGCTGGCCTCCGAGGGGTTGTTCGCCGCATAGAGATAGATGTTCGGCATCTCGCCGATCAGGCGGTCCGGCCAGTCGCGTGCGCCAAGGCCGGATTGTTTGCCCGGCATGAATTCCAGCGCGCCATGCATGCCGAAATGCAGCACCACATCGGCCTTCAGCGTGTTGCGCAGATACAGGTAGAACTGGGCAAAGGCATGGGTCGGGGCAAAGCCCTTTTCAAAGAGCAGGCGCATCGGGTCGCCCTCGTAGCCGAACCCCGGCTGCAACCCGACAAAGACCTTGCCGAAATGCTTGCCCAGAACAAAGACTCCGCGCCCGTCCGACTGCACCTTGCCCGGGGCCGGGCCCCAAACCGCCTCGATTTCGTCCAGCGGGCCGGTGTTGGCGACGATATGTTCGGCATCCACATGGGCCGCGACATTGGCTTCCTGACCGTATTGCCGGGAATTTCCGCCCAGCACGGCTTCGCGCAGCGCCGGCACGTCCCTTGGCACGTCGATGTCGTAGCCTTCGGCCTTCATCGCGGTCATCGTGTTGAACAGGCTTTCAAAGACATTCATGTAAGCCGCCGTGCCCGCCGCCCCCGCATTGGGCGGAAAGCCGAAAAGAACGATGGCCACATTCGCCTCTGCCAGCGCCTTGCGGCGCAGTTGCACCCGGCGCAGCACCTTTTCGGACAGGCTGTCGATCCGCTCGAGGCAGGGCGACATCGCCTTGCAATCGGACTGGACCGTGCAGCCGTGCGCGCATCCGTTGCAGCCCTGCGGTCCATGCCGCCCGCCAAAGACGGTGGGCGCGGTGGCCCCGTCCAGTTCCGGCAGCGCCACCAGCATGGTGGTCTCGATCGGGCCAAGGCCCTGACCGGACTCGGCCCATTGGCCCAGTGTCTGGAATTCCAGGGGATGCGCCGCAAGATAGGGCACATCCAGATCCGCAAGCGCCGTCACGGCGGCGGAACTGTCGTTGTAGGCCGGCCCGCCGACAAGGCTGAAGCCGGTCAGCGACAGCAGCGCGTCGATCCGGGTGCCCGTCCCGGCTTCGGTGCCGTTGGTCGCATCTGCAACGGCGCCCTGATCGCGGAAGAACGCATTGATCGCCGGGCGCCCGTCAAGCCCGCCGGCAAAGGCCGGCAGCACGCGCAGGCCCTTGGCCTCCAACGCGCGGATGACCGCGTCGTAATGGGCGGTGTCCGCCGACAGCACGTAGGACCGCATCATCAGAAGGCCCACGGTGCCGACCGGCGCGTCGGGGCGCGGCAGGTCTTCGGGATCGGTGGTGATGCGCGCGGGAAGGTCGGGATGATACAGCCCGACATCGGGATATTCGACCGGCGCGGGCGCTTCGGCGCCCAGCCATTCGGGCCGCGCCTTGGCGTAATGGCCCAGCAGGTAACGCACCAGCGCTTCGATATTGTCGTCCGATCCGCCCAGCCAGTATTGCATGACCAGGAACCAGCTGCGCAGATCCTGCGCCTTGCCGGGGATCAGCCGGAGGATCTTCGGCAGGCGGCGCAGTTGCTGCATCCGCTTTTCGCCGCTGTCGGAATTGGGCTTGGACCCGCCGCGCAGCTTTTTCATCAGCTTCATCATGCCGGACGCAGGGGCCGACATGTCCAGCTTGCCCAGGCGTGTCAGCTTGATGATTTCCGCGTCGGCGATGACGCCGATCATGCCGTCTACCTTGTCGCGCACCGCGCGCATGTCGTCGAGGACCGGCGCGATATGCTCTTCGAGGAACAGCAGGTTCGCAAGGACCATATCGGCCTCTGCAATGCGGGCGCGGGTCTCGGCCAGCGCCTCGGGTGTCTCGGCCCATTCGGCGGCGGCATGGACGCTGACGGACAGGCCCGGGAAATCCCGCGACAGACGGCCGGCCACCCGCATCACCGGGCCGGCCGCATGGCTGTCCAGCGTGATGATCACGATGTTGTAGGGCTGGGCGCCCATTGTGATGTCGTCACCGCGCATAATGGGCCTTCGCTTCGTAGAGGGTGTCGACGCTGATCTCGGAAACGCCCTTTTCGGCGGCAAAGGCCTCTGTGTTGCGGCGGGCCTTGCCGCGCACGAAGAAGGGAATCTTTTTCAATTCCTGTTCCGCCGACGGCAGCCAGACCACCTCGATCGTGCTGACCGCCCCGGCCTCGGCGCTTTCCGGCGCAGCCTGAGGCGCTTCGGCTTGCGCGACCGGTTCGGCGGGGGCCTGTTCGATGTCCCGCAGGCTGGCCTTGCCGCCGTGGTGGCTGGCGCCGGCCTCGTCGTGGAATTCGAAATCCTCGCGGAACATGGTCAGCAGATGCTCTTCCAGCCCCATGACCAGCGGATGCACCCAAGTGTCGAAGAGCACGTTCGCGCCCTCTATCCCCATCTGCGGCGAATAGCGCGCCGGGAAATCCTGCACATGCACCGGCGCGGAGATCACCGCGCAGGGGATGCCCAGACGCTTGCCGATGTGACGCTCCATCTGGGTGCCGAGGATCATCTCGGGTGCCAGTTCCTCGATCCGCTGCTCGACCTCAAGGTAGTCGTCACTGATCAGCGCATCGACGCCGTGTTCCTTGGCGGTCGCGCGGACCAGGCGCGCCTGTTCGCGGTTGTAGCAGCCCATGCCGACCACTTCGAAGCCCATCTCGTCGCGCGCGACGCGGGCCGCGGCGGCCACATGGGTGCCGTCCCCGAAGAGGAAGACCCGCTTGCCGGTCAGATAGGTGGAATCCACGGAGGCCGAATACCAGGGCAGGCGCAGGCGGCTTTCATCCAAAACCACGTCACGACCGGTCAGCGCAGCAATCTCGGAGACGAAATCGCGGGTCGCGCCGACGCCGATGGGCACGACCTTCGTGTGCGGCAGGTCGAGTTCGCGGGCCATCCAGCGGCAGGCGCTCTCGGAGGTTTCGGGATACATCAGCACGTTGAAATGCGCCGCGCCCAGACGGGCGATGTCCGAAGGGCGCGCGCCGTAGGGCGCCACGACATTCACGCCGATGCCCATGTCGTTCAGCAGCGCGGTCACTTCGGTGATGTCGTCGCGGTGACGAAAGCCCAGCGCGGTCGGCCCGATCAGGTTGGCGGTTGGACGAGCCGTCTTTTCGCAGGGCTTTGCAAGGGCGCGGCAGATCTGGAAGAACGTCTCATCCGCGCCGAAGTTTTCCTTGCGCTGATAGCTGGGCAGTTCCAGCGCGATGACCGGCACCGGCAGGCCCATGGTCTCTGCCATGCCACCGGGATCGTCCTGGATCAGTTCGGCGGTGCAGGAGGCCCCGACGATGATCGCCTCGGGCTTGAACCGGTCATAGGCGTCCTGCGCGGCGGTCTTGAACAGCTTGGCGGTGTCGGCCCCCAGATCGCGCGCCTGAAAGGTGGTATAGCTGACCGGCGGGCGGTGGTTGCGCCGCTCGATCATCGTGAAAAGCAGATCGGCATAGGTGTCGCCCTGCGGCGCATGCAGAACGTAGTGCAGATCCTTCATCGCGGTGGCGACGCGCATGGCGCCGACATGCGGCGGGCCTTCGTAGGTCCAGACGGAGAGCTTCATGACCGGCCTCCGATTCGAGTATTTGGGGAGAGAAGAAGCATCAGACGGGCTCCTCCATCTTCAGCAGCGCGCGGCGGCGCAGCGGGCGCGAGAAGAGGCTGGCGAGATCGCCCGCCTGTTCGTAGAAATGCACCGGCGTGAACACCAGTTCGATGGCCCATTTCGTGGTAAGGCCCTGGGCCTCCAGCGGGTTGGCGAGACCGAGGCCGCAGACCGTCAGATCCGGGTTGGCGTCCAGCACGCGGTCGAGTTGCAGATCGACGTCCTGCCCTTCGGAAAAGACCGGGCCGGGCGCCATCATGGCCATGTCCGGGCCGACGATCTTGCGGTGGACATAGGGCGCGCCGACTTCGAGCGCGGTCATGCCGCATTCGCGGGTCAGGAAGCGGGCCAGAGGGATTTCCAGCTGACTGTCGGGGAAGAAGAAGACCGATTTCTCCCGCAACGATTCGGCGGCCTGGGCGACGGCTTTGCGCGCGCGGGCGCGCGGTGCGTCGGTGGCGGCCGCGAAGGTGGCGTCATCGACGCCGAATTCGTCTGCGATGG
>CAZRZN010000124.1:0-11564 GCA_964604565.1 uncultured Rhodobacterales bacterium
TGGTGCCGCCCTCCTTGGCATTGGCGGCCTCCGAGGCATTCTTGATCAGGTTCAGCACCACCTGCAAAAGCTGATCCGGATCCCCGAGCGCCATGGGCAGAGACGGGTCGTAATCCTCGATGATCTTCATGTGCGCGCCGAATCCCAGCAGGGACGACCTGCGCGCACGGTCCAGAACGTCGTGGATATTGACCTCGCGCTGCTCCGGCGCCGAAAGATTGCCGAACTGTTCCACCTGCTCCAGAAGCTTCACGATGCGTCTGGTCTCGGCCACGATAAGATCCGTGAATTCAAGATCTTCCGGTCCAAGGCTCATGCTGAGCAACTGCGCTGCACCGGCAATGCCCGCAAGCGGGTTCTTGATTTCATGGGCCAGCATCTCGGCCATGCCGATGGCCGATTTCGCCGCGGATTTCACCGAGTTGCTTTGCGTCATCCGCCCGGCCAGTTCCCGCGGCGAGATAAGCATGATCATCCATCCGGGGTGACCCGAGAAAGGTGCGATCTGGAGATTGCACACCAGCGGCGGGCGATTGCCCGTGCCCACGTCGACATCGTTGACGAACAAGGGCGTGCCCTGCGACCGCGCGCGGAGAAAGCTTTCCTCAAGCGGCGCATCCACGGCGAGCTTGTCCCAGATCGGATGCCCGGTCAGGGATTTGGCGGAATTGTTCATGAATCCTTCGGCGGCGGGGTTCAGCGCGCCGATCAGGTCGTTGCCATCGATCAGGATCGCCGGAACGGGCAGCGATGACCAGATGTTCAGATCTTGGTCTTCCATCATGCGGCCTCTGCCCGGACGTTCAACGCGTCTGGCAACAGATCCAGCACCTTGTCGGGATCCCGCTCCGTCAGCAGCAGTTTGCGCAATCCCGCGGGTGTTCCGGCGGCATCCATATACCACCCAAGGTGCTTTCGTGCGACGCGCCCCCCCAGAACCCTGCCATAAAATCCCAGCATCGCTTCGTAATGTTCGGACACCAGATCCACCCTCGCCCGTCCATCCGGCACGTCCGGCGCCGGCGCGCCGTAAAGCGCGCTGGCCACTTCGGCCAACCGCCATGGTGCGCCCTGCGCGCCGCGTCCGATCATGACGCCCGCCGCGCCCGAACGCTGCAAAGCCTGCCGCGCGGTGCCCGCGTCGAAGATATCGCCGTTTGCAATAACAGGCACTTGAACGGCGTTCTTCACCTTGGATATGGCCTCCCAATCGGCAGTGCCTTTGTAGAACTGGCACCGCGTCCGGCCATGAATCACGATCATGCGCACGCCTGCGGCTTCGGCCCGCCGCGCGAGATCGGGGGCATTCTGCGTCTCTGCATCCCAACCCAGCCGGGTCTTCAGCGTCACCGGCAGGCTCACGGCGTTCACCACGGCCTCGATCAGGCGCAAGGCGTGGTCTGGCGCACGCATCAGCGCGGATCCTGACCATCCTCCCGTGACCTTTTTCGCGGGACAGCCCATGTTGATGTCGATCACCCGTGCGCCCATGTCGGCCACACGACGCGCCGCTTCGGCCATGGGGCCCGGTTCCCGTCCGGCAATCTGCACGGAGGTGTTTTCGATCTGCGCGCCAAGTTCTGCCTTTTCCCGGGTGCCGGGCCGTGCGGTCAGGAATTCGGCACTGGCGATCATTTCAGAGACCACCAGCCCCGCGCCAAACCGCGAGACGAGCGAACGGAAAGGCAAGTCCGTGATTCCCGCCAGCGGGGCCAGCAACACCGGCTGTCTGATCTGCCGATCTCCAAGGTCAAAACCCAAATGCCCAGTCCTTGTGCAGTGGCAATTCTTTTGAACAACAAGGCAACGATTAAGGTATGCTTGGCTTTTCTTCAACATTTAGCCCACCGCCTTCGGTTACACGACAAGCACATGCCTGTTTTTTGATCGCCTGCGTGGCCAGATTGCACCCAACCTCGCCAGAGCATATGACAGGGCGGAACAAGGAATTTGATCGATGCGTATAGCGATCCTGATGGTTGCCGCGGGCCGCGGCCTGCGCGCGGGTGGCGGGATCCCCAAGCAATGGCGGCTGGTTGCCGGACGTCCCTTGGCGCGCTGGACACTCGAGGCGTTTGCCGAACAAGGGCCGATTTACCTGGTGATCCATCCCGATGATCGTGAAATGGCCACCCAGGTCTGTGCGGGTCTGGATGTGACGCTGGTGACCGGTGGCGCAGACCGCGCGGCCTCTGTCCGCGCCGGGCTGGAGGCGATGGCAGGCGAGGCGCCTGACTGCGTTCTGATCCATGATGTGGCGCGCCCCTGCGTGCCTGCCGGGGTTATTGACGCGGTCGTGACCGCGCTCGGATCCCATCCCGGAGCGGCGCCGGCGCTTGCGGTCACGGATGCCATCTGGTCCGGGGCTGAAGGCGTGGTCAGCGGCACGCGCGACCGGTCCGGCCTGTTCCGCGCCCAGACACCGCAAGGGTTTGATTTCGAAAGGATCATCGCAGCGCACCGCGCGCATTCCGGGGATGCGGCGGACGATGTGGAAGTTGCCCGCGCCGCCGGGCTGGACGTGGCGATCGTCCAGGGCGACGACCGCAACCTGAAGATCACCACGCCGGGCGATTTTGCCCGCGCGGCAGAGCTACTGAGAGGTCAGATGGATATTCGGCTGGGCAATGGTTTTGACGTTCACGCCTTCGAGGATGGGGACGGAGTCATCCTGTGCGGTGTGACGGTGCCACATTCGAGAAAGCTCAGGGGACATTCCGATGCCGATGTCGGGATGCACGCGGTGACGGACGCCCTTTACGGCGCATTGGCCGAGGGTGACATCGGGCGCCATTTCCCACCCTCCGACCCGCAGTGGAAAGGCGCGCCGAGCGAAATATTTCTGCGCCATGCGGTCGACCTTGCCCGCGCGCGCGGCTACCAGATTGCAAATGTTGACGTGACCCTGATCTGTGAGCAACCGAAGATCGGCCCACATGCCGCTGAAATGCAAGAGAAAATGGCGCAAATTATGACCCTCGATCAAAGCCGGGTTTCCATCAAGGCCACAACATCGGAGCAGCTGGGGTTCACCGGACGCGAAGAAGGCATCGCCGCATTGGCAACCGCCGCACTGGTGGCATCATGAAGTGGGTGGCCTCACTGGGCGGCGTCGGCTATTTGCGCCCCGCACCGGGAACTTGGGGATCACTGGCGGCCCTGCCTCTCGCCTATGGCATTCATGAATTGGGCGGGTTCTGGTTGTTGGTCAACGTCGGCTTCTTCGCTTTCGTGTCGGGGTGGATGGCGGTGCAGAAACTGACCGCGGCCGGTGCCGGACAAGATCCGTCATGGGTCGTGATTGATGAGCTTGTTGGACAATGGATTGCCTTGTTGCCAATAAGTTACGGTGCAATCTTCATGTCGGTGGAAATCTGGCGTCTCTGGCCGGGGTGGATTGCTGCCTTTGTGCTGTTCCGGCTGTTCGACATCTGGAAGCCATGGATCATCGGCACCGTCGATCGCAGCGGCACCCCGCTGAGCGTCATGCTCGACGATGTTCTGGCCGGGATCTTCGCTGCGGCCGGGGTCATCGTGCTGGCCGTTCTCTATCACGGAGTCGCGATGTGACCCTTTCAGAGCAAATCCTTAAATTCGCCCGCGATAAAGAAGTGATGATCACGACCGCCGAAAGCTGCACCGGCGGAAAGGTCGCGGCGGCCATCACGGACGTGCCCGGCTCTTCCGACATATTCGACCGGGGATTCGTGACCTATTCCAATGCCGCCAAGATCGCGATGCTGGGCGTCAGTCCGGACACGCTGACGCGCCATGGCGCCGTATCGGAGGAAGTGGTGCGTGAAATGGCATTGGGGGCCCGCATAGCCGCCGGCGCGGATTTGGCCGTGGCGATCAGCGGCGTCGCCGGGCCGGGGGGATCGGAGTTCAAGCCTGAGGGGCGCGTGTGTTACGGTCTTGCAACTGTCGGGTCTGTCATGACCGAGACCGTCGAACACGGTGCCCTTGGTCGTGCAGAAGTCCGATCAGCCGCGACGGATCACGCCTTGCGGTTGATCCTGAAAGCCATTTGATAAATTCGGAAAGATACCGTCTTCCCGATGCCTTGGGGGGAGATGCGTCTGCACAGGGTCAACGTCGTCCATGGACGAGAGACGGATTCCTGAAACGCCCCAAGAGCCGGGTTCAAAGCAAGCCCCAGGCGGTCTGCGTGGCGGCATAGGCGGCCCCTGCCGTCCCCGCAGTGCCGCCGATGGCCGCCGGGGCCGGGCCACCCGGCAAGCCAAGGGAGGCCTGTGGCATCGACGGACGCGCAGGCGAGTCCACGGCATCGGTCGCAAAGCCGGTCTGTTGCAGTCCCTCTTTGCGCGGCATCGGTTCGCGGTTCAGACCATTTATTGCAGCGGCGGCAAGGCGCCCGGTTTGGCTGGTGGACACCACCGGCGGCGCCGCCGGAACAGGCATCCATGCGGAAGGCAAAGTGACAGCCCCGGTTGCCATAGGGGCACCCGCCCCGAAAGGCGCAGCACCGCTTGCCGCGCCGGCCATGGCAAATCTTGCCTGACCCTGTGGCACTTGTTGCGCTGCGGACCTTGACGCGGGTGACATCCCCTGTGCCGGTCCCTGCCCCTGCGATTGGGTCAGCGCCGCAAGATTGAAGATGGCAGGCATGGGGCTCGATCCTCCGATGGTAACGGGTCAACAATACATAGGCCCGGAATCGGGCGAATCCGGGGCAACCCCGCCCATCCCCAAAGGGATCTGAAATCATCATTAACGAGGCACATGAAAAAAATGCGCCGTAAAACGGAAATTATCGTTCAGCACCAAAGGCCTGCCGGTCATCATCCACCTGACCGTAACCAATCATACGGCGCGGTTTATTCGTAAAGTTCGGCTGCACGTCGTTCGAACGCGCGCACGATGCGCTGCATGGCATCGTAGAAAAACATCCCCGCCGCCCCCTGCAACAGCCTGTTGCGGAACTCGAAATCCACGAAAAAGGCCACTTCGACCCCCTCGGGGGTATCGCGGAACTCCCATTTGGAAATCATGTGGTGGAACGGACCGTCCAGATATTCCGTATCAATGCGCTTTTCCTCGGGCCAGAGCGTCACGCGGGAGCCGAATTTTTCGCGGAACACCTTGAAGGAAATGACAAGATCGGCCAGCAGCACCTCATGATCGCCGACAGGCTGATGCGACCGGACGCGCGCGGCCGCCGTCCATGGCAGGAATTTGGGATAGGACCCCACGTCGGCCACCAGATCATACATCTGTTGGGCGGTGTAGGGCAGCTTGCGTGTTTCGGAGTGGGTCGGCATGTCGCTCTGTTTGGGACTGACAATGGCGAGGGATGTCGTATGATCACGCCGGAATTGCAAGGGTAAGCCATGACTGAGCGTCCTTATGTCGTAGACGAGATGATTTCGGCCAAGTCGATCGCCGCCCGGATCGAGGTTCTGGCGCGTGAGATCGACCGCGAATTCGCCGGGACCGACAAACTGGTGGTGGTCGGCCTTCTAAGGGGTTCCTTTGTCTTCATCGCCGATCTGGTCCGCGAATTGCGCCTTCCCGTGGAGGTCGATTTCCTGGAGGCGTCGTCTTATGGATCGGGCATGGAAAGTTCCCGTGAGGTTCGCATTCTCAAGGACTTGCGAAGCGGCATTGAAGGACGCGACGTCCTGGTTGTCGAGGATATCATCGACACGGGGTTCACCATGAGCCATGTCGTGCAACTGCTCAGGGCGCGTGGACCGCGCAAGCTCCGGGTGATCGCCCTGCTGGACAAGCCGTCGAGACGGGAGGTGGAGGTCAAGGCCGACTGGACGGGGTTTGAAATTCCCGATGAATTCGTCGTGGGCTACGGAATCGATTTTGCGCAACGCAACCGTAATTTGCCGCATATCGGCAAGGTGCGCTTTACCGACTGACAGCGGCCTTCCCCCCGTGCGGCATTCTCTTGTGTATGTCCCGACGCTTTTCCCGGGCTGGCAAGGGCAACGCATCGCAGGTCGCCCTCGCTGAGACGACCGCGCAAAAGGGTCACGCAACGCCCGGCCTCCGGCCAAAGACTTGGGCGACAGACGGATTTGAATTTCTGACAAGACGTCTTGCTGCAAGAATTTATTTGTCACGGCACGCTTAGTAACTATGCTGGCGATATTCACGACAGGGAGATGTCCATGAAACTTTCTTTTGCCACTTTGGCCGCGACCGCAATCCTGCTGACGTCACCGGCTTTCGCACAAGAGTTGCCTCAGGCCGTAAAGGCACGACAGGGTCAGTTCAACATCATGGCGCTGAACCTCGGCATTCTGGGTGGCATGGCCCGCGGCACGGTCGACTATGACGCCGAAGCCGCGCAGACGGCGGCCGACAACCTTGTGACTGTCTCACAGCTTGCCCAGCCCGCGATGTGGCCCGCCGGCACTGATGCGATGTCGATCGACGGGACGCGGGCAGAACCGGCCATCTGGGACAACCTTGACGATGTCCTGGCCAAATGGGCGGCATTCGGTGAGGCGGCGACCGCGATGGCAGAGGTTGCCGGCACTGGCCGCGACGCGATCGGGCCGAACATGGGGCCGCTCGGCGGGGCCTGCAAGGCATGCCACGACGACTATCGCGCCCCCGAGTAACGCGCGATGCGCATGTTCCTGAAACTGGCGATCCTGGCGGCGGTGGTCGCCGCCGGGGTCGGCCTGTGGGTCACGATGCCTGATCGCGTGGACGCGGCACGCTTTGCGAGCCTTTCAGGCGATGCGGCCCAGGGCGAGGTCGTGTTTACCGCGGCGGGCTGTGCCTCGTGCCATCATGCCAAGGACAGTGACGACAAACTCAACCTCACCGGCGGGCAGGAATTCGTTTCTGACTTCGGGACATTCTATGCGCCCAATATTTCGCCTGACCCGGAGACCGGCATCGGGGATTGGGATCTCGAATCCTTTGCCAACGCAGTGTTGCGCGGTGTTTCCCCGCAGGGTCAGCACTACTACCCCGCCTTTCCCTATACCGCCTATACCAAGATGACGGACGAGGATCTGGTGGATCTGTGGGCCTACATGCAGACGCTGCCCGCCAGCGATGTGGCCAGCAAACCGCATGACGTCGGGTTTCCGTTCAATATCCGTCGGTCCGTGGGCGGCTGGAAGTTCCTTTTCATGTCGGACGCTTACGTGATGGATGTTCCTGCCGAACTGGAACGCGGCCGCTATCTGGTCGAAGCGCTGGCGCATTGCGCAGAATGCCATACACCGCGCAATGCGGTGGGCGCGTTGGACACGGCACGCTGGATGGGCGGCGCACCCAACCCGTCGGGCCGGGGCACGATCCCGCCGCTGACACCGGATGAACTGGATTGGTCCGCTGCCGATGTGGCCTACTATCTCGAATCCGGCTTCACGCCGAGCTTCGATGCCGTCGGTGGCCATATGGCCGCGGTGGTCGAAAACTTCGCCAAGCTTTCAGCGGAGGACCGCAACGCTGTCGCCGCCTATGTCAAGGCGCTGCCTGCGCTGAACTGACAGGCTGCCGGGCCCGCAACGGTGCGCAGATCCGGCCAATACCCTTTTTTTTACAACGGTATGGAGTTCCCTACCTCCGGAATAGCCGACCTTGCGGGGTTGGCCCCTTTTGGTCTTTTCTCCCCCTCAGGACACGCCCGTAGCGGCGCATCCAAGATGTATCAACGCCATGGATTCACTCAGGGAGATTACCTCATGCGCCCAATTTCCACCCTCACCTTTGCCGTTCTCATCTGTGGCGCGCTTCCTGCAATGGCCCGCAACATCGAAGCAGGCCCCATATGGAATCAGACCGATGCGCAGGCAAAATGCCCTGTCATCGCGGCAAGCTGGGGCGGAAGATGGACAGGCCATTGGTGGACGACCGTTCAGGGCAAAATGTCTGTCTGCCAGGTCATCGACATCCCGAAAAAGGCGGTTGAGGCAGGCCCTATCTGGAACCAGGCGGACGCACAGAAGAAATGCCCCCTGATGGCTGCAAGCCATTCCGCGAAATGGACCGGCCAATGGTGGACAACCGTGCAGGGAAAGATGTCAGTCTGTCAGTTGGACTACAATTGACCGCGCCAAAGCCGGCGCGTTCTGCACGGTGCCTTGGCCCCACAACGACCGTCAATTGGCCAGCTTGGCCTCACGGGCGCGGCGCAGACGTTCAAAGTCATCGCCCGCATGATAGGATGACCGGGTCAGCGGCGTCGCCGACACCATCAGGAAGCCCTTGCCATAGGCTGATTTCTCATAGGCCGCGAATTCTTCGGGCGTGATGAAGCGGTCGACGCGGTGGTGTTTCGACGAAGGCTGAAGATACTGGCCGATGGTCAGGAAATCCACATCCGCGGCGCGCATGTCATCCATGACCTGGGTGACGGCGGGGCGTTCTTCGCCAAGGCCGACCATGATCCCGGATTTTGTAAAGATCGACGGGTCGATCTCCTTGACCCGTTGCAGCAGGCGGAGCGAGTGAAAATACCGCGCACCGGGACGCACCTCGGGATACAGTCCGGGAACCGTCTCTAGGTTGTGGTTGAAAACGTCGGGTTTTGCGGCAACCACTGTCTCCAGCGCGTCGGGGGCGCATTTCAGGAAGTCGGGCGTCAGGATTTCGATGGTCGTTCCCGGCGCACGATGCCGGACAGCACGAATCGTCTGGGCGAAATGCTCGGCGCCGCCATCGGCAAGATCGTCCCTGTCAACGGAGGTGATGACCACGTGGTTCAGCCCCAGCTTTTGCACGGCATCGGCGACGCGGCCCGGCTCGAAGACATCCAACGTATCGGGTTTGCCGGTCGCCACATTGCAGAAGGTGCAGCCACGGGTGCAGATCTCGCCCATGATCATCATGGTGGCATGACCCTGATTCCAGCATTCCCCCGCGTTGGGGCAACCCGCCTCTTCGCAGACCGTGACCAGATTATGCTCCCGCATGATGCGGCGCGTTTCGGCATACCCCGCGCCGCCGGGCGCCTTCACGCGGATCCAGTCTGGCTTCTTGGGCTGCGCGTTATCGGGCCGGTGGGCTTTCTCCGGATGGCGCTCGGCGGGCAGTTTGAGATCGCGCACGGAAATTTCCCCTCTCATGGCAATTGCTTGACATGAGATAGCGGAATGCGGGGACCGTTTCCAGTGGGGCCCGTTGCCGATACGGCGCGATCCCCGCCCTGAACAGACTCGCCTTGATATTTTCCACGACTTTACAATGCACTAACCCCGGAGCGGCACAAAGCCGCCCCGGGGTCATGCAAACAACGCTGCCACGCTTTGCATCAGGATCAGAGCGTCTGACGCGGATGTCAGCGGATCAGGTCGCCGCCCTTCTTGCCGCTCTCCTCATAGTGGCGGCGCAACCGCTGCAAAGCGATGCGGAGCACGATCTTGCCGGACCGCGCCGACCATCCAAGGCGTTGTTCCGTGGTCTCCAGCCCCTCAAGATAGCAGCAGCAGCGCAGCGCCACGTCGCCCAGACCGGGACCCAGATCGCGCAATGCCGCCTGAAGCCGCCCCTGCGCGGCGGAGGCACTGTTGTCCGCCCCGCTCGACGCTGTGGTGCTGACCCCTGCCGTCAGGAACTGATCCCAGTTCTGCGTCGTGCGCGTCCCCATCTGGGCCAGTTCGAAATCCTCGCGCAGCCGTTCGCCCGCTGACATCAATTCCTCGGACAGGAAGGCCGCTCCATCCTTGCCGCGCCGCCGGCCGAGCGCGGTCAGCGGGCTTTCGGCAAGCATGTAGCGCCCCTTGCGGGCGCGCGGGTCGCGTTCCACCTCGTCCAGCGCGGCCTCGGCGGCGCGCCCTGTCTCGAATCCGGCCTGCGCCTCGGCAAAGCCGCGCACGCGGCTTTCCTGCTCGGCCACCATCCGGTTCAGTGCCGCGCGGCCTGCGGCAGTGATTCGATACCGCGAAATCCGGGCTGGCGCGTCGCAGCCGATCCAGTCCTTGAGGGCCATGGCCTGCGCGATCGCCACGTCGACAACGGCGGTGCGCGTGCTGCCGCCGTCGCCGGTGTCGCGCACCACCACGGCCTTGTCCATTTCAGCGGCCACGGCCAAAACCGCTCCGCTTTCGCATAGCCGTCGCAACACACGGCGCGCCTCGCGGACGAGCGTGGACTCGTCCGGTGGCGAGGGAATCATGGCAGCATTCATCCGATCATTGTCCTTTCTGGTCGTTAGCACCGGTTTCTCAAACCCGGCTGCCCCCAGGTTGCACAAAGCCGCATCAACAAGAGGATCGTCCCTGCGTGTCTCGATTCTGCGGATCTGTCGCAGAACGGTCGAGGCGTGGCACCCAGCTTGCCGCGCCAATTCCCTGATCGAAACCCCGTGTTCGGTATGTGCAAGATAGACGCGCGCGCCTTCAGGCAACCAATTTGGCAGGTCACCCGCCAAGGTGTTTGCTTGAAGTTCAGACATCGTCACATTCCGTTCCACGGGTCTTTTCCACAGACTTATCCCCAGTGGCCATTGTCGCAACCTAGACGTGTGCCTCTTACCGTTTGGTTAACGGAACACGATAAAATGACTATTTATAAGAAAGTTAAACCATATCTGAAACGAGCGTTCGGAGCGGTCGCTGCCCACGCAACACCCCCCATAGCGGTGCATAGTCCCCCAACAGTCGCAAGCAGCGAGGGACGCCGCAATGAAAGATCTTCTGGGTTTGCTGAATGATTTACGCCGTCCGCGGCTGTTGATCCGGGCCGCACGCATTGGCGCCGAGGACTACCGTCGAAATCCGAATTTGCACAGGCTTCTGGGATACGGCGCGCTGCCGCGCCCGGGCGCGGCGCTGATGCGCCTGATCGAGATGGAGGCGGGTCTGGATGAGCTGCGACGTCGCAACGACGCCGCCTATTCGGTCAGTCGCCATGTCGAGATATTGACTGCAATGATGGGCGAAGCCCGGATTCTGCGCGAGGCCAGCCACTAGGGCCGGCCCGCCCAGGTCCGCAGGTGGTCTGTCAGGAAAATGCGTCCGGCATCGAAGCCTTCTTCTGGGCGACGAAGGCCAACAGCGCTTCGCGGACGGCGGGATCCATCATCGGTTCCTCGTAGGTCTCCAAAAGGCGATTCACCCGTGCGCCTGCCAGCGCCACGGTGTCCCGCGCGCCCTCCTCCGACCAGGTCTCATAGGGCTTGTAGTCGAACAACTCGGACCGCCAGAAGGCCGATTTGAAATTTTCCTGCGTATGCGAGCAGCCGAGGTAATGACCGCCGGGCCCAACTTCTCTGATGGCGTCCATGGCCAGCGTGTCCGTGTTGACGGAAACACCCTGCGCCATCTTGTGCAGCGCACCAAGCTGATCGGCGTCCATCACGAATTTCTCGAAAGAGGACACCAGCCCGCCTTCCAGCCAGCCACAGGCATGTAACATGAAATTGACGCCCGACAGCAGCCCCATGTTCAGCGAGTTTGCCGTTTCGTAACCGGCCTGCGCATCCGGGAGCTTGGACCCGCAGAAAGATCCGGCAGAGCGGAATGGCAGACCCAACCGGCGCGCAAGTTGCCCCGCACCGAAGGTGATCTGCGATGCCTCCGGCGTGCCGAAGGTGGGCGCGCCCGAGTTCATGTCGATCGAGGTGACGA
>CAZRZN010000125.1:0-11477 GCA_964604565.1 uncultured Rhodobacterales bacterium
GCAGGACCAAAGCGGGCAGGATCGTTACAGCACCGAAGTCGTCCTGCGCCCCTACAAAAGCGAACTGACCATGCTGGACGGCCGTGGCGAAGGCGGCGGCGGGGGCGGCTACAGCGGTGGATCCGGCGGCGGCGATTATGGCGGAGGCTATGACGATCCGGGCTATGGCGGGTCGTCGGGCTCGGGCGGCGGTTCGGGTCCGTCGCGCGCCCCAGCCCGCGACATTGACGACGAAATCCCATTCTGAGGACAAGCGCTGTAGAACCGGTGCCTTCCAGGGCTTATGTCCTGCTCAGGGATCATTGATCGCGGAGGGCACATGACCTGGACATTCCCCCTTGGACGTTTGCTGGGGTCAGAGCTGCGCGTGCATGCCACGTTCTTTCTGTTGCTCGCCTGGGTGGCGGTGGCCGCATGGACGGAAAACGGACCTGCGGCCGCGCTGGACAACACGCTATTCATTCTGGCGCTTTTTGCCTGCGTCGTCGCGCATGAATACGGTCATGCTCTCATGGCGCGGCGCTACGGGATCAAGACGCCGGACATCACCCTTCTGCCGATCGGCGGCATGGCCCGGATGGAACGGATGCCGGAACGCCCGGCGCAGGAGATCGCGGTGGCGCTGGCCGGGCCAGCGGTCAATGTCGTGATCTGGGCGGTGCTGATCGGTTTCGGCGCAACCGCGCAGATGGCCTCTCTGGCCGATCCGGCGAACCCTCAGGAATTCCTCGGCCGATTGGCGGCGGTGAACCTCTTTCTTGCGGTGTTCAATCTGATACCGGCCTTTCCGATGGACGGCGGCAGGGTGCTGCGGGCCATCCTTACGCTGGGCACCGACCGGGTGCGCGCCACGCGGATCGCGGCGATTGCAGGCCAGATCGTCGCCTTTGTCTTTGGATTTATCGGCCTGACCTCCGGCAATCTGATCCTCCTGCTGATTGCGCTTTTCATCTTCATCGCCGCGCAGGCAGAGGCCCGCGATGTCGAAAGCCGCGATATCGCGGCCGGCCTGTCCCTGCGGGATGCGATGATCACCAGCTTTGAAAGCCTTTCGCCTTCCGACCCGATGCACGTGGCCGCACAGACCTTGATCCGCACCACACAGCATGAATTTCCGGTGCTGGATGCCGACGGGCGATTGGCCGGGTTCCTGACCCGCCAAGCCCTGTTTCAGGCGATGGCCGAGGGCCAGAACACGCATCCGGTGGGCGACGCCATGCAAGACGTTCCCGCCTTGCCCCTGACCGCCCCATTGGCGCAGGCGCTGGACGCGCTGCAACAGGCACCTGCGGTCGCGGCCACTGACAGCGAAGGACATGTCCTCGGCTACGTCACGTCAGAAAACGTGGGAGAATTGATGGTGTTGCGCAGCCGCTGATCAGGGCTTGCCGCCCATGCGACCGATCTTTTGCCGGTCAGACGCGCGCGATCCCGCCGCGGCCAGCCTGCGCATTGATTGCCAAGGTCCCAGTTTGGCCCCCAGTTTGGCGCGGTCCATTCGGGGACACCGACTGGCAATTTCGCTCGCGTAGGGCCGCCCCTTCCCCCTTTGGCCTCCACGTGCACGCCCTGCGCCGGGTCGGTCCGACAGCGCGGTTGGATGACCGTTAGTCGGGCTGGCGCATGGCCAACCGTTCATGCAGCAGATCGCGCACCGCGTCGCGCGGCACATCGGATGTCACGAAGGCCCGACCGATGCCGCGCGCAAGGATAAAGCGAAGCTGGCCATCAACCACCTTCTTGTCCTGCCCCATAAGATCTAGAAGGGCCTCCGCATCGGGCAGAGGCCCGGGAATGTCGGACAGGTCGCACCGCATGCCTGCGTCCTTCAGCAGCGCGCGCAGTCGGCTCGGGTCTTCCTGCGGACACAGACCCAAGCGGGACGACAATTCGAACGCCAGCGCGCAGCCGATCGCAACCCCCTCGCCGTGCAGCAAACGATCGGAATAGCCGGTCGCCGCCTCCAGCGCGTGACAGAATGTGTGGCCAAGGTTCAGCAGCGCGCGATCCCCCTGCTCCGTCTCGTCCCGCAGCACGATTTCGGCCTTCATCTCGACCGAGCGCCCGACCGCATGGGCGCGCGCCGCACGGTCGCCGCCGGTCACGGCAGGGCCGTTCTGCTCAAGCCATTCGAAGAAGACCGCATCGCCAAGCAACCCGTATTTCACCACCTCGCCATAGCCTGCAAGGAAATCGCGCTGGGTAAGCGTGTCGAGCACGCCGATATCCGCCAGAACGCGCGCGGGCTGATGAAAGGCGCCGATCAGGTTCTTGCCTTGCGGCGCGTTGATCCCGGTCTTGCCGCCCACGGAACTGTCGACCTGTGCCAGCAAGGACGTGGGAATCTGCACAAACCGCACGCCGCGCCGCAGCACCGCCGCGGCAAAGCCCACAAGATCGCCGATGACCCCGCCCCCCAAGGCGATCACGACGTCGCGGCGTTCGACCTTCTGTTCCAGCAGCCATTCGACGGTCCGGGTGAACTGCGGCCAGCCCTTGGTGGTCTCGCCCGGCGGCAGGCACAGAGCCGTGCAGGCGATCCCCTCGGCGGCTAGAGCCGCTTCAAGCGCCGGCAGATGCGCACGCGCCACGTTTTCGTCGCTGACGACCGTCACGCGCGGCCGTTTCAGCAGCGGCGCGATCTCGGCCCCCGCCTGCGCCAGCAGCCCCTCGCCGATGCGCACATCGTATTCCCGTCCCGGTAGCGGGACCTGAACTGTCCGGATCATTCCACAGCCTCCAGCACATCCGGGCGCTCCGCGGCAAGCCTGTCGGCCACGCGGCGCGCCATTCGGTCAAGCGACATGCCGGGAACGGAGGTCACCTCCATATCCGCCTGCGCATAGATCGGCACCCGCGCCTCATAGAGGTCGCGCAGCGTGCCCTTTGGGTCCGCCGTGCGCAGCAGCGGGCGGGTGCTCTTGTGGCGCACACGTTCCCACAACAGATTCAGGTCCGCGTTCAACCACACCGACACCCCCATGCGCGAGATGATCTCACGGTTGCCGCTGGACAGAAAGGCACCGCCACCGGTCGACAGGACCCCCGGCGCCCCTTCCAGCAGGCGCCGGATCACCTGGCTTTCCTTGCGGCGGAAAAAAGGCTCGCCATCGCGGGCGAATATCTCGGCGATGGTGCGGTTGGCGGCCTCTTCGATTTCATGGTCCGAATCGCGGAATACAACACCGAGTTGCGCCGCCAGCGTGCGGCCGACCGCCGTCTTGCCCGCACCCATCATCCCCACGAAGACAATAGTCTTGTGCAGGATCAATCCCTTGTGAACCGCGCTCTCGGCCATCCCTCGCCCATCGCTTATCTGTTGCGTGAATGACGTGATCGCGAGAAAAAGGCTAGGTATAAGTTGGAAAAAAGACGTGGCAGGGGCACCGAAACATGGGCAGGTTGATCAAATGGCTGTTGTACCTTCTAATCCTCGGGGGGGTGGCACTGGTCGCCTATGCCTATGTCGGGCCGTTCTTCGGCGCGGATTTCAGTCCGCCGCTGACGGAACGGCGCCTGCCGGTGGAGTTGAATGATCAATAACCCGCGCCGCATATCCCGGAACAACTCCACCGGCATCCGCTCCGCCCTCGCCCTGACGGCGCTGCTGCTGCCGGCCGGAGGGGCCATCGCGCAAAATGATCCCGTCGCACAAAGCGCCACACCCCCTCAGGTCCAGAGCGCGCCGCTCGAAGCGCCCAACGCGGGCGCCGCCGGTTTGCTGCCACCCGGCGTCACCGGCCTGCCTGTCTCGCTCTGGCAGGGGTCGACGCCCGCCACGCTCCGGGATCTGATCCGCGCGCTCGACCTGCCGGTGCCCGCCTTGCGCGCGCATATGCGGGTCATGATGCTTGCCGAAGCCGATCCGCCAGAGGATGATCGCGACCTCGCGCATCTGACCGCGCGCCTTGGGTGGCTGGAAGATCAGGGCCTGCTGGATGAGGCGCTTGCCTTGCTCGACATCACCGGCGTCCGGGACCCGCATCTTTTTGCGATCTGGTCTGACATCTCTTTGCTGCTGGGCCGGTCCGAACCGGTCTGCCGCACCCTCGCCATGCAGCCCCGGCTGAGCAACGACCTTGCCCTGCGAATCTTCTGCACCGCGCGCGGCGGCGATTGGACGCGCGCCGCGCTGACCCTGCAAAGCGCCCAGACCATTGGCGATCTGAGCGGGCGGCGCGCGGAATTGCTCACCCGCTTCCTCGACCCGGAACTTGGCAATGGCCAGCTGCTACTGCCCCCGGTTCGCCCCTCCCCGCTGGAATTCCGCCTGTTCGAAGCGATCGGGGAGCCTCTGCCCACCGCGCCGCTGCCTCTGCCCTACGCGGTGCTGGACCTGTCGGGCGACAATGGCTGGCGCGACCAGATCCAGGCGGCCGAACGCTTGGCGCGTGCCGGCAGCCTGCCGCCCAACCGCCTACTGGGCATCTACACGCTGCGCCAGCCCGCCGCCTCCGGCGGGATCTGGGACCGGGTCGACGCCTTGCAGGAATTCGAACGCGCGCTGGACCGTGGCGCGCCGGACGGCGTGGCGCGGGAATTGGGGCGGGTTTGGCCGCAGATGGCCGCCGGCCGGCTGCTGGTGCCGTTTTCCGAGCTCTTCGCCGCGCCGTTGTCGGATCTGGCCCTCTCCGGGGACGCCGCCGGGATCGCACGGCGCGCGGGATTTCTCTCGTCGGATTACGAAAGCCTTGCAATGGCGTTGCAGGACGACAGCCCGGAAACCCGGTTCCTGACAGCCATCGCGCGGGGTATCAGCCCGGACGTTGTCCCTGATCTGCCCCATGCAGAGGCAGTGTCCGCCGGGTTTTCCGGGGCCACCATGCCATCGGTCCTGCGCGCACAGCTTTCCGAAGGACGGCTGGGCGAGGTGATCCTGCGTGGCATGGCGCTGTTTGCCAGCGGGGCCGCGGGCAACGGACAGGAACTGACCGAGGCCATCGCCACGTTTCGCACGGTCGGACTGGAGGACCTCGCCCGCCGTGCCGCGCTGGAAATCATGTTGCTGGACGCCGAAAGGGCGCGACGATGATCGGTCCCGCCCGTTGGGTGCCGCTTTTTCTGGAGGCCCTCGCCGCAGAACGCGGCGCGGCGGCCAATACGCTGGCGGCCTATGACCGCGATCTGGCCCATGCGCAGGACTGGCTGGACAGCCGGCACAGCGATTTCGCGCAGGCCGCGCAGGCGGATCTGGAGGCCTATCTGATCCATTGCGACGCGCAGGGCCTGTCACGCGCCACCCGCGCGCGACGTCTGTCCGCCCTCAAACAGCTTTACCGTTTCGCCTTCGAAGAGGGGCTGCGCCCGGACAATCCCGCCTTGCAGATCTCCGGTCCGGGGCGGGACAAGCGCCTGCCAAAGACGCTGTCGACCGAAGAAGTGGATCGACTGCTGGATGCCGCGCAATCCCACGGCCGGAACACGGCAGAACGCGCCCGCAACGCATGCCTGATGCAGGTTCTCTACGCGACGGGGATGCGCGTGACCGAGCTTGTGTCCCTGCCGCTGTCCTCGGCGCGCGGCGATCCAAGGATGCTGCTGATCCGCGGCAAGGGTGGCAAGGAACGCATGGTGCCGCTTTCGCCGCCCGCACGGGCCGCCATGGCGCTCTGGCTCGGGGTCCGCGAAACGCAGGAAGACAGCGCCCGTGCCGCGGGCAAGCCACCCTCTGCCAGCCTGTTTCCGTCACGCGCCAAGGCGGGCCACCTGACGCGCCACGCTTTCTACATGCTGATCAAGGAATTCGCCGTCGAGGCCGGAGTTTCCCCCGACAAGGTGACACCGCATACGCTGCGCCATGCCTTTGCCACGCATCTGCTGGCCAATGGCGCGGACCTGCGGGCGATCCAGACGCTTCTGGGACATGCCGATGTGGCCACGACGGAAATATACACCCATGTCCTCGAAGAACGTCTACGCGACCTCGTGCTGGACCATCACCCCCTCGCGCGCGAGGATTGACGCGTCCGGCGGCCCCCTAGCTTGACGGGACCGAACCAAAGGCCGCGGACAAGCGCCCCGCCGCGCGGTCTCATGGGAATTGGCACTGCTGTCTTGAACCGGTGATCTTCTGGAACCCAACGCCAGACGCGGCACAGCGCCCGGCCAGAATCGCCCTTGCCGCAAAAGCGCCTGCGACATCGGAAGATCACCGTCAGCCCTTGATTGCCGGAGGGCGCGCCCCCATAACCACGCCAAGTCTAAAGGATCATCCCGACCATGGAACTGCAGACCGGCATTTTCGACGCCGCATTCTGGATCACCGGCGCCTCCATTCTGGGGCTCATCATGCTGTCCGCCTTCTTTTCAGGGTCGGAAACGGCGCTGACTGCCGCGTCGCGCGGGAAACTGCGCGCGGCCACCGACAAGGGGTCGCGCGGGGCGGCACGGGCACTGGAAATCACCGAGGACAATGAAAAGCTGATCGGCTCCGTCCTGCTGGGCAATAATCTGGTGAACATCCTCGCCACCTCCCTGGCAACGGCCCTGTTCACCCGCGCTTTCGGAGAAAGCGGCGTGGCGCTGGCAACGCTGTTCATGACCCTGCTGGTGCTGATCTTCGCCGAAGTCCTGCCAAAGACCTATGCCATCACCAACCCGGAGGCGGCGGCAGCCAGCGTTTCGGGACCGATTGCGTTGATCGTCAAGCTCTTTGCGCCGGTGGTCTCGGCCGTGCGGTTGCTGGTGCGCGGCGTTCTTCGCGTCTTCGGGGTGCGGACCGATCCGGACAGCCAGATCCTCGCCGTGCGGGAGGAGATCGCCGGGGCCCTCCAACTCGGCCACTCCGAGGGCGTGGTCCAGAAAGAGGACCGTGACCGCATCCTTGGCGCGCTGGACCTGAGCGAGCGCACCGTCGAGGAGATCATGCTGCACCGCTCCAAGATCGAGATGCTGGACGCAGGCGCGCGCCCGCAGGAAATCCTTGAGCAGTGCCTTGAAAGCAGCCACACCCGCCTGCCCGTTTTCCGGGACGATCCCGAAAACATCATCGGTGTGATCCACGCCAAGGATCTTTTGCGCGCGATGTATAAATTGGTGGATGACGAACAGGCCATGTCGGGCGCGATTGCCGGGTTCAATATCACCGATGTTGCGATGAAACCCTATTTCGTGCCGGACACCACCTCGCTTGACGATCAGATGCGGCAATTCCTGCGGCGCCGGACCCATTTTGCGCTGGTCGTCGACGAATACGGATCGCTTCAGGGGCTGATCACGCTGGAGGATATCCTCGAAGAGATCGTGGGCGAGATCACGGATGAATTCGATCCCGACGCCGAACATCCGATCCGCAAGGCCGAAGACGGGCATTACTGGATCGACGGGGCAATGACGATCCGCGATTTCAACCGCGCCACGGACTGGTCATTGCCGGATGACGAGGCCAACACCGTGGCCGGTCTGGTGATCCATGAGGCCCAGATGATCCCGACCGTGGGGCAGGTCTTCAGCTTTCACGGCTTCCGGTTCGAAGTCATGACGCGTGAGAACAACCGCATCACCAAACTGAAGGTGCGCCCGCTGTCAGCACAGTTGAACCCGATCAGCGGCAAATGACTTTCGCGCCTGCCTGCATCTGACGGGCAGCGGAAGATTGACTTTTGTCCGGGGTCTGCAACCGGATCCGCCTCTCCGAAGGCAAGCCTGACCTGAAACGCACGGGGAGCCTGGCAGGATAGTAAAGGGCCCGCTCTGGGACGGTTGCAACATCGCCCGGCCGGTTCCCCGTCGCGCGGTCAAGGCCTGTCTCTGGATCGGAAAAGGCCCGCGCAAGATCCTGCAAAGGTCGAGCGATCTCCGTCACCGTCAGGTGGCGCGGGAATCTTGGAACATTTGCCCCGGGGCCATCCCAAGACCCCGATCAGGCGCAGCACGGCGCGTTATTGGTATGTCCGCCTCGGTCAGGGCCGCCAAGGCCCCACAGAATCCCCGGACGCCGATCAGGAAGGGTTTGGCCCCTGCTTCAGGCGCGCAACCGGCGTCCCTGAGGGTCAAACGGCGGCTCACCAAGCATCACGGCCCCGTGCGGACGCCCCAGCACCATGACCTCCACCCGGTCACCCGGCACGGCAGTCCCCGCCGTCACATAGCCCAGCGCCAGACTGCGCCCCACGGAATAGCCATAACCGCCGGAGGTGACCCGCCCGATGCCCGCGCCATTGGCAAAGATCGGCTCCCCTCCCGTCGCGTCCGCGCCAGAAGCCTTCACCGCATCCTCGTCCAATGCCAGCATCACGAGCGTTTCGCGCGCCGGGTTGTCGATGACCCGCATCAGCGCCGCCTTGTTCAGAAAATCCTTGTCGAGCTTGCACAGGCGCTCCAACCCGACCTCCTGCGGCCAGTATTCCGGGGAATACTCGCGGCTCCAGGATCCATACCCTTTTTCGATGCGCAGGCACATCAGCGCGCGGCTGCCCACGGGGCCGACATCCAGTGCAGCGCCTTCGCTCAACAGCGCTTCGTAAAGGCGCGCCTGATCGCCTTCGGCGCAATGCAATTCCCACCCCAGATCGCCGGTGAAGGACACGCGCAGCGCCAGCACCCGCACCCCTGCCAGATCGATCCAGGACGACGCCATGAAGGGGAAATCCTCCGTGGCCAAAGATGCGTTGGTCATGCGCTGCAACATCTGACGCGCGCGCGGACCCGCCACGTTGAAGCCGCACATCGCCTCTGTCATGCTTTCGAACGTCGTTCCCTCGGGCAGTGCCACATCGCGGAAAAAACGCAGGTGATAGCGTTCGGCCATGCCCGATCCGATGACCCAGAATTCCTCCTCACCCAGCCGCGTCACCGTGAAATCCCCGGCAATCCCGCCGCGTTTGCCGATCAGCGGCGTCAGGCAGGACCGTCCGACCTTGCGCGGCATCCGGTTGGCGAAAACCGCGTTGAGCCACGCCTCGGCACCCGCGCCGGTGACGCGGTATTTGGCAAAATTCGAAATGTCGATGATTCCGCCCGTTTCCCGCAGCATCCGCGCCTCGCGCCCGACGCTTTCGAACCATCCCTGCCGGGTAAAGCCGGGAGTATCCGGCTGTTCGGCGTCGAAATAGGCCGGATGTTCCCACCCGTAGTTGAGGCCGAACGCGGCCCCCCTGTCCTTTTGCATCTGGTAGACCGGGCGCCTGCGCACCGGGCGGCCGGCCTCACGTTCCTCTCCGGGGAAATGGATGGCGAAACGGTGGGCGTATTGGTTCTTGACCCGTGCGCGGGTAAACGCCTCATCCGCCCATGCGCCAAAGCGCGCCACGTCCCATGGGAACATGTCGTATTGCATCTCGCCCTCGATGATCCATTGCGCGGCCATCAACCCCATTCCGCCGGATTGCGAGAACCCGGGGATGATGCCGTTGCAACAGAAATAGCCGGTCAGTTCCGGCACCGGCCCCATCAGCACGTTGCTGTCCGGCGACCAGATCATCGGCCCGTTGATGACCCGCTTGATCCCGGCCGTGCCGACCGCCGGCACCCGGTCGATGGCGCGCATCATGTTGTCCTCGATCCGTTCCAGATCGTCGGGAAAGAGATCATGGGCAAAATCCAGCGGCGTGCCCGCCTCTGCCCAGAGGCGGACATCCCGCTCATAGGCGCCGATCAGCAGGCCCTTGCCCTCCTGCCGGAGGTAGTATTCGCCGTCCCGGTCCGCGACCGACGGCAGGCGGCGGTCCATGGCCGCGATCTCGGCAATCGTTTCGGTCACGAAATACTGGTGTTCGGTGGGTTGCAGCGGCAGTTTCAGCCCCGCCAGCGCGGCCACCTCCCGGCCCCAGAGACCGGCGGCGTTGACCACCCATGGGGTGTGAATGTCACCTTTCGGCGTGCGCACGATCCATGTGCCGTCAGGCTGCTGTTCGGTCGCCGTGACAGGCGTAAAGCGGTGGATTTCCGCGCCGCGCTGGCGCGCGCCAGCCGCATATGCCGCGGTCACGCCGGAGGGATCGACATTGCCGCCGTCGGGTTCGAACATGATGCAGCGGATGCCGGAAAAATCAACCAAAGGGTGCAGGCGCTCCGCCTCGTCCCGACTGACCTCGTGAAAGTTCATCCCGTAAAGCCGCGCCTTCGCCTCCTGCAGGCGCAGTTGGTGTTCGCGCGCCTCGGTTTGCGCCAGATACAGACTGCCCGCCTGAAAGACGCCGCAGCTTTGCCCAGTCTCGGCCTCCAGATCCTTGTAGAGGGTCATCGTGTAATGTTGAAGCCGCGAGATATTGGTGCTGTCGTGCAACCCGTGGATGTTGGCGGCGGCGTGCCAAGTGGATCCGCTGGTCAGTTCGTCCCGCTCCAGCAGGATGACGTCGGTCCATCCGAGTTTTGTCAGATGGTAGAGGATCGAACATCCGATGACGCCGCCACCGATGACGACCGCCTGTGCATGGCTTTTCATTGTGTGCCCCTTGGCAAAACCTGCGGACACTCTCATGCCGGTCGCGGCGCGCCGGTTGCCACAAGGCGACATTTTTGGTCGCGGGGATACAAGTGCCCGTGGAAACCCGCATCGTGTCTTTTTGCAGACGTCCCGAAGAACCATGCTAACGTGACGCCAGATTGAACATCCGGGGACCGTGGGCATGGCAGACTTCAAGCACCGATTGCACAACACGCAGAAGCCTATGTCGATGCATGTCTGCACGATCCCATCCGCCGTCGTGACACAGGCGCTGGCCGCCGCAGGGGCCGATGCTGTGATCATCGACATGGAACATGGCGCCATAGACCATGGCAGTGCCCATGCGATGATCGCAGCCACCCAAGGCACCGCCTGCGCGCCTTTTGTGCGCCTTGCAGAAAACGACGCCGCACAGGTCAAGCGCGCGCTGGATCTGGGGGCCGAGGGCATCGTCTTTCCGCTGATCCGCAGCGCCGAAGACGCGCGGCGCGCCGTGGCCGCCATGCGCTATCCGCCCGACGGCAACCGCGGCTTTGGCCCGTTCATCGCCCAGTCCCGCTGGGCAACCACCCTGCCCGGCTATGCCGCCGCGATGCAGGATAATCTGGTCTGCTGCCTGCTGGTCGAAACCCGCGATGCCATCGAAAACATCGACGCAATCTGCGCTGTCGAAGGGATCGACCTGCTGGTGCCCGCGGTCTTTGACCTCTCGACGGATCTGGGCCTCATGGGACAGATGGACCACCCGGACCTGCTCTCCGCCATGGCCAAGGTCGAGGCTGCCGCCAAATCGGCAGGCATTCCCCTGGGCAATGCCGCATTGACCAAGCAGCAAGCAGAGGCGCTCATCGCGCGGGGGTATCGCGTCATCGCCGGTTTCGACGTGCTCTGGCTGCGGGAAAAGACCGCCGAAGCGCAGGGCTGGCTGGCCTGAAAACACAGGGCTCCACCTTGCGCGCCGGGTCCCTGACAGACTGAATGGCGGATCGCGCCGGGGCGAGTTATCCAATCTCGGCGAAGGCGGGATGGATCGAAAACGCTGCCACGCAGGCATCATGCAGGGCTGCGGGTGGAATGCGCCACGCTTTAG
>CAZRZN010000126.1:0-11465 GCA_964604565.1 uncultured Rhodobacterales bacterium
CGATCCGAGCGCAGGGGGTCGAGATCACGCCCGAGACGCTGATGATCGCGGAGAATACGCCGCTGATCCTGCCGATCCACGGGGAACTTGACCGCGCCCGCGAATCCGCGGCGCGGCCGGGGGTCAAGATCGGCACGACGGGGCGCGGGATCGGACCGGCCTATGAGGACAAGGTGGGGCGCCGTGCGGTCCGCGTGGCGGATCTGGCGGATGACGCGACGCTGGAGGCGCGGGTCGACCGGGCCTTGATGCATCACGATCCGCTGCGAAAGGGTCTGGGCATCGACCCGGTGGACCGGGAGGCCCTGTTGGCGCAGCTGAGAAAGATTGCCCCGGAGATCCTGCGCTACGCGGGGCCTGTGTGGAAAGTGCTGAACGAAAAGCGGCGGGCCGGACACCGGATCCTGTTCGAGGGGGCGCAGGGCGCGTTGCTGGACATCGATTTCGGCACGTATCCGTTCGTGACGTCCTCGAACGTGATCGCGGGTCAGGCGGCGACCGGGACGGGGATCGGGCCGGGGGCCATCGATTTCGTGCTGGGCATCGTCAAGGCCTATACCACGCGCGTGGGCGAGGGGCCCTTTCCGACCGAATTGCTGGACGCCGACGGTCAGAAACTCGGCGAGCGCGGGCATGAATTCGGCACCACCACGGGACGCAAGCGGCGTTGTGGCTGGTTCGACGCGGTGCTGGTGCGGCAGACCTGCGCCACCTCCGGGGTGAACGGGATCGCGCTGACGAAACTGGACGTGCTGGACGGCTTCGAGCGGTTGAAGATCTGCGTGGCCTATGACCTCGACGGTGAGCGGCTGGAATATCTGCCCTTTGCGGCGGATGCGCAGGCGCGCTGTGTGCCGATCTATGAAGAGATGGAGGGCTGGAGCGAGTCGACTGAAGGGGCGCGCAGCTGGGCCGATCTGCCGGGGGCCGCGATCAAATATGTGCGCCGGGTGGAAGAGTTGATCGGCTGTCCGGTGGCGCTGTTGTCGACGTCGCCGGAAAGGGACGACACGATCCTTGTCACCGACCCGTTCGCGGACTAGTTCCCCATCATGGCCTTGTCGCACAAAACCCGAAAGCGTCTTTCGCTGCTGATCCTGCTGGTGGGCATGCCGGCATATGTCGTGGCGGTGGTCACGGTCGTGAACTGGCTGGATCGCCCACCGATCTGGCTTGAATTCCTGATCTACGTGGCGCTTGGTGTCCTCTGGGCGCTGCCGTTCAAGTTCGTGTTTCGCGGTGTCGGACAGCCGGACCCTGACGCCAAGGACTGACGGTCGGCGGGACGTCGCTGTTCCGGCTGCGCCGGAAGGCGCCCCGCCCACCGTCCCACGGCCTGCCCAGTCACCTGTCCGCGACACTGAAAGAAACCCCCGCAATGCAATTGCGGGGGTTTCTTTCTGCCTTGGATGCGCGCGGGCTCAGCCGCTTGCTGCTTGATCGGGGCGAAAGCTGATGTGGTCAGAAGCGGTGAAACGGCCACCGGAGGTTTTCCGAATCTTGCCCTCGCGCAGCAGTTGACCAAAACTGCGCAGCCGATCCTCGCGCGAGGAGTCGGCACGCTCTGCCTGACGCAGGGTGGTCATGAGTTGCGGGCGCGAGAACTGATCGAGCCCTTCGACATAGGACATGTAGGCCGCGGCCGCTTCGAGCAATTCGGGCAGATCCTTGGCCCCCATGCTTTGCGCATAGTCGGCAAAGCTGTTGCCGCCGGCATCGGCGGGTGCATGGGTCACCGGACGGGTGCGTTGCACGCGGCGCGGGCGCACCTGTGCCGCGCCCGTAGCGTCGCCGACCGCATCCTCGTTTTGTGCTTCGGCGCGCTGTTCGGCCACCAGTTTGAGCGGCGCGCTGGTCGGCGCGGGCTTGCTCATGGGGCGTTCGGTGCGGGGTCCGACGCTTTGCGGATGGCGCGGGCGCACCACATCGGCAAGATCCTCGCGGTAAGGCTCCTGTTCTTCGGATGCGTCGGTCTTTCGGCTCAGCATCTGGTCCGCCTTGGTGGCAGCGACGGCTGCGCGCAAATGGGCGATGGCGCTGCGGCGGCGATTGCCCTCCGGCGCCTCCATCTCCGAGTTGGTCTGGTCCAGCAGCCGCGAGGCGTCCTGATCCGCCACATCCCGTTCGGTCAGCATGGCGCGCGCCGGGCTGGCCATCTTGACGGCCTTGCGCGCGTTTTCATCCAGATCGGGGTGTTCGCTGCTGTCGCGCGGATCGAGCGCGCTGTTCCAATTGACATCGGTCGGTTTGATCGGATTGTCGAGCCGGAGCGGCGCACTGGCCGCAGCGGGGACATCGACCTCCAGCGTATCGGCGGAAGGCCAATCGTCAGCCGGAGCGGCCGTCACGCTTTCGGACAGATCCGGGGTCCCGAACACATCCGCATCGTCATCCTCGTCCCATGCGCCGAAATCATTGGCCAGCTCGGCCTTCACGGCGGCAAGTTCGCGGGCGAGTTCCTCTTCCTCGGCGGCCGACAGACTGCCGGTTTCGCGCGGCCCGGCCTCCGCGGGCGCAAATGCCTCCTGTGGCGCAGTCGGCGTCGCGGCGGTCTGGTCGATCCCTTCCGGGGCGCCTCCCTCTTCCATGGCCTGTTCGAAAACAGCGCGCTTGACCTTGACCACCCGGGCCTGAACCGGCGCCTCCGCCTCGTCGGACACCGACTGGACCATCGGGTGTTCGTCCGGAAGATCCTCTGTCGGGTCCGCGGCTTCCGGATCTATTGCCGGGCCGCCATGCTCAAGCCAGGTGGCTTCGGACGTGTCGTCACCGAGGGTTTCATCGTCCCGGGACAGGGGCGCATCGGGAGCGAGGGCCGCCATCCCCTCTGTCGGGCGCTCTGTCGGGGCGTCATCCGGCGCCGCCGATACCGGCGGCAGGTCATGCCCGGCGTCGTTGTCGTCATCGTTGTAGGCCAGAAGGCTTGCAACCGCGGCATCGAGGGCATCCTCCTCAGAGTCCGACGGTTCCGGCAGGTTTGCGAGGATCGTCTGGCCAGCCTCTTCGGTCTTGTCAGTGTCGACCAGAAGATCATGCATCAGAGCTTCGAGCGTGTCGTCCTGCGTCATCTCGGACGCCATATCCTCGCTCTGGTGCTCCGCATCGTCGTCGCGATCCGTCGAAAGGGCTTCCGTCTCCGGCGTCTTGTCGGTGAGAGCCTCTGCCTCTTCGAAGTCGGACAGATCGTCCTGCGCGTCTTGCACTTCCAGAACCGCTTCCTCGGGCGTGTCGGCCTCAAAGGTAGCTTCGATCCGGGTCGCGTCCTCGGACAGCGCCTCCCAAGCCGTGTCCTGCGAGAGTTCCGCCTCCACGACATCTTCGGCAGGCGTTTCTATTGTGGGCGTGTCTTCCCGCAGGGCCACGTCCTCTGACACCGTTTCCTCGGGCGCGGCGTCCCAAGACGCGTCCTGCGAGGGTTCGGCCGCAAGGCGATCTCCCTCGGGTGTCCCGGTTTCGAGCGTGTCGTCCGGAAGCGACGCATCCCCGAGCGCTGTTTCTGCGGGGTCTGTTTCCTTGGGCATCGCGTCCCAAGACGCGTCATCATGCGCCGTCTCCTGCGCAGGTGCTGGCGGGGTCTCGACGACTTCTTCGGCCTCTTCGACGCGGGCGACGACGGCCCGGATCCGGTCCAGCTTGGCTGCAATGTCGTCCGGAGCGGAAGCACGCGGAGCAGGCGCGGCTTCCGTCCAGTCGAGCGCCGTATCGTCGAGGGAAACCTCCTGCGAGGGTTCCTCGGCGTCCGGCTCTGGTCGTTCTATCGTGACGGCCGAGGCCTCGATCGTGTCATCGTCGGGCAGCAGATCCTCGGTCCGCGGATCCGGCTGGACGGGTGACCGTCTGGCGGTGGACGGGACCGGTTCGCGGTTGAACTCGGCGGCCATGGCCCCGGCGGATGCGGCGGCGGCCATCACCCGCGGCGGGCTGCCCAGAGACAGGGTTCCCCCGCTGTCGGCGATCCTGTCGCGCAGGTATTCCGAGGCCAGCTCCGGATCGAACTGGGGCGGTTCGGCGCCAAAGAAGCGATCGTCCCCGACAACGCCGCGGAAGAACTGTGTCGTGTCCTTGATCACTCCCAACGGATCGTCGAAGCCTTCTGCCGTGCAGGAGAAGGTGCCGTAGGAAACAGTCAGTATCTTGCTCGAGCTCACCATGATCTGCTCACTTTCATTCATTCTGCAACAGTGTGTTTACCATGTTGACCGGGACGAAAGCTGATCGAATCTGTGCCCGAAAGCGTATCATTTCATGTCCGGATTGTGATCTGTTTCGCATTTCGCCATTAATCCGACATGAAATCCAGAGTTGTTCAAAGCAAAAAACCGGTTCTTTTGGTGGGTGGCGGCGCAATCGAGGCCGATGCCCTGTCGGCTGCGATGCGGGCGGCGGAGACCGTGGTTGCGGCGGATGGCGGCGCGGCGCGGGTGCTGGCGCTGGGGCGGATGCCCGACGCGGTCTATGGCGACATGGATTCGCTGCCGCCCGATTTGCAGGCAAGCCTTGCACCCGGTGTGCTGCGCCCCGTGACCGAACAGGACAGCACGGATTTCGACAAGTGCCTGCGCAACATCGAGGCCCCGCTGGTGATCGGCCACGGCTTTCTGGGCCACCGGCTGGATCATCAACTGGCGGCGATGACCGTGCTGGCGCTGCGGCCCGAACGGCGCTGCGTGCTGATCGGACAAGAGGACGTCGTCATGCTGTGCCCCCCGGCGCTGGCGCTGGATCTGGCGGTCGGGACGCGGTTTTCACTGTATCCCATGGCGCAAATGACCGGACGTTCCGAAGGGCTGCGCTGGCCGCTGGAGGGGCTGCGCTTTGCCCCGTCTGGGGTGATCGGGACGTCGAACGTGGTCTGCGGGCCGGTCCGTCTGTGGATGGACGCGGCGGCGATGCTTCTCATACTGCCGGTGGCGTGCCTGAATGAATTGCTTGCGGGATTGGCGGCCGCGCCCGCTGGATGGCCCGCTCGCGCATGACGATATACAGGCCGGAGGCGATGGTCACGGCGATGCCGAGCGTGGCCAGAGGCCCCGGCAGATCGCCGAAAATCATAAAGCCGACGGCGGTGGCAAACGGAATTTCGAGGTATTGCATCGGTGCCAGCGTGGATGCGGGCGCATACCGCAGCGACCATGTCATCAGCAGATGGCCGAATGTCCCGGCAATCCCCATGAGGATGATCAGCACCCAGCCCCGTTGCGTCGGCGCGATCCAGGCCAGTTCCGGCAAAAGGCCCTGCGGGGTCAGCGTCATCAGCGGCACCATCAGCGCCAGCGCCAGCAGCGCCGACACCGCCTGCATCCCGATGGGATCCGTGGTGGTCGCGATTCGCCGCGTCACCAGCATGAAAAGCGCAAAGGTCAGCGCGACGCCAAGCGGCAGCAGCGCGGGCCAGCCGACATCCGAAAACGCGGGCTGGATGACCAGAAGCGTCCCGATGAAGCCGACCGCACAGGCGCCCAGTCTGCGAAAGCCGACCTCTTCGCCCAGAAACCAGAAGCCCAGCAGCAGCAGGATGAAGGGCATCACGTAGGCGATGGCAATGGCATCCGCCAGCGGCAGATAGAGCAGGGCCGTGAAAATCAGCGCGATTCCGACGACATGCAGCAGCGTGCGCAGGGCGACAAAGCCGAACGTGGTCAGATCCATCCGCCAGACACGTCCGGTGGCCAGCGTCAGCGGCACGAGGATCGCCGCCTGAAAGGCAAAGCGCAGGGTCACGAGCTGACCGACCGCCATCTCTGAGCCCAGCAGTTTTGCCAGCGCGTCGCCAAAGGGCGCCAGAACGCAGAAGCCCAGCATGAGGGCAATGCCCAGAAGCGGGCGGTCCGTGTCTTTTCCGATCATGGCCGGATCCTAATTCGCGATCCGTCGAAAGGAAACTGGATCCTCCCGGTCGTGGCGGTCCGGGCGGATGGCTCAGGGGGGTGGCGGTGGCACCTTGACCCGCAGATCCAGCCGCCGTTCGCGTTCAAAGACATAAAGGCCCGAGGCCACGATGATCGCGATGCCGACCCATGTCAGCGGCGTCGGAAAGTCCGAAAAGGCGAGGTAACCTACCACGGTTGCGCCAACGATTTCCAGATATTGCAGCGGGGCGATCGTCCCCGCAGGCGCCAGACGCAGCGCGAAGGTCAGGAAAAGATGCGAGATCGTGGCAATCACGCCAACGCCCGCCAACGTCCAGACCGCGCGTCCCTCCGGCCAGACCGGATCGAGGAAGGGCTGACCGCTGCCGTTGAAGATCCACAGCGGCGGCAGGATCAGCAGCGTCGCGGCCAGTGCCGTGTGCCCTTGCAGGACCAGCGGGTGCAGGCGGCGGGCCATCGCGCGGGTCATCATCATGTAGATCGCAAAGAGCGCGGCGGTGACCAGCGGCAGCAAGGCGACCGGACCGAGGTCGGAAAAGCTGGGCCTGATGACAAGGAGCGCGCCGCCAAAGCCCACGGCGCAGGCGCTCAACCGGCGCCAGCCCACAGGCTCCCCCAGAAAGACCGCGCTCATCAGGATCAGGATGAAGGGTTCGACAAAGAAGATCGAGATCGCATCGGCGATCGGCATGAACCGCAACGCCTGAAAGAAACAGCCGGTCGCGGCCAGCAGCGTGAAAGCGCGGCCGATGTGCAGGGCGATGTCGCGCGGGCCGCATCGCAGGCTGTGCCCCAGCAGAAAGGCCAGCGGCAACAGGATGGCGACCTGGATGCCGAAACGAAAGGCAAGGATCTGCGGCACCGGCACAACCTCCGGCGTCGCCTTGGCCAAGGCGTCCATCACCGGCGCAAGCGCGCAGAAGGCCAGCATGAACAGAATGCCCACGGTCGTGCGGTCTGCCGATTGGGTCATGGGGCCTCCGATGGGGGATGCAGTTGGATCATCAAACCTGTCCTGTCTTGGCAGATTGCGGCGCGCGGGTGTAGAGGGCGTCGGGCGTTTCCGGGCCGACCGTGGCCCCGGCCCGGCCCCTTGCCCATGTCGGCCCGTCATCGCAGCGCATGTCCGATGCCGGTATGACGAGGCTGCCGCAATCTCCGGTCGAGATCCAAGGGCAAGGATCGTTCCCGACGGGCAGGCCCGCGACGGGGCGGGGACGAGGGCCGATATGGCCGCTGGGGCGCGGCGGTTCCGGTCTGCGCGCGGCCCGCGTTAGTTCAGGTCTTCGAGCAGGCGGCCATGCCGCCGGGTTTCGGCGATGACGGCGCCGAAGCGGGTCAGGCCATGCGCCTCCAGCATGGGCAACATGCGCACCAGCACCTCCGCCGTGGCCCGCGCGTCGCCAAGCGCCGTGTGCCGCAGCCTGTCCGGAATGGTCACGCCCAGCCGCGTGCAGAGCGCATCAAGCGTATGGGTATCCGACGCGCCGAACAGCACTGCCGACAGCAGCACGGTATCGAGAACGGGATGATCCCAGACGACGCCCATGCGCGCCTTGTGGCGTTGCAGAAAGGCCATGTCGAAGGGCGCGTTATGCGCCACGATGATCGAGTCGCGTGCAAAGGCGTGGAACAGGCGTCCGGCCTGGGCGATGCTGGGCTGGTCCGCGACCATCGCATCGGTCACCTTGTGCACCTTTGTCGAGGAGGGCGGGATGGGCCGGCCCGGATTCACCAGCTGGTCGATCTCTTCGCCCTCGACGATCCGCCCGTTCACCACCCGCACCGCACCGATCTGAACGATCTCGTCCTTGTGCGGCAGCAGCCCGGTGGTTTCGGTGTCGAACACGGTAAAGGTCAGCGCCGAAAGCGGCACATCGTCGATCTTGCCGCCGGACTGCCGGTCCATCAGGGCAAAGTCGTATATCAATGGCCGCGCGGCCTCTGGCGTGATCTCGATATGGGCGGCGTCGACGATCATCATGTATCCGCCGCCCTGCATCGGCTTCATCCGGGCATCGTAACTCTGCTTGCCGTCCAGTCCGGCGATCGTCCGGGTGATCTCCCGGCCGGACTTGGTCATCGCCTTGCGCGCGGCCCGAAGGTCGGCCGGGTCGAAGTAATCGCTCAGGGGGGCGTTCAGACGGGGCATCGCCTGCTGGGCCAGCACCTCTGCGGCCTGACCGTCATAAAGAACGATCTGGTCACTCGCATTGATCAGCAGGGTCGCGACGGGGATTTCCGTCAGCAGCGCCGTCAGATGCGCCTTTTCGGCGGTCAGGCGCTCCGTCTCCGAGGCGATGCGCTGGGCGGTCGACACCGCATTTTCCGACAGCGCCGCGGTCACGGCCCCGGCCGCGGGGGCAAGATCGCCAAGATAGCGCGCCGCCTGCATGTCCATGTCGCCGGTGATCCCGGCATGGGCGCGGGTGCGCAGCTGCGCCGAAAGCCGTTCGATCGGTTTGGCGACATTGTCATCGAAGAGCAGCCAGACCCCGGCGGTCAGCGCCACGATGCCGAACGTGGCAAGGATCCCGGCAAAGACGAATCCGTTGGCGGGATCGGTCACAAGGGCGCGGCCGTGTCCGGCCCAGAGCGCGCCCAGAACGATGGCTGTTCCGCCCAATGCCAGAAGGCAGAAGAACAGAAAGATGCGCAGGCGGAGGCTGAGACGGGTCATTCCGCTAGACCTCGGCGCAGACGGTCTTGACGATGGGATCTTCTGCGCCGACCTCGCGCCAGAGCGGGTCGGAGCCGTCGCCCAGAACGGGATCGGCGCGGCGCATGTCGGCGCAATCGACCATGACCTCGACCGCCTGCACCGGCTTCCAGCGGCCGTAGAAATAGAGATCCGCCAGATACAGATCCGCCGTCTCGCTGTTCGGACGCAGGTTGGCGGTGTCCACGGCGACGAAACGGTCCGTCATCGGCACGACATAGGTCCAGGGACGCCAGAACGCGCTGGACTGCACCGATTGCGCCACGGTCAGCCCGTCTGGCAGGTTTTCGGCGGTGCGATTGAACCAGCCGTATTCGCTGGAGATACCGGTGCCCAGCATCGCCGCGCCCGCGCCCAGCGGGATGATCCAGCGCGGCAGGCGCCCGCCTGTCATCCTTGACAGGATCAGCGTGACGCCCGCCCCGGCAAAACCCGCGACGAAGACCGCGATCAGTTCCAGAAACATTTCTTTTCCTCCTCCCACGCACGCGGTCCTTGTTGTGACCGTCGTGCCCCGTCTCCCATGTGCGGACCTGTCAGGGGCCTGTCACCACCCTGACCGATCCGGCGGCCTCATCCCAGCATTCCCTTGCCGTGACCCAAGGCCGATTGCAGGGACTTGACCACAACAAAGGCGTCGCGCAAATGGCTTCGTTCGAAATCCGACAATACCGATGGCGCCAGATAGTTGTCCGGCGCGCCGCCGGCCTTGATCTCGCGCGCCTGATGTTCCAGCCGGGTCTCTGCGATCAGGTCGTAGGCGTCCAGCAGATCCTGCCCGCCCGACGTGCTGAGGACCCCCGCCGGAATCGCCGCCTCCAGCCGGGCGCGGGTGTTGACCGCGGTCAGCCGCGCCTGCAAGGCATAGACCCGGCCCAGATCGACGATCGGCACCACGCCATTGTGCTTGAGGTCCAGCCGGTTCTTGTGCTCGCCGGAGCGGATCGTGGCAAACCCCCGCAACAGACCCAGCGGCGGCGTATGTTTCAGCGCGTTCGACGCCATATGCGCGACAAAGATCGAATTCTTGGCCGCGCGGGCCAGTGTCGCCTCCCGCAGGTCGTCGATCAGCGCGGCCTTGCCGCCGATGGCCCGCAGGTCGAACATCACGCTGGCCAGCATCTGCGCCTCTGGCGAGGGTGTGTCGATCCAGCCCTGAAAATAGCTGCGCCAGACGCGCAGCGGCTGACGCCAGCGGTCGGCCGTGGCCATCATGTCGCCCGGGCAATAGACATAGCCGCAGGTGTTCAGCCCGTCGCAGACGAAGCGGGCCAGTTCCGCGAAATAAGGCATCTGGTCGTCGGTCACCGCATCGTCGAGGATCAGGCAGTTGTCCTGATCGGACACGCCTGTCTGCTCCTGCCGTCCCTGACTTCCGCAGGCCGCCCAGAGATAGGGCACCGGCGGCGCGCCCAGCCTGTCCTCCGCCAGCGCCAGCAGGCGGCGGGTGGCGGTGTCGGCGATGTCGGTGATCAGGCGCGTGACCACCTCGTGGCGGTTGCCCGCCGCCACCAGCTGCACCAGCAGTTGCGGGATACGGGCGGTCACCTTCGCCATCTCTTCGGCGGTATCCGCCTTCGCGATTTCCGACACCAGTTCCGCCGAGGTCATCGCCTGAAAGCGGGTCAGGTCGGTCTGGGTGACGATGCCCACAAGCGTGCCGGCCCGGGTGACGGGCACATGCCCGATGCGCCGTTCCATCATCATGTGCAGAACATCGGATCCGATGGCCGAGGGCGGCAGGGTCAGGGGGGCCTTGGTCATCACCTCATGTATCGGCGTGTCATAGGGCAGGGCGCGGGCCACCACCTTGCCCGAAAGGTCGCGGATCGTCGCGATGCCCTTCAGAATGGTGCCCTCGGTCACGCAGATCGACGAGACGCGGCGCTCTGCCATCCTCTCTGCCGCGTTCTGCACCGTTGTCTCCGGCGGGCAGGTCAGCGGGTCGGTCGCCATCAGCGTCTCGACCCGGCTGGTGGCCAGGTCGGCGCGCTCTGCCCTCGGGGTGCGGTGGCGGTCAAAGAACTTGCGTGCGGCGGGTTCGGTGTCGATCAGCCGCCGGAAATCTGCCGGGGGCAGGATCAGCAGCAACGTGTCCTCCAACGTGCGCGCCGAGGTCATGGCCAGGCCGTCGCGCGCCAGGCCGCGTTCGCCGAACGAGTTGCGCGGCCCCAGTTGCGAGATCTGCGCGCCGTTCCGGTCGCGCACCTCGACCGATCCGCTGTGGATCAGATACAGTCCGTCCAGCGGCGCATCGACGGTATAGATGTCCTCATCCGCCATGAGCGCCTGCTGGCGAAAGGCGGGCAGAAGGTCCTCCAGCGCCGCGCGCTCCAGCGCGTCGTAGGGATGAACGGCGGACAGAAAGCGGAAAAGATCAGCGCGGTCTATGGCCATGGGATGTCCTTGCGCGAATGAAAAGTCCCTCCCGACATACCGCCGGAAGGGACCATTTCGTAAGGAGGCGGGCCGTCGCAGCCCACGGACCCGTCCCGGCGTCAGATCCGGGACGGGTGCGCATCAGTGGTCCGCGGCTGCGGCACCGGCGCCGCGCGGCACGCGCACCGATTCTACCAGTTCCTCGATCTCCTGCGGGATCGGGGCGGTCATCTTCGACACGGTGAAAGCCACCGCGAAGTTGATCATCGCACCCACCGCCCCGAAGGACGTCGATTTGATCGTGCCCAACAGCGGCTCGGCATCGGTAAAGCTGTTGGTGTCCGGAACAAAGAACCAGCCCTTGTGCAGGAAGATGTAGACCAGCGTCACCACAAGACCGGCGATCATGCCCGCCACCGCGCCCTTGTTGTTCACCTTGGTGAAGATGCCCATCATCAGCGCCGGGAAGATCGAGGCCGCCGCCAGACCAAAGGCCA
>CAZRZN010000127.1:0-11421 GCA_964604565.1 uncultured Rhodobacterales bacterium
GCTGATCGGCGTGCGCGATCCGCTGGGCGTGCGCCCTCTGGTGCTGGGCAAACTGGGCGATGGCTGGGTTCTGTCGTCAGAGACCTGCGCGCTCGACATCATCGGCGCGACCTTCGAACGGGAAATCGCGCCCGGAGAGATGGTTGTCGTCACCGCTGAACACGGTGTGGAATCGCATTACCCGTTCCGTCCGCAAAAGCCCCGTTTCTGCATCTTCGAGCATGTCTATTTTTCGCGCCCCGATTCGATCATCGGCGGGCGGTCCGTCTATGAAACCCGCCGCCAGATCGGTGTGGAACTGGCCCGCGAAGCCCCGGTAGAGGCCGATCTGGTCTGTCCCGTGCCCGACAGCGGCACCCCGGCCGCGATTGGATTCGCCCATGAATCGGGCATTCCCTACGGCATGGGCATCGTGCGCAACCAATACATGGGCCGGACCTTCATCGAACCGACCGAACAGATCCGCAACATGGGCGTGCGGCTGAAGCTGAACGTCAACCGCGCACTGATTCAGGGCAAGCGGGTCATCCTTGTGGACGACTCGGTGGTGCGCGGCACGACCTCGCGCAAGATCAAGGACATGGTGCTGGATGCCGGCGCCGCAGAGGTGCATCTGCGTATCGCAAGCCCGCCCACCTCATGGCCCTGTTTCTACGGGGTCGACACGCCGCAGCGCGACAAGCTGCTGGCCGCCACCATGTCCGAGGACGAGATGCGCGAGCATCTGGGCGTGGATAGCCTGAGGTTCGTGTCCCTTGATGGTCTTTACCGCGCGGTGGGCGAATCCTCGGGACGCAACGACGCCTGCCCGCAATATTGCGACGCCTGTTTCTCTGGAGAATACCCGGTCGAGCCTGCGGACATGATCGAAAAGGGTTTCCAGATGAAGGCCGCGGAATAGCCTCGACGGCGCGCATTTTCCATGGCGCGCCGTCCTGCATTGCACGTCTTGACCCGACCGTGAAAGCGCGGCAATAGCCCGACATGACCAAGATTGCCCTCATCACCGGCGCCTCTCGCGGCCTCGGCTTTGCCTTGGCCGAGGCGCTGGCCCCGGACCATCACATCATCGCCGTCGCCCGCACCGTTGGCGGCCTCGAAGAGCTGGACGACCGCATTCAGGCGAAAGGCGGCAGCGCCACGCTTGCGCCGATGGACGTGACCGACCGCGACGCCATGGCCCATCTGTGCCGGTCGATCCATGATCGGTGGTCAGGTGATGCCGGGACAGCGCCGCTGTCGCTTTGGGCGCATTGCGCCGTCCATGCCGCGGCCTTGACCCCGACACCGCATCTGGACCCCAAGGACTGGCAGAAATCGCTGTCCATCAACGCGGACGCGATGGGACATCTGATCCCCTTTGTCGCCCCGCTTTTGGGGGAAACCGGGCAGGCCTTGTTTTTCGACGATCCCTGCGGGGGACAGAAGTTCCACGGCTATTACGGCAGCACGAAAGCGTTGCAGATCGCACTTGCGCGCAGTTGGGCCGCCGAGACGGGGCGCACAGGTCCAAGGGTCAGCATCTTGCAACCACGGCCGATGGCCACCGCCACGCGCGCGCGGTTCTATCCGGGCGAGAAGGCGGAGAGCCTCGCCTCCCCCGCGGCTGAGGCTCAGCGCCTGCTGGCCACACTGGAATAGGCATCCCGCCACGGTCGACAATCCGGCCCGCGCTGCCGGGTCGTCGCTGTCGGCCTGACACCGGGATCGGGCCAATTCCGGAGCCGAGCGGAACAAGGCCGGCACGCCTCCGCGCGCGTTTCGGAACAAACAGACCGAAAATGTTCGCAGCCCGTCGCCCCGGCGCCCCAAGCGACCAGCAATGCCGGATGTTTCGATTGTTTCCGAAACACGGTGAACCACCTTGAAAATGCGCTCCTACGCGCGGCCCGCCGGGGTCGCGGCGTTAACACGGCGCGCGTGGCGGCACACTCTCATGCGGATGTGTACCGCCGCTTGCCCTGCGCCCCCCCTTTGACTAGAGAGTAACAAACCAACGCAGGCGGCCTTTCATGCGCATTCTCATCACCAACGACGACGGCATCAATGCGCCGGGACTGAGCGTGCTTTGCGACATTGCCCAAGACCTTGCCGGACCCGATGGCGAGGTCTGGACCGTGGCACCCGCCTTTGAACAATCCGGCGTGGCGCATTGTATTTCCTATACCCACCCGACGATGATCGCGAAGATGGACGAGCGCCGTTTCGCCGCCGAGGGGAGCCCGGCGGATTGCGTGCTGGCAGGATTGCACGACGTGCTCAAGGACGTGCCGCCCGATCTGGTTCTGTCGGGGGTGAACAGGGGCAACAACTCGGCTGAGAATGCGCTTTATTCCGGCACACTGGGCGGCGCGCTGGAAGCGGCGTTGCAGGGTCTTCCGGCCATCGCCCTGTCGCAATACTACGGCCCGGAGAATGTGAATCTCGACAATCCGTTCGAGGCCGCCGCCGCCCATGGCGCGGACACCATCCGCCAGATCCTTGCCAAGGATCCCGGCGAGCAGCCCGGCTACCGTCTGTTCTACAATGTGAACTTCCCGCCCGTCCCGGCGGCGCAGGTCAAGGGCACCGTGGCCGCGCCCCAGGGTTTTCGCCGGGGCACGCACTTCTCGACGGAGGCCATGCACTCGCCCTCCGGGCGCCGCTTTCTCTGGGTCAGGGGCGGGGACCAACGTGCCCCGACAGATCCCGGCAGCGATGCGGACATGAATCTCAAGGGATTTGTCACGGTCACGCCGATGCGGGCCGACCTGACCGACCACACCGCACTGGACGCGCTGAAAGACGCCTTTTCATGAGCTTCGATGCCGAAGCGAAGATGCAGTTCCTCTTTGCCCTGCGATCCAAGGGTGTCACCGACAAACTTGTGCTGAACGCAATGGAAAAGGTCGATCGCGGCCTTTTTATCCAAGGCTACTTTTCGGAGCGTGCCTACGACGACATGCCCCTGCCCATCGCCTGCGGGCAGACGATCTCTCAACCTTCTGTCGTCGCGCTCATGACACAGGCGCTGAAGGTCGGCGCAAGGGACAAGGTGCTGGAGGTCGGCACCGGCTCCGGCTATCAGGCGGCGATCCTCGCGCAGCTTGCCCGGCGGGTCTATACCGTCGACCGGCATCGCCGTCTGGTTCAGGCGGCGCGGCTGGTGTTCGAACGGCTCGAATTGACCAATATCACCGCCTTTACGGCCGATGGCTCCTTCGGTCTGGCGGATCAGGCACCCTTTGACCGCATCATTGTGACCGCCGCCGCCGAAGACCCCCCAGGCCCGCTCTTGGCGCAATTGAAGATTGGCGGTATAATGGTGGTGCCGGTCGGGCAATCCGACACCGTGCAGCACCTGATCCGCGTCACGCGCACTGAAAGCGGATTCGACTATCACGAGTTGCGCCCCGTGCGTTTCGTGCCGCTGGTCGAGGGGCTGGGCAAGGATTGACCTATCGGCGTGGCGTGGACCCGCGCGCCGCCAACCAGTGATGCCCCGGTCACAAGGGGTGCATGTGAGGATATCGAGATGACATTTGCCTCCCGCCCCATGACGGCCCTCGCGCTGATCGGCCTTTTATCGGCCTGCAACGACGGCGTGGACCTTGATCTGCGAAGTGGTATCGGCGGCTCGGTCGACACCAGCGAGGCCGCAATCAGCGCGACGACAGATCTGCCCGATCCCGACGATCGCGGAATCATATCCTACCCCAATTATCAGGTCGCCGTCGCCCGGCGCGGCGATACGCTGGCGGATCTGGCCTCGCGCATCGGCGTGGCCGCAGACGAACTTGGCCGCTACAACGGCATCCGGCCTGCCGATCCGCTGCGGCGCGGAGAGATCATCGCCCTGCCCCGCCGGGTCTCCGAACCTTCACCCGCCACGGGCGCCGCGACTACCGGGCCTATCCGGCCGCCATCGGACGTGGATGTCACGACGCTGGCCAGCAATGCCATCAACAACGCACCCGATACCAGCCGCCGCGGCACGGGCGCCGCAGCCGGGGTCGAGCCGATCCGCCACAGGGTCGAACGTGGGGAAACCGCCTTTACAATCGCGCGCCTCTACAATGTTACTCCGCGCTCGCTGGCGGATTGGAATGCGCTCGACCGCGATTTCTCCATTCGCGAGGGACAACACCTGCTGATCCCGGTGGTGCAGACTCCGGAACCCCAGAGCCGGGAACGGGAGGTTCCGGCACCCGGATCCGGATCGCCGACCCCGACGCCGCCGTCTGCCGCAACCGCGCTGCCGACAGAGACGCCCCCGGCGCGCAGCACACCGGAACCTGAGCCGGAAGAGCCGGTCGCCGACATCGGGCAGAACACTGCGAAACCCACCGGCAGCATGTCCATGCCGGTCAACGGGCCAATCATTCGCGAATATAATGCCAGCAGCAACCCGGGCATCGACATCAGCGCCTCTCCCGGAACGCCGGTCAGCGCGGCGGCCAGCGGATCGGTCATCAGCGTGAGCAAGAAGACCGACGGCGCAAGTTTTGTCATCGTTCGCCATGCGGACAATGTGAACACGGTCTATCTGAATGTCGCGGATATCGGTGTCGCCGTCGGTGACCCTGTCAGTCGCGGCCAGCAGATCGGTCGCGTGGCACCCGGGGATGTCGGCTTCCTGCATTTCGAGGTGCGCAAGGGTCTCGATAGTACCGACCCGATGGATTACCTGCGCTGATCATAGCGGAAATCTGACCGACGATCCGGATGATCTCGCTGGGCGGCGTCTTGCGCGGGCGCCCATCGGGCGGCGCGCCCTGTGAGTGCTGATCACGGTTGCGTGCCGCAGGTGCGATGCCGATGCAAAAGGCCATGCGTTGACGTCGGGAGGATGGTCGGCCTGCCTTTCCGCAGTCTGTCCGCCCGCAACAAGCCTTGCTCAGCCCAACGGCACGCCGTGGCGGCCCGCCAGATCGGTAAAGAACTGCCAAGCCACCCGGCCGGAGCGTGAGCCGCGTGTGGCTTGCCATTCCACGGCTTCGGCGCGCAACGCCTCTTCGGAAATGCGGAGTTCGTAGGCATCGCAATAGCCCCGGACCATGGCAAGGTAGTCGTCCTGCGAACAGGGGTGAAAGCCGAGCCAGAGGCCGAAACGGTCCGAAAGGGAGACTTTCTCCTCCACCGCCTCGGACGGATTGATGGCAGAGGATCGTTCATTCTCGATCATGTCGCGCGGCATCAGGTGGCGGCGGTTGGAGGTCGCATAGAACAGCACGTTCTCCGGCCGACCCTCGATTCCACCGTCCAGCACGGCCTTCAGGCTCTTGTAGCTTTGATCGTCGCCATCAAAGGACAGGTCATCGCAGAACAGCACAAACCGGTATGGCGCGTTCCGCAGAACTGTCAGAAGCCGCCCGACAGAGGACAGGTCGTCGCGCTGAAGCTCGACCAGCTTCAGATCCTGTCCCTCGGCACGCACGGTCGCATGGACCGCCTTGACGATGCTGGACTTGCCCATGCCCCGTGCGCCCCAGAGCAGCGCATTGTTCGCGGCAAGCCCCTTGGCGAACTGCCGGGTGTTGGTCAGCAGGGTGTCGCGCGATCGGTCAATTCCCACCAGAAGGTGAAGGTCGATCCGGCTGACTTGGTCGACCGGCAACAGCCGATCCGGCGCGACGTGCCAGACAAAGGCCTCGGCAGCGTCGAAATCCGGCGCGGCCTGAGGTGCCGGCGCCATACGCTCCAGCGCCTCAGAAATGCGGGTCAGGGCCGCGCCGTCATGTTGTGCCGTCCCGTCCTTCATCCCTTGCGGTCCTCATCGAATTCCGCCGCCAGAGGATCATCCTCGGTGTCGGGCTCATCCTCAAACCACAGGCCCTGTGCGCGCAGCTCTGCCTCGCGCTTCTTCTCGACGCGCGAGACAAGGAAGATCGAGATTTCATAGAGCCCATAAACCACCGTGAACAGGATCGCCTGCGTGATCACATCCGGCGGCGTGACCAGCGCGGCCAGCACAAGAATGGCGACGATGGCATATTTGCGCACGTTGCCCAGCCCCTCGGCGGACACAAGACCGGCCTTGCCCATCAGCGTCAGCAGGACGGGCAGTTGGAAACACAGCCCGAAGGCCATGATGAACACGAGCGTGATATGCAGCGACTCGTTGACCTTGCCGAAGAAGGTGACACGCATTCCAGACTGGGTTTCGGGCACGACCGCATTGGTCATCGGCGACTCGACCGTGCCGGACAACAGGTTTGCAAAGATCGAGCTGACGTCGGCAAAGCCGAGGAAGAAAGACATCGCCAGCGGCGTCACCACGAAATGCGCAAAGCTGGCGCCCAGCAGGAACATCACCGGAGAGGCGATCATGAAGGGCAGAAAAGCATTCTTTTCCGTGCGATACAGCCCAGGCGCGACGAAGCGCCAGAGCTGAAAGGAAATCACCGGAAAGGCCAGACCAAAGCCGAACACCATCGAGATTCGGAACAGAACAAAAAGGTATTCCTGCGGCGAGGTGTATTGCAGCGTCGGCGAGGGGTCGCCCAGATCGCGCAGCGTCGCCTCGATCGGTTGCAACAGGAATTGCAGGATCGGTTCCGCCACCAAGAAGGCCAGAATGATACCCACTAAAAAGGCCAGCACCGCGCGGATGAGGCGCGTGCGGAGTTCCGCCAGATGTTCGATCAGCGGGGCAGAGCTGTCTTCGATGTCGTCCTGGCCCTGGCTCATGCCTTCTTGTCCCCTTCTGCGCCGTCGTCGGGCGTGGTCTGGTCAGCTGCGCTCACCGAGGCCTCCAGCTCATCCGCCCGTTTCTGGGCCGCGTCGGCCTCGCGCCGCATCCGTTCGGCAGACGCCCGGGCGGCGTTTGCCTCGATCTTTTTCTTGGCCTCGGCGCGTTCCTTTGACAGCTTTCCGGTCTCGCTGTCGGGATCGATGTTGGTCATCGACTTGGCCGCATCGCGCACACCGTCCATTGCACTGTTCACTGGGTTCGTCGCGCTCTTGAACGTCTTGGCCATGTCCTTGACCCCGGCATCGTCGGCCGCGTCATTCATCGCGCGGCTGAACTCTCGCGCCATGCCGCGCGCCTTGCCGACAAATCGGCCGACATTGCGGAACAGCACCGGCAGATCCTTTGGGCCGACGACGATCAGCGCCACGATGCCAATGATCAGCAGTTCGCTGAAGCCGAGATCGAACATGATCGGTTACACCTTGTCCTTGTCTTTTTCTTCGGGCGTGACGTCCTTGGCCTCTTCCGCCTGCTTGTCTTCGTCAAGGTCCTGTGTGCTGTCGCTCACGCCTTTCTTGAAGGCGGTGATGCCTTTGCCCACTTCGCCCATCAGCGACGAGATCTTGCCGCGGCCGAACAGGACCAGCACGACAATCGCGATCAGCAGTATGCCGGGAAGGCCGATATTTCCGATACCCATGATGTCTCTCCTCAGGTCGGCGGCACCCTCCGGGGTCCGCGCATGAATGCCATGCGCGTTCTGTATCGACTCTCGCAGTCTCGGAAAAGCGGCAAAGCATGGTCAGGACGGACTCGTTTTGTCATGAGGATGTCAGTTGTCATGATTTTGTCAGTATGGTGTGCTAAGGGATAGCGAACATGGCCCGCAGAGATCGTCTTTATGCCCTGATGCAACGCCTCCGAGACGGGCGGTTGCATACGGCCGAGGCCATGGCACAGGACCTTGGCGTGTCGGTCCGCACGATCTATCGGGACATGGAAACCCTTGCCGCCTCAGGCGTCCCGGTCGAGGGCGCGCGCGGCTACGGATACACTGTTCAGGCGGCGATCACCCTGCCACCTCTGAACCTGACCGAAGCCGAGCTGGAGGCGCTGCATCTTGCACTTGCCGCGCTTGGCGCGTCGGATCTGCCCGAACATGCGGCCAGCGCGCGCCGTCTCGCCGCCAAGATCGAGGCGGTTCTGCCGGAGGATGTCGGCCCTGCCCCCGCGCCATTTGGCTTTGCCACCGATGCTTTTGCGGAGGCGGCGCACGGTTTCATACATATGCCCGCCATCCGCGCGGCAATTCGCGCGCGGCAACGTGTCCGGGTGGAGATCGCGGGCGCCGCGCACGACATCCGACCCCTGCATCTGGACTATTTTGGCCGGGTCTGGACCTGTGTCGCATGGGACGAAACGGTCGGGGACTTCACGACCCTGCGCATCGACCGCATCGCCAAGGTGACGCCCCTGCCCGGTCTGTTCGTCGACGAACCCGGAAAAACGCTGGCCGATTGGCGAAATGGAAAGACCTGAGATGGGCCGCCTTGTCGCCGGATCACAGGCCTAAGGGGGCAAAGGCCGGGATCTCCGCCCGTCATTACCATCGGCTTGCCACAGCCGGCGGGAACAATGGCACCAAGGGAACGACCCCGGCGCCACGAGTGGAGCACCGGGGTCTTTCGGGTCAGGCGCGGTCCGGACGTCGGGACAAGGGGAGCGGACCGCGCAGGGAACAGCCCGAAATCAATATTTGTAGGCGCTGCCACCCTTGTAGCCGGTGATCTTGTGGCCGCCGGTATAGCCACTGCTCTTGAAGCCGCCGGTGTAGCCGCCGTCATAGCCGCTGCTCTTGAAGCCGCCCTGATACCCGCCCCCGTTGTAGCTGCCGCTCTTGACCTCCTGATACCCGCTGACAATGCAGGACCACGGGGCGTTCTGATCGCCGCCGATCTTGATGACTTCGCGCGACAGCGTCGAATACTGCGACGTGGCATAGGCTGTGTTCTGCACGCATTCCATGTTGCCGATATACGCGCTGTTCCAGTCGGCATATCCGTAGGAGTCATGGGCCGCTGCGGTCCAGGTCTGGATCGTGACGATCTTGGCATGCTGTTGATTGTGGCCGTAGCCCATCGCGGTGATCTTGTCGCCCTGACCGGCGGCAGCGGCCGTTGCGGTGAGGGACAAAGCGACAAGGGCGATTTTTGCAATGGTTTTCATGAGCTTTTTCCTTGTTGAAAATTCAGGTCTTGTTGATCGGTTCTGGTCTTGGCTGAGCCCGGCGCCGTCCTGTGTCTGTCTTGTGCCGAACTTCGTATCTGTGACGCAGATTAATCAGAAATCCTTGGACGCCGAAGGTGTGGAAAACCGCCACAACCTTTTACGACATTGTTTTTGAATAATACTTTTTCTATTTTACGGATTTTGGAACGAAAAAGACCCGCCTTCCGATGGAAAGCGGGCCAGCCCTGAGAGAAAAATGAGGATGATCTCAGACGGAGGCCTGATAGATCTTGTCGATATTCGCGCCCAGCGCCGCGTTGAATGCGTCGTCGGATTGCTGTTTTGACAATCCTTCGGTCAGCGCGCGGCTGAAGGACGCGATCATCTTGGGCTGGCGCGCGAGGCGCGCGCAGGCGTCATCTGTGGAATAACCCCCCGACAGCGCCACCACGCGGATCACGCGCGGGTGATCGGCCAGTTCGTCATAAAGCCCCTCCTGCGTCGGGATGGTCAGCTTCAGCATGACGTCCTGACCCGGTTCAAGCGCATTCAGATGCGTCAGGATCTCAGCCTTCAGCATATCCTCGGCCTCTGCCTTGGTCGGCGAATGAATGTCCACTTCCGGCTCGAGGATCGGCACGAGACCCGCCGCGCGCACGGTCTGGCCAAGGTCGAATTGTTGGTCGACGATCGCCCTGATGCCCTCTGCGTCGGCCTCATGGATCACCGATCGTTCCTTGGTGCCGAAAATGCCGAACTGGACGGCTTCCTGAAGAGTTTCCTCCACCCCCGGAATCGGCTTCATCAGTTGCACGCCGTTCGCCTTGTCCTCCAGTCCCTTGTCGATCTTGAGGAAGGGCACGATGCCGCGATCTTCCCACAGTGCCTGCGCCGTGGGCTTGCCCTCAACCTCGCCGCGCATCGTGCGCTCGAAGAGGATCGCCCCGATCACCTTGGCGTCGGTGAAATCCGGTGCGGTGATGATCCGGCTGCGCATCTGGTGGATCTCGGCGAACATCGCGTCTTCGCCGTCATACATGTCCTGCGTGACACCGTAGAGCCCGAGAGCCTTGGGTGTGGAGCCCCCGGATTGGTCCAGCGCGGCGATGAACCCGGCACCCTCGCGCATCTGCTCGGTTTGCTTGGCAAATGTTTCGGCATTCTGTCCCATGAGACCCTCTTGAAATGCGGTGAAAGGCTTTTGACGATGTCGATAGCGCAGGCCGTCCGCCCGGTATAGTGGTCGCCGAAAGTGTTATCGCTAAACGTGACGCCGATGCGAACTTTCCTCGGGACCCGGTGTTCCTTGAGCCGCCGATGGGGTCATACAAAGGGTCCTGCATGGACCTTCGGGCAGCCGCTGGGGACCAACTGACCGGGCATCGCGAGGAAGCAGGGGCGTCATCCGGCCATGGCGACCGCGACACGGATGATGGCCCTTGGGCCAGCCGCAAACCCGTTTCGCAGGGACCGTGCCCCTTTGGCGAAAGAGCGGCACAGGGGGCGCACCAGGGCGCCCGGGATCGCGTATGGTCCCCGCGCAATTTGACCTGACTGTACATCCGGCCCTCTGTCACGATTGGCCCGGTTCTCGGGAGAGGATCAGGTGCGGCGCGCAATCGCCTACGGCGTTGGGGGCGCTGCCCCCTCTGGCCTGCGGCCATTCACCCCCGGGATATTTAAGGCCCGAAGAAACCGCAGGATCAGCCCAGGGCGGCCAAAGCGGGGAAGGTCTCGAGCAGCCAGAAGGACAGTGCCGAGAAGCCGCCCGTCAGCATCAGCAGACCGATGGTCCAGAGCAGCAGGCCCATCGCGCGCTCGATCTGTTCCATGTGGCGCTTCATCCACCCCATCACACCGGTGAGCCGTGGCAGGAAGGCGGCAACAAGCAGGAAAGGCACGCCCAGACCCACCGCGTAGACTGCGAGAAGCAGCGTGCCGCGGGTCACCGAGGCTTCCGAGGCGGCAAGGCTCAGGATCGCGCCCAGTTGCGGACCGATGCAGGGGGTCCAGCCAAAGGCGAAGGCAAGGCCAAGCACATACGCCCCGAAGGCAGTGCCGCCCCGGTCCCCGGCGTCGAGGCGCGCCTCGCGGTCAAGGAACCCGATCCGGTAGACGCCAACGAAATGCGCCCCGAAGATCATTACGACGATCCCCGCCGCGGTGTTGAACCATCCCTGATATTGCAGGAAGGCCGCACCGACGGCCGAGGCGGCGAACCCCATCAGCAGAAAGACGGTCGAAAGCCCGAGCACGAAGAAAAGCGCGGGGAGCAAGGCCTTGTTTCGGCCCTGACCGCCCAGATCGGTCACGGTCACACCGCTCATGTAGGCGAGATAGGGCGGAACCACCGGCAGCACGCAGGGGCTCAGAAAGGAAATGACCCCGGCCAACAGCGCCACGGCCATTGCGGGAAGGAGGGAGGCATCAATGATCTCGATTCCGAACATGATACGCTCTTAGGCCAAACTTCGGGGCGCGTCACCTTGCCTGTCTGTCACATCCCCGTGGTCGGGGCG
>CAZRZN010000128.1:0-11379 GCA_964604565.1 uncultured Rhodobacterales bacterium
CCTGTTCCGCTGGGTCGCGGTGTTGACCGGATCCAAGAACGCGGTAAAGGGCGCGGGCTTTCTGCTGGGGGCGATGCTGCTGGCCTTGGTGGGTTTTGTCCCGGCCGTGCTGGGCATGGCGGGCGTGCTGGGCGCGGTGCTGATCGCCGTGGCGCTGTGGATGCCGACGGGCCTTCCGACTGGCAGGAAAGGCGCAAAATTCACCGAGATCCTTTCCACCGACCGCAACATCAACTGGCTGTCGGCGGCGCGCGTGTTCCTGTTCGGCGCGCGGGACGTGTGGTTCGTCGTGGGCATCCCGGTCTATTTCTACGCGGTTCTGTCCGACGGCACGGAGGCGGGCAACCGGCTGGCATTTTTCACCATCGGCAGCTTCATGGCGGTCTGGACCATCCTTTACGGCGCGGTTCAGGCCAATGCGCCCAATGCCCTGCGGGCCGCCACCCGGCCGGAGGCGCAGATCGTCGCCGCGACGCGCAACTGGGCCTTGTCGCTGATGGTGGTGCCCGCGGTGCTTGCGGTGCTGGTCTGGGCGACGGGCGGACCCGCGCCCTGGCTGACCGCGACGATCATCGGGGGGCTGCTGATCTTCGGCGCGTTGTTCGCCGTCAATTCGTCCCTGCATTCCTATCTGATCCTCGCCTTTTCCAAGGGCGACAGGGTGACGATGGACGTGGGGTTCTACTACATGGCCAATGCGGCGGGGCGCTTGCTCGGCACGCTGTTGTCGGGCCTCAGCTATCAGATCGGGGGCTTGCCCCTGTGTCTGGCCACCGCGACGGTGATGCTGGCCCTCAGCGCATTGGGCGCGGCCCGGTTGCGGCTGGATTGAGGCGGACGGACCTCAATCGCGGTCCAGCAGCGCCTCCAGCCCGGCGTCCAGTTCTGCAAAGGCATCGCCCAGCCGCGCCTCTATCTCGGCCTGATAGGCAATGGCCAGCGGCAGGATATCCGACATCAGGGCGCGCCCCCGGTCGGTCAGTGCCAGACGCACCAGACGACGGTCGCCGGCCTCGCGCGCCTTTTCGATATGGCCTGAGGCCTCCAGCCGCTTGGCCGCGCGGCTGACCTTGCTTTTTTCCATCGCCACGCGCGCCTCGATGTCGCGCACAGAAACGGTTTCCGCGCCGTCGATCGGTTGCGCCAGATGCACCAGAACGCGCCATTCCGGGATCGAGATGCCGAACCGCGCATGATACTGGCGGGCCAGCTCTTCTGAAGTCTTTTCCGCCGCGACCGCCAGCCGGTAGGGCGTGAAACGCCCCAGATCGAAGTCGGGCAGGGTGGGCCGGTCTTTCATCGCGCCGCCTCATCGGGGTCCCAGTCGAGTCAGGCTATCCTTGACTTCATTGCAAATGCAATGATTATATCGGGCAAAAGCCGCAACAGGCAGAGGGAGGACACGACATGACCCGTTTCGAACTGCCGCAGGGCATGGTCCGCGCCCCGCAGAACGCGGGGCTGCAAGAGGGTTACATGTCCGGCTGGGCCAATGATTTCGAGACAGAGGCCCTTCCGGACGCACTGCCGCAGGGGATGAACAGTCCGCAAAAGTGCAACTATGGCCTCTATGGAGAGCAGCTGTCCGGAACCGCGTTTACCGCAAATCCGCCTGAAAGGACATGGACCTACCGCATCCGCCCTTCGGTCAAGCATTCGACACGCTACCGCAAGATCGACCTGCCGATGTGGGTTTCTGCCCCGCATGTCGACCCGGATGTGATCAGCCTCGGGCAATACCGCTGGGACCCGGTGCCGCATTCGGATGAGGCGCTGACATGGCTGACCGGCATGCGCACCATGACCACGGCGGGCGACGTGAACACGCAGGTCGGCATGGCCAGCCATGTCTATCTGGTCACGGAATCGATGCAGGACGCCTATTTCTATTCCGCCGACAGCGAATTGCTGGTGGTGCCACAGGAAGGGCGCCTGCGGTTTGCCACGGAGCTGGGCATCATCGACCTGGAACCCAAGGAAATCGCCATCATCCCGCGCGGACTGGTCTACCGCGTCGAACTGCTGGAGGGGCCGGCCCGCGGCTTTGTCTGCGAGAATTACGGCCAGAAGTTCGAATTGCCGGGACGCGGCCCCATCGGGGCCAATTGCATGGCCAACCCGCGCGACTTCAAGGCGCCTGTCGCCGCCTTTGAGGACCGCGAGGTGCCGTCGACCCTGACGATCAAATGGTGCGGCCAGTTCCACGAGACGCAGATCGGGCAAAGCCCGCTGGACGTGGTGGCCTGGCACGGCAATTACGCGCCCTACAAATACGATCTGCGCACCTACTGCCCCGTGGGTGCGGTGTTGTTCGATCACCCGGATCCGTCGATCTTTACCGTGCTGACGGCGCCATCGGGCGTTCCGGGCACGGCGAACATTGATTTCGTGCTGTTCCGCGAACGCTGGATGGTGGCGGAAGATACCTTTCGCCCGCCGTGGTATCACAAGAACATCATGTCCGAGCTGATGGGCAACATCTACGGCCAGTATGACGCCAAGCCGCAGGGTTTCGTCCCCGGGGGGCTCTCGCTTCACAACATGATGTTGCCGCATGGCCCCGACAAGACGGCCTTTGAGGGGGCGTCAAATGCCGATCTCAAGGCCGAGAAACTGGACAACACGATGTCCTTCATGTTCGAGACGCGCTTTCCACAGCATCTGACCGCCTTTGCGGCGAAACAAGCGCCGCTTCAGGACGATTACATCGACTGCTGGGACAGCCTCGAAAAGAAGTTCGATGGCACGCCCGGCAAGAAGTGATCGCCATGGATGCCGTCATCTTCATCGTTCTGCTGTTCATCGCCGTCCTGCTGATCCGGCGGTCGCGCAAATCACGCGCCGGGGCGGGCCAGACGGAGGGCAACACATCCGTTGACCGGGATCGGGACGATTTCGGCGACAGCGGCGGCGCGGATGGCGGGGGCGACTAGAGGCCCCGAAGTGCGCGAACACATCCCGTCCATGCCGCAAGCACAGGAAATGACATGCCGCTGAAACGCTCCTGGGTGGAGACCGCGAACTCTGCCGACACGGATTTCCCGCTGAACAACCTGCCTTATGGCAGCTTTCGCGCAGAGACGGGCGCGCCGCATTGCGGCGTCGCCATCGGGGACATGATCCTCGACATCAGCGCGCTGGAGCAGGACGGATTGCTGATCCTTGAGGACGAAGGAGACGAGGTCTTTTTCTTTGGCGACTGGACCGAATTCATGACGCTTGGTCCCGCGGCCTGGGCTGCGTTCCGCGAAACCGTGACCGACATGCTGACCGAGGCAGCCCCCGACGCAGAGGCGCTGATAGACTACATGGTGCCGCAGGCGGGCACCGAGATGCTGATGCCCTTCACCGTGTCGGAATACACCGATTTCTACGCGTCGAAACATCACGCGACCAACGTCGGCACCATGTTCCGGGGGGCAGAGAACGCGCTGCCGCCGAACTGGCTGTCCATGCCCATTGGCTACAACGGGCGGGCGTCTTCCGTCGTGGTGTCTGGCACGCCAGTGCGCCGTCCATGGGGCCAGATCAAGGCACCGGATGAGGATCTGCCCCGCCTTGCCCCATCCGCCCGTTTCGATCTGGAACTGGAGATGGGGGCCGTGGTCGGCCAACGCTCGGATGGGCCGGTGACCGTGGCCGACGCGGATGAGATGATCTTTGGCTATGTGCTGTTGAACGACTGGTCCGCCCGCGACATCCAAGCCTGGGAATATCAGCCTTTGGGACCGTTTCAGGCCAAGGCGACAGCCACGTCGATCAGCCCGTGGATCGTGCCCAGGGCCGCGCTGGAACCGTTCCGCGCCATGACGCCCGCCCGCGAACGTCCTTTGCCGGACTATCTGACCGAACCGGGCCCGATGCTGTATGACATCGCGTTAGAGGTGGGGCTTGCGCCCGAAGGACAGCCCGAAACGGTGATCGCGCGCACGAATTACCGCGAGATGTATTATTCCTCTGCCCAGCAGCTTGCGCATCACACGACGTCGGGGTGTCCGATGTCGGTCGGTGACCTGCTGGGTTCCGGCACGATCTCCGGCCCGGACAGGGACGCGCGCGGCGCGCTTCTGGAACTGGCCTGGGGCGGCAAGGAGCCGGTCACGCTGAACACGGGCGAGACACGGAGTTTTCTGGAGGACGGCGATACGGTTGCCCTGCGCGGTGCCGCGCTGGGTGACGGGTATCGCGTGGGGTTCGGCGCCTGCACGGGAACGGTGCTCCCGGCGCTGGACGATCCATACGGGGCGCGCGGATGAGCCTAGCCGCCCTGTTGCCATTCCAGAATCCAGTCCACGGGCCAGAACAGCATCAGGACGTTCAGCGCCAGCCCGTCGCGGATCAGCAGCATGGTCATTACCTCAAAGCCGATGACAAGCGCCACGCTGACCCAGACCGGCAGCCACCGTGCGAGGTAGAAGCCCACGCCCATAGCGCAAAGATCGGCGACGGAATTGATGACGCTGTCTCCGTTGTAGTCGAAGGAAACGGTCACCGCGCGGTAGCGGTCGATGATCAGCGGCGTGTTCTCAAGGATCTCCCATCCCGCTTCGGCCACCAGCGCAACCGCCAACCGGCCATTCACATGCACCCGCGGTGCCAGCAGGGCCAGCACGCTGTAGAAGGCCAGACCGTGGATCACATGGCTGGGCGCATAGAGGTCGAAGAGATGCTGGCTGCCTTCCTCCGGCGGCACACCCGGACCGGCCCAAAGCGCCACATGCCCGCAGGGGCAGATCAGGTTGCGCCCCATCAACAGCAATATCGCCGCCAGCAGTGCGGCAGTGACGACGAAAATCAACGCGGGTTTCAGGCCTTGGGTCATGCCCCGCGATCGGATCACAAAGACGCCTCTGCGTCGAGAGACTTGAAAGGGTCGACATGAGCAAAGCTTTCGCATCTGCCGGGGACATGGCCGAGAAAAAGACATCCTTCACTCAGGTGGGGGAGGGGCTGTATGCCTTCACCGCCGAGGGGGATCCCAACACCGGTGTCATCATCGGCGACGACAGCGTGATGATCGTGGAGGCACAGGCGACGCCGCGCCTTGCCCGCAAGGTGATCGAGCATGTGCGCAGCGTGACCGACAAGCCGATCAGCCATCTGGTGCTGACGCATTATCATGCGGTGCGCGTCCTTGGCGCCTCTGCCTACGGGGCGGATCAGATCATCATGTCCGACATGGCGCGCGCCATGGTGGCCGAACGCGGGCAAGAGGACTGGGACAGCGAATTCGACCGTTTTCCCCGCCTTTTTCAGGGGTATGAGGAAATCCCGGGCCTGACATGGCCCACGACCACATTCTCGGATTCGATGACTGTCTATCTGGGCAACCGCAAGGTCGAGATCATGCATCTGGGCCGGGCCCACACCGCCGGGGATGCTGTGATCTGGGTGCCGGATCAGGAAGTCATGTTCACCGGCGACATCGTCGAATACCATTCTGCCTGCTACTGTGGCGACGGCTACTACGCGGAATGGCCGGAAACGCTGGCCAATATCGCCGCGTTCGAGCCGCTGGCGATTGCACCCGGGCGCGGCGACGCGCTGGTGGGGGTGGACATGGTGACCAATGCCATTGCTGCGACCGAGGATTTCGTGCGCTCCACCTACAAGCCGGTGGAAAAGGTCGTGGGCCGGGGCGGCACGCTGAAGGAGGCTTGGGACGCGGTGCGCGCGGCCTGTGACCCCAAATTCTCAGACTACGCCATTTATGAGCATTGCCTGCCTTTCAATGTCGCCCGCGCCTATGACGAGGCGCGCGGGATCGACACGCCGCGCGTCTGGACGGCGGAGCGCGACAAGGAAATGTGGGCCGCCCTGCAGGGCTGAGACAAAAATTCCCCGAGATGCCTGTCTCGCCGCCGTCAAAAAAGGAAGAGCCGACATGATCCACGACCGTTACCAACTGGCCTTCAGGCTCTATCCCTACGAACGCGCCGCCGATCAGGATGCGAAAACGCCCGTGCGCCATCCGGTCGTCGTCATGGGGGGCGGCCCCATCGGCATCGCGACCGCGCTGGACCTTGGATTGCAGGGGATTCCGGTGGTGGTGCTGGACGACCACGAAGGGATCGGGCAGGGCAGCCGTGCGATCTGCTTTGCCAAGCGCAGCCTTGAGATCGCCGACCGCTATGGCTGTGCCGCGCCGATGCTGGAAAAAGGCGTTGTCTGGAACCTTGGCAAGGTCTTTCACGACGATCGCAAGGTGTTCGAATTCAATCTGTCGCCGGAAGAGGGCCACAAGTTCCCGGCCTTCATCAACCTGCAACAGCCGTATTTCGAACGCTTCCTTGTCGAGCGTGTTCGCGCGGCGCAGGCCGCCGGCGCGCCGATCCAGATCCGGGGGCGCAACCGGGTGGAGGGGGTGACCCTGCATGACGACCATGCCACGCTGGAGATCACCACGCCCGACGGTCCCTACAGCATCGAGGCCGACTGGCTGATCGGCTGCGACGGGGCGGGCAGCCCGCTGCGCGGGATGATGGGCCTTGATTTCGAGGGGCGCGTCTTCGAGGACAGCTTTCTCATCGCGGATATCCGCATGACGAACGACACGTTTCCCACCGAACGCTGGTTCTGGTTCGAGCCGCATTTCAAATCCGGCGCCTCGACCCTGCTGCACAAACAACCCGACGGCATCTGGCGGGTGGATTTCCAGATCGGCTGGGACGTGGACCGCAAGGAAGAGCTGAAGGAGGAAAACATCCGCGCGCGGCTGGACGCGATGCTGGGCGAGGTCGACTACGAGATCGTCTGGACCTCGATCTACACATTCCAGTGCCGCAGGATGCAGAAATTCCGCCATGGCCGGGTGATCTTTGCCGGGGATGCGGCGCATCAGGTGTCGCCCTTCGGCGCGCGCGGAGCGAATTCGGGGATGCAGGATGTCGATAACCTTGGCTGGAAGCTGGGTCTGGTCGTGCGGGGCAAGGCGCCCGAGACGCTGCTGGACAGCTACGATGTCGAGCGGATCCAGGGCGCCGATGAAAACATTCTCAATTCGACCCGCGCCACGGATTTCATCACGCCGAAATCCGCGGTCAGCCATTGTTTCCGCAATGCTGTGCTGGATCTGGCGGAGCATTATGCCTTTGCCCGTCCGCTGGTGAATTCGGGGCGGCTGTCTGTGCCCTGCAACTACGACGTCAGCCCCCTGAACGGTGTGGATGCCCTGCCGGGCAGCCCGCCTTGCACGCGTCCCGGCAGTCCGTGCCCCGATGCGCCGCTCGACGATGGTTTCCTGCTGGACCGTCTGGGCGGCGATTTTGTCTTGCTGGGGCTGAATGCCGATCTTCCCGATACGCTGGAGGAGGGCGGCATCGCAGTGCGCCCGGTTTCGCTGACGTCCGCGCAGGACGGGTCCGGCGCTTTGTCCGCGCGCTATCTGGGGCAGGCTGCTTCCGGGGTGTATCTGATCCGTCCCGACCAGCATGTCGTCGCCCGCTGGACGGCGTTCGAGGAAACAGCCTGCCGCGGCGCACTGCGCCGGGCCTGCGGACTGGAGTGAACCATGAGCTTGACCACCGACCCCAATATCCCCGATCCGGATGGTTTCTATGCGCGCCTGATCGCGTGTCACGAGGGCCTGTCGGAGGCGGAAAGCGCCGCGGTGAACGCACGGTTGATCCTGATTCTGGCCAATCAGATCGGCGACGCCGATATGCTGGCCCAGGCGCTGGAGATGGCGCGCCACCCGGGACAGTGAGGCGGAGATGCCGCTGGGCGCCTTGCAGCCAGTCAGACTGGGCCATTTTGGCCGCGGTCCCGCCGCGGGTGCGCACTGGATGAGCCGGTCATGCGGCGAGACGACCGGGTCCGCTTGACCCGGCCACGGATCGGCGGCGGAGCGGCCCCCGCCGGGCAGAGGCGCCCCGGACGGAGGGTTCGCTTTCTGGTTGGGCCTGGCCTGTGACGGCCGGGCCGCCGTTAAGGGAGGGGCGCTGCCCCTCTGGGGCCTTTGGCCCCATTCACCCCGGAGTATTTCTGGAGAGAAGAAGCCGGCCCGTTTAGGCGGCGGCGCCCGGGCCCGCCCGGTGTGAGGCGGTTGGTTTCATCGCTGTCGTGCCTGATAAGCCCGGGCAATAACGGGTGCGCATCGGGCAAGGCACGGGCATGCAGGGCGCGATGTGCTTTCGGAGAACGACAAAGGCGGGCGTCTTCGGCGGCGCCATCGTTTGATCCAGGCGCGCTGCCGCCTTCGCCGGGGTGATGTATGGTGTTTTCGGGCCCCTGCACCCGAAGGGATTCGTCCGCGGGCCGGGCGGGGTCAGACCTGCAGGATTCGGGAGGCAGACATGAGCACATTCGACGAAGATCTCTTTCTCAAGGGGTTGGAACAGCGCAAGTCCACGTTGGGCGCGGCCTATGTGGAGCAGAATCTTGCGGCGGCGGATGACTTCACCCGTCCCTTTCAGGAGGCGATGACCGCCTGGTGCTGGGGCTTTGGCTGGGGCGACGAGGTGATCGAGCCCAAAACGCGCTCCATGATGAACCTGGCGATGATCGGCGCGCTGGGCCGGATGCACGAGTGGGAAACCCACTGCAACGGCGCGCTGAACAATGGTGTTTCCAAGGAGGAGATCCGCGCCATCATTCATGTCGTGGGGATCTACTGCGGCGTTCCTATGGCGCTGGAATGTTTCCGTGTCGCGCGCAGGGTGCTGGAAGACAGGGGGGATCTCTGAACCCGCCGAATTTCATTGCCTCAATTCGGGGATCCGCGCAAGATGACGCGCAACAGGGCGCAGATATGGGAGGATCGGCCGATGATCGCGCCGCAGCATCCGGTACGGGATTACGTCAGCGACCTGAGCGATTCGCGTCGCTGGCAGGCCTTCGATCCGCGCGACGGCGATATCGTCGTCTGCACGCCGCCGAAATCCGGCACGACCTGGACGCAGGGGATCCTTGCCATGTTGATCGCCGGCGATCCGGAGGTCGATGCGCAGACCTCGATGAAATCGCCCTGGGTCGATATCAGCATCCGTCCGGTCGAGGATGTCATGGCGCGGCTGGCCGCGCAGGACCACCGCCGTCAGGTCAAGACGCATACCCCCATGGACGGGATCCCCGTCTGGCCGCAACTGCGCTATGTCACTGTCTATCGCCATCCGATCGACGTGCATTTTTCCTATCGCAAACATGCGGCCAACCAGAAGATGGCGAATTTCGAGGCGGACCATTATCCCGAAGATCCCTCGGAGAGTTTTCGGATCTTCATGGCGCCGGATCGGACGGCGGGCGCAAGTCTTCGTGGCATCGTGCAGCATTACAAGGCGACGCTGGCGCATGACGCCCGGGATAACCTGTTACGACTGCATTACGCCGACATGCGCGGCGACTTGAACGGTGCCGTGACCCGGATCGCCGATCATGTGGGGATCACGCTGCCGGCGGACATGATGGCGGCCGTGGTCAAGGCGGCGACCTTTGACAGCATGCAGGCCAACGCGCACCGGTTCACGCCCTCCGCCGGACAGGATTTCTGGCACACGGATGCGGGATTCTTCGACAGCGCGACCTCGAACAAATGGGAGGGGCAGCTGACCGACGCCGATCTGGCCGCCTATGACGCCTGCATGGATGCCCTGCTGGACCCCGAAGAGCGGCGCTGGCTTGAATGGGGCAGCGCGGTCCGTTGATCGTGGCGGGTGTCCGGGATCAGAGCAGCGCGCTCAATACCAGCCAGCCCGCGGTTTCCGAAGTCAGTTGCACGGCCCCCAGAACATCGCCGGTTTGCCCGCCGATCAGTCGATGTGCCCGCCATGCGACAAAGGCGGTGCAAAGGGCCATTGCGACAAGGATCGGCATGGCGTCGGTGCCCAGGGCCAGCGCCGCCAACCCGCAGAGCAGACTGCCCGGCAGCCAAACACGCCACAAGGTGCCATCCGATGCCGGGGCGGCCATTCTGCCAAGGCCGTCGGGGCGCGAAGGCGGCATCACGTCCAGAACGATCAGCATGGCCAGCCGGCTTGCCATGGCGACCAGAATGAACCCTGCCCATGCCGACATTGGCGTGGCCGCCAGCGCCGCAGCCGAAAGGCCCACGGCAAAGATCAGCGCGACCACGCCGTAGCTGCCGATGCGGCTGTCGCGCATGATTTCCAGCCGCTGCGCCCGGTCCCGCCCGCCCATGCTGTCGACGAAATCGGCCAGACCGTCATGGTGCAGGCCCCCCGTCAGCGCGACCATTCCGCCAAGGGCCAAGAGTGCGGCTGCCAATCCGCCCAGACCAACTGCATCCGCCGTGCACAGGATACCCCAGCCCGCCAGCCCCACCGGCACGCCTGCGAGGGGAAAGGCCCAGCGCGCCTCGGCCATTTGCGGCACCGGATCGCGCAGCCTGCCCATGGGCAGGCGCGTCAGCATCATCATCGCCAGCCGCATTTCGCTGAGGCGGCGACAGAGGGTCATGCGCCGGAAATACCTGCTTCGGCAAAGGTGGCCATACCGTTGTGACAGGCCAGTGCGCCCCTGAGGATCGGCAGGGCAAGCGCTGCGCCGGATCCTTCGCCAAGGGCCATGCCCATGTCCAGCAAGGGCGGTTTTCCCATGGCCTCGGCCAGACGCCGGTGGCCCGGCTCGCGGCTTTCATGAGCGATCAGGCAGTGGGCCAGCAGATCGGGGTCGGCGGCGTAGAGCGGCGTAACCGCGGCGGTGCAGATAAATCCGTCCAGCAGGACCGGAATCCGTGCCATGCGCGCGGCCAGAACGGCGCCGCACAGGGCTGCCTGCTCCCGCCCTCCGAGCGCGGCCAGCCGCATCATCGGCGACAGCGCGCCGTGGCGGTCGACGCCCTCTGCCACCACGCGCGCCTTCAGATCGACTCCGGCCGCGTCCGAACCGGTGCCCGGCCCGACCCAATCCTGCGCCGTGCCGCCAAAGGCGGCGAAGGCCAGTGCCGCCGCCACGGTTGAATTTCCGATCCCCATTTCGCCCAAAAGCAGCACGTCGGCCCCTGCGTCGACCGCCTCCGCACCGCGTTGCAGCGCCTCGATGCATTCGGCCTCGTCCATTGCGGCGGCGGCGGTGAAATCACGCGTCGGTTGGTCAAGATCCAGCGCGATCACTTTCAGGTCCGCACCGGCGGCGGCGCACAGCTGGTTGATGGCGGCCCCGCCGGCGGCGAAATTCGCCACCATCTGCGCGGTCACCTCCTGCGGAAAGGGGTTCACGCCCCGCGCGCAGATCCCGTGATTGCCGGCAAAGACCAGTGCCTGCGCGCGGACGATGCGCGGTCTGTCCGTGCCGCGCCATCCGGCCATGAAGGCGGCCAGCTCTTCCAGTCGGCCCAGCGATCCCGGCGGCTTGGTCAGTTGCGCATCCCGCGCGCGCGCACCCTCTGCGGCGGTTTCGTCGAAGGCCGGGAAAGACAGCGCA
>CAZRZN010000129.1:0-11188 GCA_964604565.1 uncultured Rhodobacterales bacterium
GGTTGCGGCACCGGTGCAGAATGTCTCTGCGGGCGAGACGGTCAGCCTCGCGCTGCCGGATTTTGTCACCGATCCCGATGGCGATCCGTTGCAGCTGTCGATCGTGCAGAGCGCCTTTGCGGGCGCGTCGATTGACGGGTCCGGTGTCCTGACGATCCCGGTCGGATCGGATGTGTCGGCCGGTCGTTACAGCATCCTTGTGGCCGCGACCGACAGCGCGAATGCGACGACGCGCTACGCGGTGCGTGTCGACGTGGGCAACACGGCGCCGGCTTGGCAACCGTTGCCCCCCATGACGATTGATGAGGGCGCGACACTCACGCTGGATCTGTCGTCCTATGCGGCGGATCCTGAGGGCGGCCCGGTCTCCTTCGATGTTGTGTCAACCATGCATGGCACACCTGCCGTAATCGATCCGGTCACAGGTGCGCTTGTCTGGACCGCGCCGGGGGACGTCACCGGGCCATCGGAAATCCGGGTGCGGGCAACGGACGCCTCCGGCCAGAGCGCGGACGCCACCGTTGAGATCACGGTGGAAAACCTTGCGCCCACCGCCACGCTGACCGGCCCGACCGAAACCGACGAGGGGGTGGAGGTCACGTTCTCTCCAGGTGCCACGGATCCCGGCGGCGACGAGATCGCGTCCTTCGTGATCGACTGGGGTGACGGCAGCGATGTGCAAACCCTTGCCGGCACCATTGACACGCTGAGCCATGTCTATGCCACGCCAGGGGCCTATGACGCGGCGCTGCGTGCCATCGACTCCGAGGGTGCCATCAGCGAGGCGGTCACCCGGGTCATCACCGTGACCCCTGTTGCCACGACTGCGGCCTTTTCGCAGACTGCGGCACGGACCATGTCGCCGGACCTCGCGTCGTCTTTGTCGATCGCAGATGCGCGGGTCGAGTCCGATCCGGACACAGGCCTGCGCACGGCGGTGTTCAACCTTGCGCTGGACACACTGGCCGCGGATCCAGTCATGTTCTCCTACCGCTTTCTTGCGGACAGCAGCGCGCAGGGCCATGGCGAGGCCGTCATTCCGGCCGGCCGCCGGGACGCTGTGCTACGCTATGCGCTGGATCCGCTCCGGGCCACTGACTGGGATGTGCTCAACCTTGAAATCTTCAAGGTGCAGGGCGCGCAGCTTGCCGAGGAGGCTTTCGTGGCGGTTCGCGGCTTGCCGTTGATCGACGATGGAACGGGTCTTGAAGAAAACAGCGTTCTTGATCAAGGTGCCTCCGAGATCGAGTGGACCTGATCCGCAAGGCGGCGCCGACGTGCGCCGCCGCCAAATGTTTCCAGAAACTTATCGGAAAGACAGACATGACGGACGACACCCCCGGAAAGAACGACACGCCTGACAAGAACGACGCCAAGGCAACCGGCGCAGGCGCCACCAAGGCACAGGCGCAACCGGATCCCGCGCAGCCGCAGGCCGGCGCCGCGCCGCGCGTCGTTTGGGATGACGGCGACATGACCAGCGCCTTTGCCAATGTGGTCAACGTGCTGGCCACGCGCGAAGAGATGACGCTGCTTTTCGGAACCAACCAGACGTGGAACGCCACCGGCACCGATGAGCTGACGGTGCGGTTGTCCAACCGGATCGTGCTGTCGCCTTTCGCCGCCAAACGTCTCTCCCTGCTGCTGGATCGGCGTGTGAAGGAATATGAACAGCTTTTCGGCAAACTCGACGTCTGAGGCCACACCCGGCACGGCGGATACCGGCGGCGGGCATGCGCTGTTTGCCATGGGATGGACGCTGTCGCAGGCGGCAGAACTCGGGCCGGATGCCCGGGTGTTGCTGCTGATCCGCGAGGCCGATGGCGTGCTGCGGCCGCAGGGTCGGGCGCCTGCGGACTGGGTGCCGCCTGAACAGGTGCGTGCCGCGGCCTCTGCCACGGCGGAACACGGTCGGCCGGCGCTGCGGGTTTCCGGCGCAGGGCGCATGGCGGTTGCGGTTGCCGTGCGGTCCGACGGGGCCACCGTCATGGCCGTCGCCGCCGTGGATCTTCCGGCGGAGGACGAGACACAGGGCGCGGAGGCCCTGCGGCGCCTGCAATGGGGCGTGGCCGGGGTGGAGGCACATCTGCGCCGCGCGCCGGGCACGCTTCCGGCGCCGCCCGTCGTGGACGATGCCGCCCTGCGAACGCTGCGTGTGATGGTGCGCGCGCTTGAGGCGCCCGGCTTTCACGATGCGGCGCGGATCGGGGCGACGGAACTCGCGCGCGCGCTCAGCGCGGACCGCGTGGCCATCGCGCGAAAAGTGCGGGGCGGCGCGCGGCTTGTCGGCGTGTCACATGCGGCGGAGTTCCGGCGCGCCAGCCGTGGCACGGACCTGATCCTTGCCGCCGCGGAGGAGGCGCTCGATCAGCAGGAGGCATTGATCGTCCCACCGGAGGACGGCGCGGCGCCGCTGTCGCGCCGCCAGCTGGACGCGCTATCGCGCGAGTCCGGGGCGCTATCCGTGGTGTCGCTGCCGATCGGCCCGGTAGAGGCCCCCTGGGGCGCGGTTGTCGCGGAATTCAACGGCGCAGAGGATGCGGCACGGGCCGTGCCCTTGCTGGATGTCGCGGGGGACGCCCTTGCCCCCCTGCTGGAGGTCAAGCGCCGCAACGACAGGTGGTGGATCACCCGCACGGCAGAGGGCGGTGCCCATGCGCTTGGCGCGTTGCTGGGGCCGCGCGCGCTTGGCTGGAAACTGGCGGCGCTCCTGATGCTGGCGGTGTTCATCGCGGGCGCCACCGTCACGGCGCCCGCCCGCGTCACGGCAGACGCCGAGGTCACGAGCGCAGGGCGCGTTGTCGTGTCGTCGCCCTTCGAGGGGTTTCTGGCCGAACGGCTGGTCCGGGCGGGCGATACGGTCGAGGCAGGTCAGGTCCTGCTGCGGCTTGATGATCGGGACCTTCAGCTTGACCTTTTGCGGCAACAGGCCACCCGGCGCCAGAAGGAGATCGAGCGGGACGCCGCCGTGGCCGTGAACGACCGTGGCCGCCTGTCCGTCGTCACCGCCGAGATCGCCGAGGTCGATGCCGAGCTTGCCCTGACGCGCGCGCAGATCGAGGCCGGGCAGATGCGCGCGCCCTACGATGCCATCGTCACGCAGGACAACACCGAGGGCAAGGTTGGCGCGCCGGTCGGCCGGGGGGAGGAACTTTTGGCGCTGGCCCCGCTGGATGGGCGCAGCCTGACGCTGCATGTGCCGGATTCGGGGATCGACCGAGTCGCGCCGGGGCAGGGCGGCATTCTGCGTTTGTCGGCCATGCCCGAACGCCCGCTGGCCTTCGAGGTGACGCATATGACGCCGCTGACCGCGCCGCGCGATGGCGTCAACACCTTTCGCGCGGAGGCGGAACTGACCGGCCCGGTGCCCGCCGATCTGGGACTGGGGATGGAGGGCGTGGCCAAGATCACCACCGGGCGGGATCTCTGGGTGCTGACATGGGCGCGGCCCTTCTGGGAGGCGCTGCGCCTGAGGCTCTGGAGCCTCTGGCCATGACGGATGACGCGCCGCTTTTCTCGCCCTACTGGTACAAGGTGTCCGGATTGTCGCCGCGCCTGCGCCCGGGGGTGACGGTGACGCGCCGGATCGAACAGGGCGAATGCTGGCATATCCTTTTCGCGACGGAGAACAATCGCCATTTCCGGCTGGATGAGGCGTCATGGGCCATCGTCGGGGCCTGCGACGGACAGCACAAGCTGGAAACGATCTGGCGCCGCGTGCTGGACCGGTTCGGCGACGCCGCCCCCGGTCAGGATGAGACGATCCGCCTGCTGGGTCAGTTGCATCAGGCGGACGCACTGAACGCCGGCACCGCCCCGGTGCTGGCCGAATTCGGCCACCGGGCCCGCCGGCAGGCCCGCCAGCGCCTGCTGCAAAAGCTCAAGAGCCCGCTGTTCGTCAAGATCCCGCTGTTCGATCCGAAACGGGTGATCGAGGCGACCTATCCGCTGGCGCGCCCGGTCTTTTCGCTGCCCGGGTTCCTGCTGTGGTGCACGCTGATGGTCTGGTTGGTGACGGAGGCGGTCGCCAACTGGCAGGCGCTTTCGGGGGCCGTGCTGGACCGGGCGCTGGCGGCGGACAACCTGCTGATCGCCGCGCTGGTCTTTCCCTTTGCCAAGGCGTTCCACGAATTGGCGCATGGCTGGGCGGTGCGGCACTGGGGCGGGCAGGTGCGCGAGACCGGGATCATGTTCCTCGTGTTTCTGCCCGCGCCCTATGTCGATGCGTCCGAGGCGGCCTCCTTCCGGTCGCGCCGCGCGCGGCTTGTGGTGGGGGCGGCGGGCATGATGGCCGAGGCCGCGCTGGCGGCGGGGGCCATGTATGTCTGGCTCGGCGCGGAAACCGGGCTGGTGTCGGCGATTGCCTTCAACACGATGCTGATCGCCGGTGTCTCGACCTTCTTCTTCAACGGCAATCCTCTGCTGCGCTTCGATGCCTATTTCATGCTGTCCGACGCCATCGGCGTGCAGAACCTTGCCGGTCGCAGCCAGAAATGGTGGGGCTGGCTGGTGCATCGCTTTGCCTTCGGGCTGGAGGGATGGGAAAATCCCGCCCGCACCCGCGCAGAAAGCCGCTGGTTCGCGCTGTATCACCCGGCCTCCTACGCCTATCGCGTGTTCCTGACGCTGTCGATCGCGCTGTTCGTGGCGCAGGAATACCGGCTGGTCGGCCTGACGCTTGCGGTTTGGTCGGTGGTGACGACGCTGCTGCTGCCAGCGGTTCAGGGCGGCTGGCATGTGCTGACGGCGCCGGGTGTCGCGCCGCGCCGGGGCCGCGCGCTGGGGGCGACACTGGGGCTGGTGGCCCTGCCGGTCCTTGCGCTGACGCTGATCCCGCTGCCATGGGGGACGGTCGCGCCGGCGGTTGTCATTCCGCCGGAAGAGGCGCGCCTGTCCCTGCCGGTCGAGGCGGAGATTGCCGAGGTCATGGCGATTTCCGGCACGCGCATCCGCAAGGGTGCGGCGATCGCCCGGTTGCAGGCACCGCTGGCGATGTCGCAACTGGATCTGATCGAGGCGCGGCTGGTGGCGACGCGCGCGCGGCTTGCGGTTTTCGAGGCAGAGCCGGGGCGCAGCGACGAAGCCGCTGCCGCCCGGGCAGAGATCGGCTATCTGATGGAGGAACGGCAGGAGCGGCGCGCCGATCTGGCGCAACTGGCGGTGACTGCGCCCGCCGATGGCCGGTTCATGGCCGAATCCCAGGTGGCACTGCCCGGCCGGCGCCTTCCGGAAGGACGCGAACTTGGCCTGCTGATCCCGGACACGGCACGCGCGCGGTTGCGGGCGGCGGTGCCTGCCGCAAGGATCGATCTGGTCGCGACGGCCCCGCAGGAGGTGGCGCTGTATCTGCCGGGCGTTGGCTTTGCCCCGTTGACCGCCCGCCTGCTAACACTGGCGCCCGAGGCGACGCGGCAGGTGGCTTTTCCGGCGCTGACCCGCGCGGCGGGCGGCCCGATCCAGATGGATCCGACGGATGACACCGGGCGCCGCGCCGCGCAGCCCTTTCACGTGGCGGAGATCGCGACCGATCTGCCCTTCGACGCGCTGGCCGTCGGCGGCCGGGTCTGGGTCCGGTTCGATCATGGACGCGCGCCGCTGGCACCAAGGATCTGGCGCGTAATCCGGCAGACTTTCCTCACGCGGTTGGCGCTATGACCCTGATCAAGCGTCTGCCGCCCGTTCCCGATCATCTCCGCGAGGCCAAGCCGCTGCGCGAGGGATTCGACATCGACGCCTTTGCGCGCGGGGCAAGCGCGCCGCTGGCCGCCCGGCTGCGATCATGGCGGGCCTGGCGCATCGCCCGTGCCGCAGTGCGCCAAGAGGCCATTATGGCGCAGATGGCCGACGCATCGCTGCTGGAGCATTGGCATCGGCATTCGGCCGCGGCACGGCGGTGCAATGGCGATCAAGCGGCGCGGCTGGCCGTCCTGCGGGAGATCGTGCGCCGCACCACCGGACTGTTGCCCTATCCGGTGCAACTGGTGGCGGCCTCGGCCCTGTCGGATCGCACCGGGGTCGAAATGGCGACCGGTGAGGGCAAGACGCTGGTGACGATCATGGCCGCTGCCTTGCAGGCCGCCGAAGCGTGGCCGGTTCATGTGATCACCGCGAATGATTACCTCGCGCTGCGCGACATCGACGAAGGGAAGCCGCTGTTCGATCACTTGGGCCTGAGCAGCGGTGGCATAGATCCGGACGCGCCGCCCCCCGCCCGGCGCGAGATCTATGCCCGCGACATCGTCTATGCCTCCGCTAAGGAGATCGCCTTTGACCATCTGAAGGACCGCATCGCCTTTGGCGACGCCTCGGCGCTGGGGCTCAAGATCGACGCGGCCTTCGGCGCGTCGGAGGCGCCGGTCATGCGCGGGCTCTGGTCGGCGATCGTGGACGAGGCGGACAGCGTTCTGATCGACGAGGCGCGCACCCCTCTGGTGATCTCTGCCCCCTCGGGCAGTTCAGAGCCGGGCCGCATCGCGGTGCAGGCCATCGCGCTGGCGCGATGGCTGGAACAGGATGCGGATTTCACCCTCGATCCGCGGGGAACACGGCCCGTCGCCCTGACCGATGCGGGACAGGAGAAGGTCGGCGCGCTGGCCGCGCCCCTTGGCGGTGTCTGGTCGGGCCAGCGGCGCGGGCGGGAGCTGACGGAAAAGGCGCTTTATGCGCTGCATGTGCTGGCGCGCGACGTCAACTATATCCTGCGCGACGACAAGGTCGAGATCGTGGATGAGAACACCGGCCGCGTGATGGCGGACCGCACATGGTCGGAAGGATTGCACCAGATGGTCGAGGTCAAGGAGGGCCTGCCCCCGACCGAGGACCGCGTGACGCTGGGGCGGCTGACCTTTCAGCGGTTCTTTCGGCGCTACCTGCGGCTTTCGGGTCTGTCGGGCACCCTGCATGAAGTCGCGCGGGAGGTGCGGGCGAATTACGCGCTGACGGTGATGACGGTGCCGACGCACAGGCCATCCGCCCGGCGGATGGCCCCGCCCGAGATCCTGCCCGACCTTGCCGCCAAATGGACCCGCGTTGCGGAGATGGCCGAGGGCCATCGCGCAGAGGGCCGCCCGGTGCTGATCGGCACCCGCACGGTAGAGGCGGCGGAGGCGGCATCCGCCGCGCTGACCGCGCACGGGCTGACGCATCGGGTGCTGTCGGCCCGGCAGGACGCCGAAGAGGGGCGCATCATCGCCGAAGCGGGGCAGGCGGGCGCGATCACCGTGGCGACCAACATGGCCGGGCGCGGGGCGGACATCCGGCTGGATCCCGCCGCGCGCAAGGCCGGGGGGCTGGCCGTCATCCTGACCGAACGGCACGAGGCCGCGCGCATCGACCGGCAGTTGATCGGGCGGTCCGCGCGGCAGGGGGATCCGGGGATTGCCGAAACCGTGCTGTCGGCGCAGGATCCCATACTTGGCACCTCTCCGCCGGCCCGTCCGCGACTGCGCGATTTCGCCGCCGCGCAGGCCGCGATAGAGGCATTGCATGCACGCCAGCGGATCGATCTGAACCGCATGGAGGAAGGATTGAACGACATGATGGCCTTTGCCGGGGGGTTGGAATGATCCGCAGCCTCAGTCTTGCGGCCCTTGGTGCCGCGCTGTTGGCGGCGCCGCTTGCCGCGCAGCAGGCGATCAGCTGCATCCTGCGCCCGATCCACGAGATAGAGGTCGCGCCCCCCGTGGCCGGCCTGCTGGAGGAGATCACAGTGGACCGCGGCGATGCGGTGGAAAAGGGGCAGGTCCTTGGCCGGCTTCAGGCCCATGTGGAAGAAGCCCGCCTTGCCGCCGCGCGCCAACGCGCCGAAAGCACCGCCGCCGTCGAGGCGCGCGAGGCGCAGGTGGCGGAGATCGAGCGCCAACTGGAACAGGTCCGGTCCCTGACAGAGCGCGGCGTCGCCGCGCAAAACCAGCTCGACGAGATGCTGGCGGAGGTGAGCGTGGCGCGCGCCCAGCTTGCCGAGACGCAGGATGCCCGTCTCGCCGCAAGGCTGGAGGCGGACGCGGCGGAGGCGGCGGTGGCGCTGCGGGTCATTCGCGCACCGGTGTCCGGGCTGGTGCTGATCCGTCATGTGGATCCCGGCGAATATGCGGCCGCGGATGAACCCCTGCTGGACCTCGTAACGGTCGACACGCTGTTGGCCGAGATCCTGCTGCCCGCGGCGGCACAAGGGGATGTCGCGCGGGGTGACACGGTGACGGTGACGGACGAAACCGGGACGCTTGTCCGCGCGGGGCGTGTCGACGCTGTCGACCCGGTGATCGACGCGGCCTCACGCAGCTTCGGGCTGCGGGTGCGGCTGGACAATGCCGATGGCGCCTTTGTTGCCGGCAGCCGCTGCGGCGCAAGCTTTGACTGACCGGGCCGGACCTTGGCCCGGAAGCGCGACACAACCGGCACGCCAAGCGGGCTCATCGCGGCAAAACCCTTGACCGGTGCGCGAGGTCTGGCAAGCTTGGACCCAGCGAGCAGGGACTTTGGAGGCATTGGATAACACGACCGGCGGGGAGACACTTCATGAGCCATCAACGCGAGATCTATGCGGCGTCCCGGCCGTTTGCCTGCGCTGACGACGGGAGGGCGTGGCAGGAACTTCTGGCCAGTCTTGCGGGCTACGTGGCCGCGATGACCATTGCCCTGACGACGCTGGGCAACTGGTGGCTGACGATACCGGCAACCGTCCTCGCAGCGGCCATGGGGCTGCGCATCTACATGATCCAGCACGATTGCCTGCACCGGTCCTTCTTTTCCTCGCGCAGGTTGAATGACTGGGTCGGCTCCCTCCTGTCGCCGATTGCCATGACCCCCTATCAGGCGACCCGTTACATCCACGGCCAGCATCACACCTATGTCAGCGACTTGGAGCGGCGCGACGCCTTCGAGATTTTCACGATGACCCTCCGGGAATGGCAGGCGGCCCCGGCATGGAAACGGCTGCAATACCGGTATTACCGCAGCCCGGTCGTCTTGATCCTGATCGGCCCCTTCGTGCTGTATGGCATCTTGCGACGCCTACCGCTTTACGGTTTGAAAACCGGGCTGCTCGACCTGATCTCACACAATGTCCTGCTGGGCGCCTATCTGGCGCTGATCTGGTGGACGACAGGTTGGGCGGGGATCGGCGTCTGGGCGGCCTCCGTCTATCTGGCCTGCGCCTTCGGCGCGTTGATTCCGTATATCGTGCATAATTTCGAGGATATCTACTGGGGCCGCCGTCCCGAACTGACCTTTGCCAAGGCGGCGCTGGAGGGCAGCGCGATCCTTGACTGGGGGCGGCTGTTCGACCTTGTGACCATGAATATCGGATATCACGACCTGCATCATCTCAACGCCAAGATCCCCGGATACAAGCTGCGCGACGCGCATGCGACGCTGGAACGGCAGGGCCTTCTGCATTCCGAGAAAATCGGATTTCTGCAAGGGCTGGGATGTTTGCGCTGGAAGCTTTACGACGAGGAGACCGGCAAGATGATCCCGTTCCCGTCCGATCCTGTCCCGCAAGCGCGCCTGCCGCTCTCCAGCCCGGCGGAATGAGGCTGCTTTTTCTGATCCTTGCGCAGGGTCTTTTGCTGTCCGCCTGTTCCGGGTCGGGACCGATATACCCGGTCAGGGATGCGCTATACGATTGGGTGATGGCGCCCGAAACTGTCGACCCGGCCGCTGATCGGCTGCCGGTCATCGCCGATCCGATCGTCCATTTTCGTGTGGCGCCGGGCGAACGCCGTTCCACGCTCCGGACCGGTGACAGATGGCGCGTCGGCCAGACATATCTGTTCGGGTTCGACCTGCGCCTTGAGCGCGATCTGCCGGCGCGCGAAAGGATCACGGTCTCCCGCCTCATGCGGCTGGGCGATCCGGCGGCGGAGATCCTGTCTGTCAATCTCGACGCTGCGCGGGGCGTGACCGTGATGGGGCGGACATGCGTGGCGCCTGCCGATCTGACCCGGTGGCATCGCGTGGAAATACGGATGAAGCTGGCCGACAACGACACCGGATATATCGAGGTGTTCTGCAACCGCAAGCCGATCTGGGCGCGGGTTGCGATGCGCACGACCTTTCCGCCGGAGTGTCGCCGCAGCGACGGCTGCGACATGCCCCTGCCACAGCCTGTGCGATACGAATGGCAAATGGGTGTGATGTCGGGGACAGCCGCTCAAAGGCCGGTTCATCTTCAAATGCAGCGCCTCCATTACCGGCTTCTGATATATAAGCCGAACCGTGTCGGCACGCTTTGACGCGGTGAGGAAAACAGGGTCCGCCCTGCGTGCCGGGCATCGGCCTGTCGGGCGGGACCCCACGCGCCCCATGCAAGCGAGGGGCCGACGCGCGTCGGGGAGCCGCCTCAGGATGGCACGGGGATCCGGGTGGCAAACGGGCCGTTGGTGGACGCGGCGCGGCGCTGCGCAACCTGCTGGAATACCCGCCGCATGTCTGTCATGGCTTGCGCAGGGCCGTGGCGGCCTTTTTACTGTCCATGCGCGGTCGCCTTGCACGATCGCGAAGTCTTGAGGGAGGACGCGATGGCCCGTGATCCACAACCGCGACGCCCGGTCGGTCAGCGGCTTGGTCATCTGGTATCTTCCGTCAGACTCCGGACACCGGGAGCCATGGGGTATGGAAACGGAACGAGCCCGTCTCCGAAGGCAGGAGGGCCACGGGCGGCCGCAGGCACGATCCATTGAGACGGGCACGCGGGCCGGTCCCGCCCGATCACCGGCCCGCATGCCCGGACAGATCCCGCAGCAGGCCAGGCAAAATTCGCAAACGAAGGAGAGACTGCATGTTCAAGGCATTGGTCGTCGACAAGGACGAAGACAGCGGCAAGACATCCGCCGCGGTCAAGGAAATCGGGCTGGAGGATCTGCCCGATGCGGAGGTGACGGTCGCCGTCGAATATTCGACGGTGAACTACAAGGACGGCCTCTGCGTGGGGCCGGGCGGGGGGCTTGTGCGCAAGTATCCGCATGTTCCCGGCATCGATTTTGCCGGGACGGTCGAGTCATCCTCCGACGACCGCTACAAGCCCGGCGACAAGGTGGTTCTGACCGGTTGGCGCGTGGGTGAGGCGCATTGGGGCGGCTATTCGCAAAAGGCGCGGGTCAAGGCCGACTGGCTGGTGCCGCTGCCAGAGGGGCTGGACACGCGGACGGCGATGGCCGTCGGCACCGCCGGGTTCACCGCCATGCTG
>CAZRZN010000130.1:0-11145 GCA_964604565.1 uncultured Rhodobacterales bacterium
TGCGCCCGATACCATGCCTGAAAGGTCAGCGCGCCATGTCCGTAGGCCGGGCCGTTCAACTCCTTCGGGGAGCGGAGCGTTTCCATGCGGGCATACGTGCGCCATGGCCCTTCCAGGCCTTCGGGGCTGCGGTCGAGGACGCGCATGTTGTGGATGCCCCCGGTCTTCAACCCCAGCCAGGCAACCATGCCGCACATGCCACCGCCGATGATCACCACGTCATTGATGCCCTCCCGGGCAGGCACCCAATCCTTGCCCGGCCAACACAGGAACTTCAGATCTTCGCGCAGCCGCGCCTCCAGCGCGGGCAGGCCCTGGCCGTCGATCGTTGCGGGATACTCATGCGTCATTGCGTCTATCCTGTTGGTCTTGTCCGTCCCGGGGTCAAGCCGGGTAGGTGCCGGTCCAATGGGGGTGAAGATCGTCGATCTGAAAGGCGTGGCTGTGGCGATGCCTTGGCCCCTTGGCCGGTGTTTCGCGCAAATGCGCGTGCTGGCTCGGCAACTCGGGGTGTTCGTGGACGCGCTCGACGGGATCGTCCGCCGGCCAGACCCGGGATGCCAGAACGGTCACCCCCACTGTCAGGCCGGACAGTATCAGAAGCGCGGGTTCAAGTCCCGCCAGCGCCGCCAGTTGCCCGGCCAGCGGGTAGGCCACCAGCCAGCCGGCATGCGACAATGAAAACTGTGCCGCGAAAACCGCCGGTCTGTCCGCCGCCTTGGCGGACCGCGCGATGACCAGTCCGCCGGGTGTCAGCACCAAGGACGCCGCCAAGCCGAAGCCCACCCAAAGACCCATGTAGCCCACCTGACCAAGTGGCAGTGCAATGCCCAGACCAAGCACCGCGTGAAGCAGCGCACCGATCAGCATCACCCGGCGTTCCTGCAATCCTTCGATCAGGCGTGGCACACCTACGGCACCGATCGCGGCGCCCATCCCGTAAAAGGCCATGAGGATCGGGAAATACCGTTCCGCATCGCCCAGACGGGCGCCTGCCAGAACCACGGAATTCACCAGAACCCAACCCATGCTCAACGACAGGGCGAAATTCAACAGGAACAACCCCCTCAGGCGCGGTGTCCGGCGATAAATGTGCAAACCGTTCAAGGCCCGCATCAGGAATGGCCCCTTGCGACGGTCGGGTGCTTCGGCCGGAAAGCGCGTGGCCAGCAAGGCCGCGACGGATCCCAGAAACGCCAGTGTCGCCACCCAGAAAAGATATTCGGCAGCGATCACCTTCAGAACAAGGGCGGCGAGGATCGGGCTGAGGACGGATTCCAGCGTGTAGGCGATGCGGGACCAGACAAGCGCCCGGCTGTAGACCCGTTCATCCGGCAGCACGTCAGGGATGACGGATTGGAACAGCGGGGTGAAGCCCGAGGAAATCGCGAAGAACACAAACGCAAGAACGGCGATCTGCCAGGTTTCAGTCGCAAAGGCCATGGGCAGCAACATCACCATCCGACCAAGGTCCAGCGCGATCATCACCTGTTTGCGATGGCGCCCTGCGAACAAGGCCTCGGCAAGTGGCGCGATACCTACATAGGCCACCATCTTGACCGCCAGCAGAAAACCCAGAATCTGTCCCGCCGCTGCCGCGCCACCAATCCGGTAGGCCGCCAGAGACATGGCCACGGTCATCATCCCGATCGCAAGAAGCGAGAAGACCTGCGCTCCGAACAGCGTGCGGAAGGCCGGATTTGACAGGGGCGAGGCGGGGCGGTCTGTCATGAGGGCAATAGTTCCTCCGGACTTTGGATAGCGTTGAATCGGGCCGTGCCAGCATCCACAGCATAGCGATTTTCATAGTCTGGGGCGATGCGCACCAGATTGTCCACCGCCTCGATGATCAAATCCGCCTTGTCATCTGTCATCAGAGCCGACAGGTTCAACCGGACCCAACCCGGTTTTGCGGTTTCCTCGCCACGGTGAAGCGCTGCAATGGCCGCATCCGACTCCGCCCGACCCAGCCCCAGCAACCGGTGACCATAGGGACCCGCACAGGCGCATCCACCCCGAGCCTGCACGCCGTGCAGATCGCTCAGCAGTCGGGTGAAGAACTGGTGATGCACAAGCCCCCCCTGCCCATCACGAACCCGGAAGGAAAAGATCGGCAAGGCGGGGGCATCCAGATTGCCCAAAAGCTCCAACCGGTCGTTTTGCCGCCAGACGCTCAGGGCACGGGATCGCAGCTCCGCCTGTCGGCTGTCCAGCCAGGACTGGCCGAGGGCCTCCTTGATCAACATGGCGAGCGCTGCGCGGATGTCGCCCGTCACGTTGGGTGTGCCGCCTTCTTCGCGGGCGGACAGGCTGTCGGAATAGACGTGCCCCCAAGGCGAGACGAAGCTGACCGTCCCTCCACCGGGCAGGGTCGGCGCGCGGCGGCGCGCCATGCCGTCCCGGATCACCGCGACCCCGCTGGCCCCCGGACCGCCGGGAAACTTGTGCGCTGAAAAAACGATGGCATCCTTTTGCGCATCGGTTCCCGGCTTCATGTCCATCGCGCAATAGGGACCGGCGCAGCCATAGTCCCAGATCGCCAGCGCCCCGTGCGCGCGCAACACGCGCGTGACCTCATCGACGTCCTCCAGAATTCCGGTCACGTTCGACGCGGCCGAAAAACTGCCAACAATCAGCGGCGCCCCCTGCATCGCCCGCAAGACGCGCCGCAATTCCTCAATGTCGGTGCCGCCCTGCCGCGCCTCGACAACCTCGATCACATCTGCGCCGCTCTCCCGCCACGGCAGGATGTTCGAATGATGCTCGTAGGGCCCGGTCAGCACGACGACGCGCTGCCCCGCTGCCACAAGGCGTCGAATATCCAGCAAGCCGACGATACGGTTGATCCCCGCGGTCGTGCCCGACCCTGTGAACACGACGCTCATGCTGTCGTCCGCCCCGGTCAGGCGGGCGATCTGCGCGCGCGCGTTATCACGCAGACGGGTCATGAAGGCGCCGCAGTAGGATGCCTGCGTGTGGGTGTTGGCGTAATAGGGCAGAACCTCGTAACGGATGAAATCCTCAACCTGCTCCAGCGCGCGGCCCGACGCCACGTAGTCCGCATAGATCAAGGGGCGCGCGCCGAACGGCCCGTCGATCTGAACGCCCTCACCGATCAGTCCATCCCGGATGCGGGCGTGAACGTCCTCTACGTTCAGCGCGGAGGCGAAGTCTTCTAGCGGGGACATGACACTCCTCAGATTGCTGTAGGGAGTATGACGCGTATTTGGCAATTTTCTTCACATATTTTCTGCCTTGTGATCTGAAATTCAGGTCATATGATCGAGGAATGGCACAAGAATTAGATCATTTTGATTGTCGCATACTTGAAGAACTTCAGCGCGACGCATCGCAGTCCCAGCGCGCCCTTGCGGACAGGATCGGCCTGTCACAAAACGCATGCTGGCGCCGGCTCAAGTCGCTGGAACGCTCCGGCGCGATCCTCGGGCGAACCGTCGTGATTGACCGTGAAAAGCTTGGCGCAGGATTTGTCGTCTTTTCACTGGTCAAGACACGCCATCATTCGGCGGACTGGCTGAACCAGTTTCGCCAGCATGTCTCGAATATCCCTGAGGTGATCGATTTCTTCCGCATCGGGGGCGAATACGACTACCTGCTCAAGATCGTCGCACGCGACATGGCCGGATACGACGATGTCTACAAACGGCTGATCGCCGACATCGAGATGGAGACCGTGACCTCTTATTTCGCGATGGAGGCCATTGAGGAACAGCGCCCCATTCCCCTTCGGTAGCGTCAGAGGTCAACGGCAGCTTGAACCGCGGAATCGTGAGTGCGTGGATTTGGGCATCCACGATGACGCGCGGCCAAGGCTGGCGCTGTCACAGAATCCGGTTTCCACACCGTCGAGCCGCAATCGTGGGTCCGGATTAGGCGCCATTGCCAGCGCGCCGGGCGCTTGTGGAACTCACCGATGCGCTGGCGCAAATCGACACCGGCGCCGGGCAATCCATCGCCCGCGTGCTCTGGTCATGAAAGGAGGGACCGACGCGAGGCAGGTCGCCAGCGTCGACCACACGGGACCGCGCGATCAGCCGGAAAGCGCCTTGCCCAGTTTCAATAGATACCGGTCGACCAGCGCCAGTGCAGTCTCGCGGGAGGCCGCCTCCGCGTAGCAGCGAAATTCCGGTGCGTTGCCCGAGGGACGCAGGTGCACCACCTCACCATTTTCAAAGGTGACGCGCATGCCATCGGTTTCGTCCAGCGCCTTCTCCGTCCCGACGTCGGCGAAAAATTCGGCGCGCTCAGCGGCTTCGGCAGACAGTCGGGCGATAAACCGCTGGGATTTCTCTGTCGGAATGCCGGCGATCCGGTCGGCCGCGGTAAACCGCGGCGGAAGCGTATCCAACAAGGCCGACAGGCTGGTGCCAGCGGCGCGCGCGGCGTTCAGCGGCGCAAGGATTGGCAGCAGGCAATCGCGGGTCATCAGGGGCGACAGCGGACCGGCAGGTGCCCGGGCCTCAAAGCCCAGCAGGAATCCCCCGTTTGCCTCGTAGCCTACGACCCGGGCTGCGGATCCGGTTTTCAGGGCCTCTTCCATGGCGGCGATCACGAAAGGCGACCCGATCCTTGTCCGTATCACCCGGTCAAACCCGAAGGCGCCTTCCGCTTCGATCATGGTGTTCGACGACACAGGCGTGCAAACCGTTTCGGCGCCAAGTGCGCGCGCGGTGACGGCGCCCAGCACGTCCCCCGGCACCACGCGCATGGCGTCATCCACAAGCATCGGACGATCCGCATCGCCGTCGGTGGAGATCAGCACATGAAGGTCATGCTCTGCAAACCAACCGGCAAAAAGCCGTCTGGTCTCAGGATCCAGCGCCTCGGTGTCGACGGGAATGAACGTCTCGGACCGAGCGATGGGCAGGGCGATCCCGCCCAAGGCTTCGACCACCTCGACCATGATGTCGCGCGCAACGGAACTGTGCTGGTAGATCCCCACGCGCATCCCTTGCAATGCATCCGGACCAAAGCCATCGACGTAACGCGCCACATAGGCGGACCGCGCGTCGGCCTGCCGGAGCGGGCCGCGCGGACCCGTTGTCGGGGTATGCCCCAGCTCGGAAAGGATCAGCGCCTCGTCCGTCTTTGAAATCTCGCCGGTGGGCACGTAAAATTTCAGCCCGTTCCGGTCGGCGGGGATGTGGCTCCCGGTGACCATGACGGCTGCCGCCCCGGCCTGAAGGGACGACAGTGCCAGTGCCGGGGTCGGCACCGGCCCGCAATCAACCGTGTCGAGCCCCGCCTCTCGGGCAGCGTCCAGAACCCAGCCCGCGATCTCGGGCGAGGACGGACGCAGGTCCCGTCCGACATGCAGCGCGCCACCATTCGGACAGGCGCGCAAGAACGCCATGACATGGTCGCGCACGAGGTCTTCGGTCAGGTCCACAACAAGGCCGCGCAGGCCGCTTGTGCCGAATTTTGGGGCCATAATCAGTTGTCCTTGCCTATTCGCGAAGATGTCCGCCGTTACCCGCACGGGTCAGTCTGCCTCCCTTTCTCCCGTCTCCTTGTGCCGAAGGCAAGACCGGGTGCAGTGTGAAAAATGTGGACCCCTTGCCTGAGACAGCTTCCTTGTAGTGCCCGCCACGGTCCCACCGGAGGGAAATCCGTTGACCGGGGCGCAGCCCATTCTCGCAGGGCTCAAGGGCCCACGCCCAGCATCACTCATCGCCATGACAGCTTTTCATCGGCGCGGAGCTGTCCGGGCAGGCCCGAATTTTCTCTGGCATCTGGCCGCTTTTGTGGTTGATGATATCGTTGGCGGTCGATTGTCGGCGATGATTTTCGAAAGCTACGGGTTGAGTTTCACGCCGCTGGAGCGTTGAGTAGAGCGCGAATACATGGCATCGCATCGGTCAGCGCGAAGGCGCGGTCATATCACGAAGAGGGTTGAGTTATGCAGATGAGTGACACTCGCGAGATCGCGGCCCCGCGCGATGTCGTCTGGAAGGCCATCCTCGATCCCGAGGTTCTTAAGGCCTGCGTGCCGGGCTGCACGGAACTTTCGGGATCCGCCGAAGACGGTTTCGAGGCAACGGTCGTCCAGAAAGTCGGCCCGGTAAAGGCGACCTTCAAGGGCCAGGTGACGATGACGGAAATGGATCCGCAGAACTCGGTCACGCTGAACGGCGAAGGCAAGGGCGGCGCAGCCGGATTTGCCAAGGGCGGCGCCAAGGTCGATCTGAGCGACGGCGAAGACGGCGGCACGCTGCTGACCTATGACGTTCAGGCCAAGGTGGGCGGAAAGCTGGCGCAGCTGGGCAGCCGAATCATTGACGGTTTCGCCAAGAAGATGGCCGACCAGTTCTTTCAGAACTTTCAGGACGCGCTGGAAACGCCCGCCGAGGGCGAAGAGGACAAACCTGCCGCCGACGGCGACGAAAACCACAAGAAGGGCTGGTTCAAGCGGATGGTGAGGGGCTGAGGCCCTTTTCCTGTCGCGGATAGGTCCTGCCGATTACGTTTCAGATACCCAGACAAGAGTTTTTCCAGGGAGGATACAGATGGCAGAAGTGACGATGACGGTGAACGGCAAATCGGTCACCAAGTCGGTCAAGGGCAATACACTCATGACCGAATTCCTGCGTGATGAGCTGCGGCTTACCGGCACGCATGTTGGGTGCGACACGTCGCAGTGCGGCGCCTGCGTGATCCATGTGAACGGCGACGCGGTCAAGGGCTGCACGATGTTCGCCGCCGAGGCCGACGGCTCAGAGGTGACCACGATCGAAGGGATGGCCAACGCGGATGGGTCGCTCAACGTGATCCAGCAGGCCTTTCAGGACCACCACGGTCTGCAATGCGGCTTCTGCACGCCCGGAATGGTGATGTCGGCGGCGGCCCTGCTCAAGTACAACCCGAAACCGACCGAGACCGAGGTGCGCGACTATCTCGAGGGCAACATCTGCCGCTGCACCGGCTATCACAATATTGTCAAGGCAATCCTTGCGGCCAGCGGGCAGGATGTTTCGGGGATCGCGGCAGAGTAACGCCATGACAGGGGAGGGGAATGCCCGATGACACCGGAACTGTTCTGGATGGCGGCAAGCGCGGTGCTGACCGGGCTTTTGTTCGTGCCCTACATCCTCGGCTACATTGCGCAGGTCGGGCTGGTCGCGGCGTTGACGCGGCGCGATCTGAACGACGTGGGCAATACGCCCTGGCTGGTGCGGGCGCAGGCGGCGCATCGGAACGCAGTCGAAAACCTGGTGGTTTTCGCGCCTTTGGCGGTAGGTGTCGTGGTGGCCGGGGCGGCGACACCCCTGACTGCCGCGGCCGCCGCGGCGTTCTTCTGGCTGCGGCTGGGCCATTTCGTGGTCTACACGGCCGGCGTTCCGGTTGTCCGCACGCTGCTCTTTGCGGGTGGCGTGGTCTGTCAGCTGATCTTGGGCCTGACATTGCTGGGTTGGCTGTAAAGCCATCCCGAGGATACCGCACGGTCGCATGGGTGGCCGTGCCAAGAAACACCCAGGGAGGAGAAGACAATGCCGAAGGATCATGGGATCGGCGCCAGCACGAAGCGACGCGAGGACGTCCGCTATCTGACCGGCGCCGGACAATATACCGATGACATCAACGTTCACGGTCAAGCGCATGTATTTTTCCTGCGCTCCGATATGGCGCATGGCCGGATCAATAGCATCGACACATCCACCGCCGCCGGGATGCCCGGCGTCGTCCGCATCTTTACCGGTGCCGATTTCGAAGGCGTGGGGGGCCTGCCGTGCGGTTGGCAAATCACCGACAAACACGGCGAAGTGATGAAGGAGCCCGCACACCCGGTGCTGGCGCAGGGCAAGGTGCGCCATGTCGGCGATCCCATCGCCGCCGTCGTGGCCGACAGCCTCGAAGAAGCGCGCACCGCGGCAGAGGCCATCGTCTACGACATCGACGAATTGCCCGCAGTGGTCGACATGAAAGCCGCATTGGCGGACGGCGCGCCCAAGGTGCACGACGATCTCAGCGACAACCTCTGCTACGACTGGGGCTTTGTCGAAGAGAACAAGGCCGCCGTGGACGAGGCCTTTACCAAGGCGGCCCATGTGACCAAACTAGAGCTGGTCAACAATCGCCTTGTCGCCAACCCGATGGAACCGCGGGTTGCCGTCGGCGACTACAGCCGCGCCAACGACGAAAGCACGCTTTATACCACGTCGCAGAATCCGCATGTCATCCGGTTGCTGATGGGCGCCTTTGTCCTTGGCATCCCGGAGCACAAGCTGCGCGTGGTTGCGCCCGACGTGGGCGGCGGTTTCGGCACCAAGATCTTTCACTATGCAGAAGAGGCCTTTGTCACTTTCGCATCGCGGCAGATCAACCGAGCGGTCAAATGGACGGCCAGCCGATCCGAGGCCTTCATGTCGGACGCGCATGGCCGCGACCACGTGACCACCATCGAACTGGCGCTGGACGCCGACAACAACTTTACCGCCGTCCGCACCGACACCTATGCCAACATGGGGGCCTATCTCAGCACCTTCGCGCCATCGGTCCCGACATGGCTGCATGGCACGCTGATGGCGGGCAACTACAAGACCCCGCTTGTCTATGTGAACGTAAAAGCGGTCTTTACCAACACCGTTCCTGTGGATGCCTACCGCGGTGCCGGCCGGCCGGAGGCAACCTATCAGCTGGAGCGCGTCATCGACAAGGCCGCCCGCGAACTGGGCGTCGACCCGATTGCCCTGCGCCGTCAGAACTTCATCACCGAATTCCCATACCAGACGCCGGTCGCCGTGGTCTATGACACCGGGGATTACGTCGCCACCATGGACAAGATGGAGGAGATGATCGACATCGCGGGCTTTCCCGCCCGCCGCGCCGCAAGCGAAGCCAAGGGCAAGCTGCGTGGCCTTGGCGTGAACTGCTTTATCGAGGCCTGCGGCATCGCGCCGTCGAACCTCGTCGGGCAACTGGGCGCGCGGGCCGGGCTGTATGACGCCGCGACGGTCCGTGTGAATGCCACCGGCTCGATCAGCGTGATGGTCGGCGCGCACAGCCATGGGCAGGGCCATGAAACCGCCTTTCCGCAGGTGGTGGCCGAGATGCTGGGCATCGACGAGAGCATGATCGACATCGTCCATGGCGATACCGCGCGGATCCCCTTTGGCATGGGCACCTATGGGTCACGCTCCATCGCGGTCTGCGGGTCCGCCATGGTGCGCGCGACCGAGAAGATCATCAACAAGGCCAAGAAGATCGCGAGCCATCTTCTTGAGGCATCCGAAGCGGACATCGAGCTGAAGGACGGTCAGTTCAGCGTGGCGGGCACCGACAAGTCCGTGGCCTGGGGCGATGTGACCCTGGCGGCCTACGTGCCGCACAACTACCCGCTGGAGGATATCGAGCCGGGGCTGGAGGAAACCGCCTTTTACGATCCTTCGAACTTCACCTACCCGGCCGGGGCCTATGCATGCGAGGTCGAGGTCGATCCGGAAACCGGAGAGGTCACCGTGGAAACCTTTGTCTCGGCGGATGATTTCGGCAATGTCATCAACCCGATGATCGTCGAAGGTCAGGTCCACGGCGGCATCGCGCAGGGCATCGGTCAGGCGTTGCTGGAAAACTGCGCCTATGACGAGAACGGGCAATTGTTGAGCGCCTCCTACATGGACTACGCAATGCCACGTGCCGACAACCTGCCGCATATGGCGCACTACCGGGTGGATCACTCCTGCCAGACGCCTTGCACGCACAACCCGTTGGGTGTGAAGGGCTGCGGCGAGGCAGGGGCCATCGGCTCCCCGCCGACCGTGGTCAACGCGGTGATCGACGCGCTTCAGTCGGGTGGTCACAAGGTCGAGCATATCGACATGCCCGTGTCCCCGGCCCGCGTCTGGGAAGCGATGAACGCCTGATCGAGAGGACGGGACCGGGGGCTGTGCCCCCGGAACCCCCCGGATATTTTCAAGCCCAAAGAAGCCCTGTGACGGCTTCACAGGCGAAAGGAGACGAAGATGTACTCATTCGATATCGTGCGACCCACCAGTGTGGCGGAGGCGGTCAAGGCACTTGGTCAGGAGGAAGCTCTTGCGCTGAGCGGCGGCCAGACGTTGATCCCAACGCTGAAGCAGCGCCTTTCCAGCCCTTCGGTTCTGGTGAGCCTTTCGGCCATCGACGAGATGAAGGGGGTCTGCCACGAGGACAATGGCGATCTCACGATTGGCGGCGGGACGACCCATGCCACTGTCATGGCCGAAGCAGCCTCGCATTTCCCGGGTCTGGCCGGGATGGCCGCGAATATCGGCGATCCGGCGGTCCGCAATCGCGGCACCATCGGTGGCAGCCTCGCCAACAACGACCCATCGGCCTGCTATCCGGCGGCCGCCCTGGGCACGGGGGCAACGATCAAGACCAACAATCGCGAGATTGCGGCAGATGATTATTTCCAGGGCATGTTCGCCACTGCTCTGGAAGAAGGCGAAATCGTCACTTCGGTCCGCTTCCCTGTTCCGGAAGCCTCCGCCTACGCCAAGTTCGAACAGCCCGCGTCGCGCTTTGCGCTGGTCGGTGTGTTCGTCGCGAAGTATTCCGATGGTGTCCGTGTCGCCGTGACCGGCGCCTCGGAAGAAGGGGTGTTTCGCTGGACCGAAGCGGAGGACGCCTTGTCATCGAACTTTTCACCGGATGCGCTGTCGGGTCTGTCTGTCCCGGCGGACGGCATGATTTCCGATCTGCACGGCAGCGGCGCCTATCGCGCCCACCTTGTCGGTGTCATGACAAAGCGCGCGGTCGCCGCGGCGACTGGCTGATCCGTTCGACAGGTTGCGTGGAACCCCCGGCACAGAGTGCCGGGGTTTTTTCTTGGACCGGCGCCCGCATCCGGTCGACACACTGACGGCGTGAAACGGCGGGGGTTATACGCTGTGGCCGATCCACGGCACCGATAGCCACCGCGCATTACGCACATGCGGGTTACATGGCCCAACGCAAGAGGCCGCGAAACCTGCGACAGGCGCAGTGCCACGATGTGAGAGCCTGCCTTGGGAGCGAATGCCGTTCCTAGGGCAACCGGACGTTCTGGCCCGGGGCCATCTCCGGCGTGGCCAAGGTCACCAGAAGGCGTCCTGCCGCCTCCGGAATACGGGCAATGGCCTTGCGCGGGCCAAGTTCCAAAACTTC
>CAZRZN010000131.1:0-11126 GCA_964604565.1 uncultured Rhodobacterales bacterium
AAGTTCCTGTGGACCGCCGGCGGCTGGTTCGACTACCTCAACATGCGCACCAACGGATTTGACCATCACATGGCCCTCGCCCGCGGCGAGCTGAGCTGGACAGAGGACGAAGGTGTCCGCCAGACCTTTGCCAACTGGCGCAAACTGATCGACATGGGCGCCTTCATCGACGACCATCAGACCTACAGCTGGCAAGAAGCCCTGCCGTTCTTTCTGAATGGTGAGGCGACGGCCTACCTGATGGGCAATTTCGTGGTGCCGCATCTGCGCGAGGCAGGTCTTGCCGACGATCAGATCGATTTCTACCAGTTCCCCCGGATCGCCGATCTCCCGATGGGTGAGGACGCGCCGACCGACACCTTTCACATCGCCTCGCAGGCGAGAAACAAGGAAGCGGCCCGCGCCTTCCTGAAATACGTCACATCGCCTGATGTCCAGACACGCATCAACGGGCCGGACGGTCTGGGCCAGTTGCCGGTCAATGCAAACGCCTCCGTGGCGGAGGACGAATTCATCCAGCAGGGTTTCGAGATGTTGTCGCAAAATGCCGAGGGCGGGATCGCACAGTTCTTCGACCGTGATTTCCCCGCCGAAATGGCAAAGATGGGTATGGAAGGACTGCAGGAATTCATGGTCTTCCCGGACAATCTCGATGATATCCTGAACCGGCTCGAATTCACCCGTCAGGACGTCTACTAACACAGACAGCGTCGGCCGGCCGGGCGAAGCGGAGACCCGTCTGGCCGACGCGAAGGCCTTCGTCAAGGGCCCCGCCCGAGGGCTTCTTCGGGCAGGAAATATCCCGGGGGTGCGGGGGCTGGCCCCCGCTGCCGCACTTGTCCCGAACGCGCCCGCGTCCGCCATAGAGGCCCGAGAGGATCGCCATGCCCACTATCCGAACCTCCCGCCGCTGGAATCCCCAGATCGTCACGCCGCTGCTGTTTCTGCTGCCCGGGATGCTGTTTTTCCTCGCCTATGTCATCGTGCCGATCGGGCAAAGCTTCAATATATCGTTTTACAAGTGGGACGGCCTTGGAGAGGCCGAGTGGGTCGGCCTGCGGAACTATGAACGGCTCTTGCAGGATCGCGCTTTCGAGGTTTCGCTTTGGAACAATGTCAAATGGCTGGTCCTCTACCTTCTCGCGATTCCGGCGGGGCTGTTCATCGCGCTGTTCCTGAACCAGACCGTGGCGGGTATCCGCATCTACAAGTCGCTGTTCTTTTTCCCCTTCGTGATCAGTCAGGTGGTCGTGGGCCTCGTGTTTTCCTGGTTCTACCTGCCGCGCGAGGGTCTGCTGAATGCCATGCTTGGCCTTGTCGGGATTGAACCGATCAGCGTTCTGGGCGATCCAGTGCTGGCGACCTACGGGATCATCGCCGCCGGTCTCTGGCCACAGACGGCCTATTGCATGATCCTTTATCTCACCGGGCTCAATGCGGTCGATCCCGAACAGGTGGAGGCGGGTCGCCTCGACGGGGCAAAGGGGTGGCGGATGCTCTGGCATGTGATCCTGCCGCAACTGCGTCCGGCCACCTTCATTGCCTTCGTTGTGACGATCATCGGAGCGCTGCGCAGTTTCGATCTGATTTCCGTCATGACCAACGGCGGACCTTTCGGATCCACCCGCGTGCTGAGTTTCTACATGTTCGAAAAGGCGCTGTCTGAATACGGGTTCCGCATGGGCTACGGCTCGGCCATTGCGGTGGTACTGTTTTTCATCATGCTCGTCTTCATCGGCTATTTTCTCTGGTCGATCTGGCGAGACGAACAGGAAGGGCGGCGCTGATGGCGATGTCGCACGACGGGGGGCCAGCCCCCCGTGCCCCCCAGAGTATTTTCAAAGAGAAGAAGCAAAAGGTGGTCTGAGCCATGTTTCCGACGCCGATCCAGAAACAGGGCGCGGCAGCGCGCTTTTCCTATCAGGCGCTTTTGCCGCTGGCGTTGATCATGTGGTTGTTGCCATTGATCGCGGTGGCGCTTTTTTCCATCCGGCCGCTCGCGGATTTCACCAATGGAAACTATTGGGGTGTGCCGTCATCCTTCGAGCTGGTGAGCAATTACTCAAAAGTCTTCTTCGAAAGTGACATGCCGCGTTACCTGTGGAACTCGGTCCTGATCACCGTTCCGACCGTGATCGGCGCGGTTGTCTTGTCCTGCATGACGGGGTTTGCGCTGGGCATCTACAGGTTTCGAGGCAACCTTTTGATTTTCTTCATGTTCATTGCCGGGAATTTCGTGCCCTTCCAGATCTTGATGGTGCCGGTGCGGGATCTGACGGTTTCTGTCGGGCTGTATGACACAAAGATGGGCCTCGTGCTGTTCCATATCGCCTTTCAAACCGGGTTCTGCACGCTGTTCATGCGCAATTTCATCCGTGCCCTGCCATTCGAGCTGATCGAGGCCGCGCGTGTCGAGGGTGTCGCCGAATGGCGGATCTTCTGGTTCATCGTAGTGCCACTGATGCGACCGGCGATTGCCGCGCTCTCGGTGCTGATCTTCACGTTTATCTGGAACGATTATTTCTGGGCGGTCGTGCTCACGCAGGGACCCGATGCGCAGCCGGTGACGGCGGGAATAACTTCCTTCAACTCGCAATTCGTGGCGCAATATCATCTGATGAGCGCGGGGAGCCTTGTCGCCGCGCTGCCACCCGTTGCGATGTTCTTTCTGATGCAGCGGCATTTCATCGCCGGTCTGACCTTGGGCGCAGTCAAGTGACCACATGGCGGCTGGATGATGCAGGTCAGACGCTGGTTCTGGCGCAGGATGGGGACGCGTTGCCCATGGTCATCCATTGGGGGGCGCCTCTGCCGGTGGAGGAGGATCTGGACAGTTTGTGGGCGGCGCAGGTCATGGATGTGACCGGGGGCATGATGGACGAGACGGCGCCCCTTTCGATATGTCCTGAGGCCCGGCTTGGCTGGGCCGGGATGCCCGGTGCCGTCCTGATCGACGAAAACGGGTGCCGTGTCCTGCCGCATCTGACGCATGTCACCGTCCGTACCGAACGGTCGGACCCAGGGCGGCCCCAGAGCCTGAATGTCTCCGCCGAAGATCCCGCACGTGGCATCAGCTATCACGCGGTGCTGGCCCTGACCGGGGAAGGCATGGTGCAGACATGGGCCTCTGTCACGGCGCCGGGGCATGTCGTAGAATGGCTTGCCGCGCCGCTCCTGCCTGTTCCGCCGGACAGTGACGGCGTGCTGGACTTTTCCGGCCGATGGATCGGAGAGTTTCAGCTTCAGCGCTACGAATGGCGGCCGGGCATCCATATGCGCGAGGCGCGCCAGGGCCGGTCGGGGCATGAGCATCCGCCCTTTGCAGTGTTGACCTCCCGGGGCGCGACAAACACTGCGGGTGAGGTCCGCGCCCTGTCCTACGACTGGAGCGGCGGGCATCGGATGATCGCCGAGGAACTTTCCGATGGCCGCCGGCAGCTGCAATTCGGCCATGCGCCGGGCAGCCATTCCAAGGGCCATGCCCGCACCGCGACCCTGACTGCGACCTTCAGCGGCGAGGGTTTGAACGGCACGGCACGGAACTTTCAGCGGCATGTCCGCAAGATGACGACCCTGCATGCGCGGCAACCGCGCCCGGTGCATTACAACTGCTGGGAGGCGGTCTATTTCGACCACGACCCTGTTGAACTGAGGGATATTGCCTGTCGCGCCGCGGATCTTGGCGCCGAACGGTTCGTGCTGGACGACGGGTGGTTCGGGCGCCGGGACGACGATCGCACCAGTCTGGGCGATTGGACGGTGGACCGGCGAAAATGGCCGGAGGGTCTGCGGCCCTTCGCCGAGCATGTGGAAAGCCTCGGGATGGGTTTTGGCCTCTGGGTCGAGCCCGAGATGGTCAACAAGGACAGTGACCTCTACCGTGCGCATCCCGAATGGCTTCTGGGGCCCGCGGATCAACCTTCGGGACGGCAGCAATTCGTGCTGGATCTCGCGCAGAGCGCGGTGGCCGAGCATATCTTTACTTGCCTTGATCGGCTGCTGACCGAGGTGCCGATCACCTATCTCAAATGGGATCACAACCGGGTGCTGCCCTTTGCGGATGAACGCCAGGTCCGGGGACTGGACAGCCTGCTGGACCGTTTGACCCTCGCCCATCCGGGCGTGGAAATCGAAACCTGCGCCTCCGGCGGCGGGCGGATCGACCTTGGCATTCTGCGCCACGCGGGGCGGGTCTGGCTGTCGGACAGCAATGACGCGCTTGAACGCCTGCGCATCCAGCATGACGCGGCCCTGTTTCTGCCCGCCTGCGTCACCGGCTCTCACGTTGGGCCGCGACATTGCCACACCTCCGGGCGCACGCTCGATATCCGGTTTCGCGCTTGGGTGGCAGCGCAGCGGCATATGGGATTCGAGATGGATCCGCGTGAACTGACAGAGGATGAGGCGCGGATCCTGCGGAGTGTCACCGACTGGTGGAAGGCAAACCGCGATTGGCGTATGGCGGCGGATATCCTGCGGCTGGATCATCCGGACCCTGCGGTGATCGCAGAAATTCAGGTCGCGCAGGATGGCGCCCGGTTTGTCGTCTTTGCAGGACAGGCCGCCGCATCGGCGCAGAGTTTGCCGCGTCCGCTGCAATTGGCGGGGTTGGAGGCCGGGGCGCGCTACCGGGTCACCCTGCGCAATGCGGATGAGGCGCCTCCGCTGTCGCGTGGGGCGCCAGCGCTGAAGAGCGGCCCACTCATCCTGTCGGGGCAGGCGTTGATGCGTCAGGGTGTAACCTTGCCTTGGCGCTTTCCAGAGGGTGTATGGGTGCTGGAAGGAGAACGTGTGCCGTGACGAAATTGAACGGAACAGCAAGGCCGGCGGACCCTGCGTGGATCGCCGTGGATTGGGGCACCTCGCATCTGCGGGTCTGGGTGATGGATGCGCAGGACCGGCCCCTGCATCGGATCGATTCCGATCAGGGCATGACCCGGCTTGACCGGGGCGGATATGAACCGGTGCTGTTGGACTTGCTTGGAGATTGGCTGGACTCCGGTCCCGTGCCGGTGATGGTCTGTGGCATGGCAGGGGCGCGGCAGGGCTGGGCCGAGGCACCCTATGTCGCCACCCCTTGCGAGCCACCACGAGACGGTATCGCGGTGCCGACCGATGCGGCGCGTTTGCAGGTCCATATCCTGCCGGGGATCAAGCAGGACGGCCCGCCCGACGTGATGCGCGGCGAAGAAACCCAGATCGGAGGGTTTCTCCGGCAGGAGCCCGGTTTCGACGGCGTGCTCTGCCTGCCGGGGACGCATAACAAATGGGTGCAACTCAGTGCGCGGGAAGTGGTCTCTTTCCGGACCTTCATGACAGGAGAGATCTTTGCCCTGCTTGGCAGCCAGTCGGTCCTGCGGCATTCCCTGTCCGGGGATGGATGGGACGAGGCCGCCTTTGCCGAGTCAGTGGCAGAGACCCTTTCGCGGCCCGCTGCGCTGGCCTCCGGTCTGTTCGGTCTGCGGGCGGATTCCCTTTTGAACGGCACCACACCGGACGTCACGCGAGCGCGGCTTTCGGGGCTGCTGATTGGCGCCGAACTGGCGGCTGCCCGGCCCTATTGGCTGGGGCAGGAGGTGGTGATCCTGGGTGAAGATGCCGTCGCCGGGGCCTATCTTGCCGCGCTGAAGGCGCAGGGAGTCGCGGCGCGGTCCGTACCCGCCGGTGACATGACGCTGGCGGGGTTGACCGCCGCTTACCATCACATGAAAGAGAGCCGATGACCCGTGAGATCATTGCCATACTGCGCGGGTTGACCCCGCCGGAGGCGGAACCCGTGGCCAAGGCGCTGATCGCCGCCGGGATCACGAAAATCGAGGTGCCGCTGAATTCGCCTGATCCTTTCGACAGCATCCGGCGTATCGTGGATCTGGCCGGGGACAGCGCCCTGATCGGGGCCGGCACCGTGCTGGATCCGGTTCAGGTTGTTCAGCTTGCGCAGATCGGGGCCGGCATGATCGTCTCGCCCGATTGCAACGCGCGCGTGATCTCGGCGACCAAGGCCGCCGGCTTGCGGTCCTATCCCGGGGTCTTTACCGCGACAGAGGCCTTTACTGCGCTGCGACACGGGGCGGATGGGCTGAAGTTCTTTCCGGCGTTCAAGCTTGGCGTCGACGGTTTTTCTGCGCTCAAGGCGGTTCTGCCGGCGGATACGGCGACCTATGCGGTGGGTGGCGTCGGGCCGGAGGATTTCGGCGCATGGCTTGACGCGGGTGTGACCGGTTTCGGGATCGGGTCCGGCCTTTACAAACCCGGGCGCAGCGCGGCAGAGATCGCCGCGCGCGCCGCGGATCTTGTGATGGCGTGGGATGCGGCAAAAACATCGGGCTAGACGTCAAAGGCCGCCGCGCGTCCTGGCCCGCCAAGGGACAGGCGCCGGAGGTCCGCAACAGGTCTGGTCCGCGCGCGGCAGCCCGGCGGAGCCTGGGTCGGCTGTGGCCGAATGCCGCCCAACGACCCGAAGTCGGAAAAAAAACGATTTTGCAAATGCTTTGCGGCGCTACCTCATCCACGATGAGAAACGGCACCGTCGAAGCCAGGAAAAAGACGCATGAAACGCACTTTAGGAACCTGCTACTATCCCGAACACTGGCCCGCCGATATTTGGGAGGAAGATGCCGGTCGCATGGCCGATCTGGGTCTCACCTGGGTTCGTATCGGTGAGTTCGCCTGGTCCCTGCTGGAACCCGCTCCGGGGGAGCTCTGCTTTGACTGGCTGGATCGTGCGATCGACACGCTGGGCGACAGGGGACTGCGTGTCGTTCTGGGAACCCCGACCGCGACGCCGCCGCGCTGGATGCTGAACCGCCATCCCGACATGCTGGCGGTCGATGCACTGGGCAACCCTCGCAAGTTTGGATCGCGCCGTCACTATTGTTTCAGCCATCAAGGTTATCTTGAGGAGTGCCGCCGCATCACCGGCCTGCTGGCCGAACGCTACGGCAGAAATCCGCATGTGGCTGCGTGGCAGACCGACAACGAATATGGCTGCCACGATACGACCCTCAGCTATTCCGACGCCGCCAGACGTGCCTTTCAGGATTGGTGCGCGCAACGATACCAGTCGCCCGATGCATTGAACCGGGCCTGGGGCAATACCTTCTGGTCGATGACCTACGACGACTTCAGCCAGATCGACCTGCCCAATCTCACCGTGACAGAGCCGAACCCGGCTCATGTCCTGGCCTTTCGCCGGTTTTCGTCCGAACAGGTGGTCCGCTTCAATCGCGCGCAGGTCGAGATCATCCGCGCCCATTCCGATGCGCCGGTCACGCATAACTACATGGGCCGGGTCACTGATTTCGACCATTACGCGGTGGGTGCCGATCTGGATATCGCGTCCTGGGACAGTTATCCGCTGGGCTTTCTGGAGGACCGGGCGGGCCGCCCGCCCGAAATTCAGCGCGCTTTCGCCCGGCAGGGCGACCCCGACTTTCAGGCCTTTCATCACGATCTCTATCGCGCGGTGGGCAAATCGGGCCGCTGGTGGGTGATGGAACAGCAGCCCGGACCTGTGAACTGGGCGCCCTACAACCCCGCGCCCCTGCCGGGCATGGTGCGCCTGTGGACTTGGGAGGCCTTTGCCCACGGGGCGGAGGCTGTCTGCTATTTCCGCTGGCGACAGGCGCCGATGGCTCAGGAGCAGATGCACGCCGGCCTTTTGCGTCCGGACAGCACAGAGGCGCCCGGCATGGCGGAGGCCCGGCAAGTTGCCTCGGAAATCGCCGAGGCCCCCGACGTGGATCAGGAACAGGCCGCGATCGGTCTGATCTTCGATTACGAGGCCGAATGGATGTGGCAAGCTCAGCCCCATGCGCGCGGCGCCTCATATTTTGGTTTGGTCTTTGATCATTACCGCGCCCTGCGCCGCGCGGGGCTGAACGTCGACATCCTGCCGCCCGATCCCGACAGGCTTGCCGGTTACACCCTGATCCTTGCCCCCGGGCTGATGCATCTGCCCGACCCGCTCTGCGAGGCGCTGCTGAACAGCGGCGCGCAGCTCTTGCTTGGGCCCCGCACCGCCGCGCGGGACGCCGATTTCAATATTCCGGTTCCCTTGCCGCCATCGCTCCCCGGACTGGATGTCACGGTTGCGCGTGTCGAAAGCCTGCGTCCGGATATGCCGGTGCCGCTGGAGGGTGGCGGAGCCGTGCAGCTGTATCTCGAAGAACTGGAGGGGCAAGGCGAGGTCTTGCTTGCAACGGAAAACGGCGCGTCGGTGGCGGTCTTTTCCGGGGGCATCACCTATATGGGCGGTTGGTGCGACGACACGGCGCTGGACCGTCTTGTGGGGGTTCTGGGGGCGCGCGCGGGTCTGGCCCTGCGCACTTTGCCTGAAGGCCTGCGCAGCCGGACCACCACGACCGAGCGGTTCTATTTCAATCATGGCACCGAAGAAATCACGATCGATGGACATCCTTTGCCTCCCGCCGGGGTCCTGCGCCTGCCTCTCAAGGGCTGAAGACTTTCGGCAAAGGATGGGCACACAGGAATGCCGTTCCTCCTTCGCGGCCCAAGGCGCGGTGGGTAATCCTTGCCAGACCACGGCGGAGATTGGTTTGACCGGCCGCCGCAATAGTCCGCGCCAAGGCGGGGCAACCGGGGGATCTATGGAGGTTGAAACCAGCCTTTTCGCGGCGTCAGCCTGATGGCAGGCAAAACGGATGGTACTTCCGTCTGAGCCGCTACATGACACCGGGTGCCTCGGCCGCGGCAAAAAATGGACTTGAATGACGCGTTGTCGGTCCATTTTTCTGATGCGGAACATATATGAAGGGAAGAAGGACGCGCCTGGCCAATCCGTCCGTCCGCATGACCGCGAATACCGATCCGGAGGAGAGACTATGCACCGTCGCAATCCCATGATCGTCTTGCCCGGCACTTCCCTTGGGGATGACGACGCGGCGCGCGTCGAAAAGACCGTCATGGTCGGCGATCCTGCGGCCGAATGGACGATCCTGCGTCTGATGGGCAGTGCGCAGGTCATCCGTCCGGCGGATGTTCCGATTTCTGAGAGGTGAGGCAGGATGGGGTTGCCCTTAAAAATCCTGGATCTGGCAGTGCATGCGGCAGGCCGGTCCCTGTTGAAGGTTCCGACCCTCGACGTGCCTGCAGGCGCCCTGATCGGCGTGCGAGGCCCCTCCGGTGCGGGGAAATCGACATTCCTGCATGCGCTAAGCGGCCTGACGGAGGTCGAAGGCAGCATCCGCTGGGGCAAGACGGACATCGCGCGATTGTCGCCGGAGCGCCGCAGCGCCTTTCGCGCGGCCCATGTCGGGATGATCTTTCAAGACCATCTCCTGTTTGACGAACTCTCTACCGAGGCAAACGCCAGCCTTGCCGCGCTGTTTTCCCCTGCGGCCAAGCGTCGTGATATCGCACGGCGCGCTGCCGATCGGCTGGACCGTCTCCGCGTGCCGCCGGGGCGTCGCAGCGTTGCATCCTTTTCCGGTGGAGAGCGTCAGCGTGTCGCCATATCCCGTGCTCTGGCGACCGATCCGGCCATTCTGTTGGCAGATGAACCGACTGCCAGTCTCGACCGTCCCGCCGCGGACAGGCTGATAGACGATCTCGTGGCGCTTGTGCGCCAGTCGGGCAAGACCTTGATCGCCGTCAGCCATGATCCCCATCTTCTGGAGCGGCTTGACCGCGTGTTGACCATAGAAGATGGCGCACTGCGGGCGGACAGTCTGGCCGAAACGACATGACGAGCGTCTGGGCCGCCCTGCCGGTATTCATGCAGAACGGGCTGATCGCCGTCGGGCTGCTGGGGCCCTTGTTGCTGGTCGGGGCACTGTTGCTGCGCGGATTTCGGCCATGGCCGCTGGTGCGGGCGCTGCTTTGGCGCTTTCGCTGGGCGAACCTGATGTTTGTGCTGCTCATCGCGGTATCCATCGGTATGGGCATCGGCCTGATCGCGCAGGAGCGCGGCTTGCGAGTAGGGACGGCGAAAGCGGCCGAGAAATTCGATCTGGTGGTCACCGCGCCCGGATCCGAACTGACCATGATGCTGGCGGCCGTATATCTGCAACCCGCTGCGGTGCCGCTGCTGGACGGCTTTGCCTATGACCGGATTGCCCGCCATGACCATGTTGCGATCGCCGCACCCATTGCCTTTGGTGACAGTCACGAAGGCGCGCCCGTGGTCGGGACCATCGCCGATTTCGTCACGCATCTGGCCGGTGACCCGGTCGAGGGCCGGCTTTTCCAGCGCAGCGGCGAGGCCGTGATCGGTTCCGCCATCGACCTGAAGATCGGAGATCGGTTCACCCCGGCTCACGGGCATGGCGCGCGTGCCGAAGAGGATGCCCACGACGGGTTCGAGATCGAGGTCGTTGGCCGCATGCCGCCCACGGGCTCGCCCTGGGATCGGGCGATCCTGATCCCGGTGGAAACCGTCTGGGAGGTGCACGGCCTTGCCAACGGCCACCGGGTCGAGGAGGGTGATCGCATCGGCCCGCCCTTCACGCCCGAACTGTTCCCCGGCACGCCTGCGATCATCGTCCGCGCAACAGAATTCTGGGCCAACTACGCGCTGCGTTCGGAATTTACAGAGGCGGGAGAGACGATGGCCTTCTTTCCCGGCACGGTCCTGAACGACCTCTACCGGGTGATGGGCGACGTCCGACAGGCAATGTCTGTCATGTCCACTGTCAACCAGATCCTTGTCGCGACCGCCGTGCTGCTGGGCTTGTTCATCTTATCGCGGCTGTTCCAAAGGCAGCTTGCCATGCTCCGCGCCTTGGGCGCGCCGCGGCGGTTCATTCTGTCCGTGGTCTGGGGCTACGGGGTGTCCCTGCTTTTGGCCGGCACCGCGTTGGGGCTGACGTTCGGATTTGCCGCCGCCGCCCTTCTGTCGCGGCTTGTCACGCAGCGGACCGATATCCTTGTGACCGCGTCGATCACATGGTCGGAGGTCACACTGGCGCTGGCGTTTCTGTCGGCCACATCTTTTCTGTCGCTCATTCCTGCGCTGGTCGTGCTGACCCGCCCAATCGTGGAGAACCTGCAAAAATGAGATATCTTTTTGCCGCTTTGCTTTTTGCCAGTCCCGCCTTCGCCGAAGGGGAGCCGGATGCCGCGCATCTGTTCGAAATTGCCGGATTGGAAATTCTGCACCCCTGGAC
>CAZRZN010000132.1:0-10911 GCA_964604565.1 uncultured Rhodobacterales bacterium
AGTTCACGTCGATCGCCACCAGCGCCTCGGTCACGCCGATCACGATGTAGCCGCCGGATTTCAGCTGCACCGTGGGGTTGAACATGCCCGACAGGTAGCTTTCCACCTGATGCCGCGCGAAAAGCGGCATGGGGTCCACGTAATTCTTCACGTTCTTGGCATGGGACGGCATGATCATCTTCATGAAGTCCTTGGCCACGCGGTAGCCGCGCTCCCCCTCGACAAGCACCTCGTCGATCTCGCGCGAGTAGAGATCGCGGATGGACCGTTTGATCAGGTCGCCTTCCTCGTAGATCTTCGCGGGGGCGATGCTTTTCAGGGTCAGCTCGCGGATCTGTTCCCACAGACGCTGAAGATATTCGTAGTCCCGCTTGATTTCGGTCTTCGTGCGCTTTGCCCCGGCGGTGCGGATGATCAGGCCCGCACCCTTGGGCACGTCGATGCTGTTGGCGATTTCCTTGAGCTTGGACCGGTCGGCCGCATTGGTGATCTTGCGGCTGATGCCGCCGCCGCGCGCAGTGTTCGGCATCAGGACGCAGTAGCGCCCGGCAAGGCTGAGATAAGTGGTGAGGGCGGCGCCCTTGTTGCCGCGCTCTTCCTTTACGACCTGCACCAGCAGGATCTGGCGGACCTTCACGACTTCCTGGATCTTGTAGCGGCGCGGGCGCGGCTTTCGCACCGGACGAATGTCTTCGTGCGTGTCGTCATCCGCGACGGATTCAATGGTAGCATCGCGCGAGGCGGCGTCCTCGGCCGCGGTTTCCTCGTCGTCGTCGTGCGACTCGTCGTCTTCTCCGGAGGCGTCCCGGGTCACGACAGCGGCATCGTCCCGCGACCCTTCGGCTATCGGGCGCGGCGGCGCCTCATCCGTATCAACCGTGTCCTCCCCGGTCTCGGAGGAGCTATCCGGCATTTCCGCCGTGTCTTCGGACGGCGCGGGAGCAGGGTCCGAGGAGGGATCCAAGGGCGAAAGCGGTGCGCTTTCGGATGTTGCGGGTTCCTCGGCACTGTCTGACAGTGACGTGTCAGCCGCTTCCGCCGTGTCCGCTTCCACCCCCTGCGAGGGCTCCTGAGCAGACGCTTCGGTCGACTGTGCGTCGGCGGTGGTATCCGGGGTATCTTCGGGCTCCGCGACGGGGGTCTCATGCACCGTTTCCATCGGCGAAAGCCCCTCGCCCGGCGCGCCGGCATCCGGCTCGTCGTCGAGGTCGATGGTCTCCATGCCGCTGGGTTCGCGCGCCTTGCCGCCCTGCGCAGGGGTCGCGTCGGTTGCAGCATCCTCTGCCGATTTCGACGGGGTGCGCTTGCGCGACCGGGACCGCGTTCGCTTGGGCTTTTCTTCTTCCTCGGCTGCCTCGCGGGCGAGTTCGGCCTCTTCTTCCATCAGCGCTTTGCGGTCGGCGACCGGGATCTGGTAGTAATCCGGATGGATCTCCGAAAACGCGAGGAAGCCGTGGCGATTTCCACCGTAATCCACAAAGGCGGCCTGCAAGGAGGGTTCGACCCGCGTGACCTTGGCTAGATAGATATTCCCGGCAAGCTGACGCTTGTTTTCGGATTCAAAATCGAATTCCTCGACCTTGTTACCGTCCACCACCACGACGCGGGTCTCTTCCGCGTGGGTGGCGTCGATGAGCATTTTCTTTGGCATATTATCCGTTTGCACGCCGGATCTTCCCCGGTCCCAGTTGGGTCTCCGGGGGGTGCGGCGTGTCTTGTCTGGGGGAGATGGGGCGCACCAACGGCATGGCGGGGGCGTCTGCACCCGGCCTCATGCCTCAAATGGTTCGCGCGCTTCATCGCGGTTCTTCTCCGACGCACATCTCGGGCCTGTGGCCACAGAGGCGCCCATTCATTGCGCCCGTCGCTCGTGACGGTTCGGGCTGGGACTTTGGCCTTTCGGCCCGATCGGTCTGGCCGGGGTCCGTTTTTGCGATTGGTCCACGGTCAGCGAAACTTTTCGGCGCTGTACCATACGTAATACACGCTGCCTGACCGGTAACATAAGGGAAGCGGCATGGAAAACACAATAGGCCATCGGACCCGACGAGAGGCTCAGCAGCCGGATCGATCAAAAAATATCTTCTGCATTCAATTTTCTGGTGCTGTCGAAGGCGAGTAGGGGAATGTCCTTGCGCAGGACATTCCCCGAGACGTGTTCAAGAAACTGTGCGGTCAGGATGGCGATCCTGTCAATTCAGGCTGCGCAACCGCTTGATAAGGCTGGAAGTATCCCAGCGCCCGCCGCCCATGTTCTGCACATCCTTGTAATACTGGTCGACCATCGCCGTCACCGGCAGGGATGCGCCGTTCTCGTTCGCGGTGCGCAGGCAGATGTCCAGATCCTTGCGCATCCAGTCCACGGCGAAGCCATGTTCGAACTCGTCGTCGAGGATCGTCTTGTATCGGTTGACCATCTGCCACGATCCGGCCGCACCCCCGCCGATCACGTCGACAACCGCAGCCCCGTCAAGGCCCGCCTTCTCCGCAAAGTTCAAGCCTTCGGACAGCGCCTGCAAGAGACCGGCGATGCAGATCTGGTTGACCATCTTGCACAACTGGCCCGCGCCCGTGTCCCCCAGACGGCTGCAAGCCTTGGCATAGGCCTGCATCACGGGCTCGGCCTTTGCGAACACGCCCTCGTCGCCGCCGCACATGATCACCAGTTGACCGTTTTCCGCCCCGGCCTGCCCCCCGGACACCGGCGCGTCGACAAAGGATATGCCGCTCTTGCCGGAAAGCTCGTTCAATTCACGCGTGACCTGCGCCGAAACGGTCGTGTGATCCACAAAGACGCTGCCCTCCGCCATTCCGGCAAATGCGCCATCGTCACCCGCGCAGACGTTGCGCAGATCATCGTCATTGCCCACGCAGGACATCACGAAATCGGCACCTTCGGCTGCCGCGCGCGGCGTCGCGGCAGCCGTGCCACCATGCTCCGCCACCCATTTTTCCGCCTTGGCCGCTGTGCGATTGTAGACGGTCACCTCGTGTCCGGCCTTTGCCAGATGGCCCGCCATCGGATAGCCCATCACGCCCAGACCCAGAAATGCGACTTTTGCCATTCGGTTTTCCCCCTTTCGCGCCGGTCCCGGACCGCCCCTTGGCAAGCCCGTGCCGGCAAGTTACTTCCGGTGCGATCTGACCTACCCCAAGTTGACGGAGAGGGAAATGGCGGTTCTGTTCCGATGGCTGCTGCGGATCGCCACCGCGGGGATCACCCTTTTGGTGATCGGGCTTCTGCTTGTCTACTATCTGGCCTCCCGCTCCCTGCCCGATTACGACAAGGTTCGGCCGGTGGCCGGGATCACCGCCGATATCGAGATCGTGCGCGACAATTCGGCGGTGCCGCATATCATGGCCCTGTCGGACCGCGATGCGTTCTTCGGGCTGGGCTATGCCCATGCGCAGGACCGGCTCTGGCAGATGATGATGATGCGGCGCACCGTTCAGGGGCGCCTGTCAGAACTTTTCGGCCGCCGCACGCTGCGCACCGACACGCTGTTGCGGCGGTTGGATCTCTATACCGCGGCAAAGGCGTCGGTGCCGCATCAGGACGCCCGCACGCTCGACGCGCTCGAGGCCTATGCCGCCGGCGTGAACGCCCGCGTTGCCGAGATCAATGAACAGAGTCTTGGTCGCGGGGCGCCGGAACTCTTTCTTTTCAATGCCGAAATTGCCCCGTGGCAACCGGCGGATTCGCTTGCGATCATCAAGCTGATGGCCGTGCAACTGTCCGACCAGATCTCGGGCGAGGTGTTGCGCGCCCGCACCTCCCTGCTTTTGGGGGACGAGCAGCGCCTGTCGGACATACTGCCGGACATGCCCGGTCAGGGGGTCGCCGCCTTGCCGGAATTCGCCAGCCTGCTGCCCGGACCCTTGCCGCGCTACGCCGCGTCGGCGCCACAGGGAGGCGATTTCCTGTCACCCGTGCCACGACACGGGATGGCCGGGGCATCGAACGTCTGGGCGGCGGCGAGGGGCCGTTCGGCCTCTGGCGGCACGTTGCTGGCGAATGACCCGCATCTTGGCCTCGACGCGCCCTCGATCTGGTATCTGGCGCGGTTGCAGTTACGTTCGGGCGGGGTGATCGGCGGCACCATCCCCGGCATCCCGGCGATCATGGTGGGGCGCTCCGAACGGCTGGCCTGGGGCCTGACCAGTTCCGGGCTGGACGATCAGGATCTCTACTTCGAGCAGATAAATCCTGACACGCCGGAGCAATACCGGACCCCGGAGGGCTACAAGACCTTCGAGACGCGTCAATCGATCATCCGCATCAAGAACGAGGCCCCGGTCACCCTGACCCTCCGCTGGACCGAAAACGGCCCGGTTCTGCCCGGATCGCAATACGGGTTGGACAGGATTACCCCGCAGGGCCATGTCGTGTCACTGGCCTGGACGGCGCTGTCGTCGCAGGACACCTCGGCCACGGCGGCGGTGGGACTGATGATGTCCGGCTCCGTCGAAGAGGGGATCGAGGCGTCGCGGCTCTACGTGGCCCCCGCGCAGAACCTCACCTTGATCGACGAGACAACCGTGGCGATGAAACTGGCCGGTGCCATGCCGCGCCGTGACCCCGCCCATGAAAGTCTGGGCCGGCTGCCCTCGCGCGGGTGGATCGAAACAAACCGCTGGCAGGGCGTCTTTCCCTATTCCGCGAACCCGGAGTTCCTTGCGCCGCAGGGCGGTGTCGTCGGGAACACGAACAACAAGATCGTAGACCGCCCCTTTCCCGAGCATGTGAGTTTCGACTGGGGCGACAGCCAGCGCGTGCAACGCTGGACGACCTTGATGCAGGGACGCAAGGTCCACACGCGTGACAGCTTTATCGAGGCGCAACTCGATACCGTGTCGACGGCGGCGCGGACGCTGCTGCCGCTGATCGGCCGCGACCTGTGGTTCACTGGCGATGCCGCCCCCGAAGGCACGCCCGAACGCAGGCGGCAGCGCGCGCTGGATCTGCTGGCGGATTGGAACGGCGAGATGAACGAGCATTTGCCGGAACCGCTGATCTACGCGGCATGGCTACGCGCCCTGCAGGAACGGCTGATCCGCGACGATCTTGGTCCTCTCGCCAGCGAATACGACCATGTGGAGCCGCTTTTCATAGAGCGCGTCTTTCGCGATGTGGAGGGCGCAAGCGCATGGTGCGACGTGATCCGGTCCGTGGTGGTCGAGACATGCACGGATATCTCGCGGCAGGCTCTGGACGACGCGTTGATCTGGATTGACGAAACCTATGGCGGCGCACTGGAATCCCTGCGCTGGGGGGACGCGCATATGGCCACCCACAAACATCCGGTTCTGGGCGACGTGCCTTTGGTGCGGTATTTCGTGAACATCCGGCAAAGCACCTCGGGCGGCGACCACACGCTGAACCGCGGGCGCATCTCGGGGCGCGAGCCTGATCCTTTCGCGAATGTTCACGCCGCGGGCTATCGGGGCGTCTATGATTTCGCGGATCCGGACAGTTCGGTATTTGTGCTGGCGACGGGGCAGTCGGGGCACCTGCTGTCGCGCCATTACGACGATCTTGGACAACTCTGGCGGCGGGGAGAATACCTGCCGATGTCGCTGGATATCGGTCTTGCCCGGGCCGCCTCGGTGGGTATCACCCGGCTTGTCAAACCCTAAGCCCGCCGCGCGCACCGACCCTAGGCCGCACGGCAAAGAGGCCGGATCGGCTAGGCGACTACGCGACGTTCCCGCGCCGGTGTCACCCGCCCGGGGTTTCTCGCCGCGTCCGTTCGCATGCCAAGACGCATTGAGGCCGCACTGTATCCGAATATGTCGCAACATCCGCGGCGAAAAAATAAATCGCTGGCGGTTGCGCCGCCAGCGGGGGAGCGCCTGCGCCCTGAAGCGTCCATCAGGCTGACCGTGGCTTGTTTGGATCTGTGGTGTGGCCTTGCCCGCGCTTCGGGCGGCAACGGGTCCGGGTTGTGGAACGGCAACGCGCACACAAGAGATCCATGAACCGCCCGGGGCACCGCAAGCCGGATGGATGAAGCCGCGGCGACATCCGGGCAAAACGCCGTTCGGCATTTTGAAGAAAAAGGGGGCGCTGCCCCCTCTGGCTGCGGCCATTCACCCCCGGGATATTTAAGGCCCGAAGAAGTCCCCGTGATCGATCGGCCGCAAGCGGCAGCTTCAACGGGATTGAGGAAAGCACCACCCTCGGAGACAGGTCGCAGGCGCAGATAGGGAACGCGCTGCTGCCTCGTTCCGGGGCGGGGCGCTGCGTGTCAGCCGATCGTTTCGAAACGCGCCCGGTCCAGCGCGGACCACAGGACGACAAGGTGAAAACCGTCCTCGTCCTGCCTCTCCTGCTCCACCACGCCCTTGTCGAAGAGCCACGCGCGCTTGCGGCCATCGGAAAAGTCCAGCACCAACTCCTCGCGGCGGCGTTCGGCCCCAAGGGCCACGGTCACCGCCTCTAGGAATCCGGGCAGACCGTCGCCCGTCAGGGCGGAGACCAGATGCACCGACGGATCGCGCGCCGCCCGTGCCCGCGCGGCATCCAGGTCTTCGGGATCCAGCCGGTCCAGCTTATTCCAAAGCTCCAGTTGGGCGGTTTCCTCACGCACGCCGAGACCCTCGAGGATGGCGCGCACATCGGCGGCCTGCGCGTCGGTTTCGGGGTGGGAAATATCGCGGACGTGGACGATCACATCAGCGGCCAGAACCTCTTCGAGCGTGGCGCGGAAGGCGGCGACCAGTTCGGTCGGAAGATCCGAGATGAAGCCAACGGTGTCGGAGAGAATCACATCGGCCCCCGTCGGCAGTCGAACCGCCCGCATCGTCGGGTCGAGCGTGGCGAACAGCATGTCCTTTGCCATGACATCCGCCCCGGTGAGACGGTTGAACAGCGTCGACTTGCCGGCGTTGGTATAACCGACCAGCGCGACAATGGGATAAGGCACCTTGGCGCGGGCCTTGCGGTGCAGTTCGCGCGTTCTGACCACCTTGTCCAGCTGGCGACGCAGCCGCACCAATTGATCGTCGATCGCGCGCCTGTCCGCCTCGATCTGCGTTTCACCCGGCCCGCCGACGAACCCCAGACCGCCGCGTTGCCGTTCCAGGTGGGTCCAGGCCCGCACCAGGCGCGTGCGCTGATAGGACAGCGCGGCCATTTCGACCTGCAGGACCCCCTCACGCGTGGCCGCGCGGTCCGAAAATATCTCGAGGATCAGACCGGTCCGGTCCAGCAGCTTGACGCCCCAGGCCTTTTCCAGATTGCGCTGCTGCACGGGCGTAACAGGGCCGTCCACCAGCACCAGTTCAACCTCGGCGGCGTCAATCCGAGCCTTCAGCTCTTCGATCTTTCCGGTGCCGAAGAGCGCGCGGGGTTGGGGCCGTGGCAGCGGCACGATCTCGTCGCCCGCAACCTCAAGACCGGGCAGCGCATGCGCAAGCGACACGGCCTCGTCTAGGGCCATCCGTGCATCCCGCCGGTCCGGATCGTTCTTGATGTCGGGATGCAGGACCCAGGCCCGGGTCACGGGCGGCGCGTGTTCCTTCACGAGCCCTCTTCGCCGTCATACAGATTTATCGGCTGGCTGGGCATGATCGTCGAAATCGCATGTTTGTAGACCAGCTGCGACTGCCCGTCGCGGCGCAACAACACGCAGAAATTGTCGAACCAGGTGATGACGCCCTGCAGTTTGACCCCGTTGATCAGGAAAACCGTTACCGGGACCTTTGTTTTGCGGACGTGGTTTAAAAAAGCGTCCTGCAGGTTCTGTCTGTCCGAAGCCATTGAAATTGCCTTTGTTCTTGCCTTGCCCTTTTGCGGGCTGTCCGCGCAGCCGCGAGTATGTCCTGCCCCGCGCGGAGTTTCCAGCCGAAAATCGGCCAAACGCCGGTGCCGGGCCACAGCTTGGCCCTGCCCGCCTCTATTCGCGCCACAAATCGGGGCTGACCATGACGATGATCGCGAGCAACTCCAGCCGTCCCAGCACCATGGCCGCACATAGGATCAACCGCAAGTCCCAGTCCATTCCGGGGATGTCGATGGGCGTGGCGGGCGCCATCTCGATGAGCGGTCCGCTGTTCGACAGGGCCGCGATGGTCAGGACGGTCGCCTGCTCGAACTCTACCCCGTAGAGACCGAAGATCATGGTCAAACTGGCCAGCGTGACCGCAAAGAGCATGAAGAACACCCAGGCGATAAAGGCCCCCTCGCGCCGGATGCGCCGCCCAAGCAACCCCGCGCGCCCGACCGAATGGGGATGCACCAGCCGCTCGATCTCGCGCGTGCCGTTGAGGTAGAGGGCATAGACCCGCAGCAGCTTCACCCCTCCGGCGGTGGTGGCGACGCCGCCTCCGACGAGTGCGAGACCCATCAGGATGATCCCCGGGGTCGGCAGGCCGGACCAGGCCTGCGCCGTTTCCCAATCGCCGCTGACGAAGCCGGTCGTGCTGAGAAAGGACAGCGCGGTGAACAAACCGCCCCAGAGCGCGCGCAAACCGGCCGTCCAGTTCTGCTCATCTCCGACGTCGAAGGAGCCGATCCAGTGCCGCAGGAAAAGCGCAACCGGCAGAGAGGCGACGATGGCAACGCCCAGCCGGAACTCCGGATCGTAGAGCACGCCGCGCTCCTGCCGGGTGTCGGTGGAAAACGTCAGGCGCGACAGCGCGAAGAACAGAAAGCAGAAGAGGATCATCTCGCCCGCCAAACCGCTGGGCGCGGCGCCCAATTCCGCCAGCGGCGTGATACCCGAAGTCGACATGACCGCCATCGCATGACTGAGGGCGACCAGCGGCGGATCGCCCGCCACCAGCAGCATGACGGCCAGCGCCCCGGTCAGACCGGTATAGACCGGGAAAAGCGTGCGCGCGTTCCGATAAAGGCGCTGGCTGGGGGTCAGAGGGCCGGTGTTGGTCGCGCCCTCAGCGCCGGACTGTCCCGGTTCCCCGCTGGCCGTCACCTCGAACCCGCCGAGAGCCAGCGGCGCAAGGATGGAGGACGCCGCGATCCACATCAGCAGACCGCCCATCCAGCCGACCTGCGCGCGCCACAGGTGTTCGGGCACCGAAAGACGCGTATGGTCAAAATGCGTGGCCCCGGTCGTGGTAAAGCAGGACACCATCTCGAAGTAGGCGCTGATGAAACTGGTGTTGCGCACCGCCTCCTGAAACGGGACCGCGAAGATCAGCGGCAGAATGACAAAGCCGGCCGCCAGCGCGACCAACAGGCGGAGCGCGCTTTGGTTGTGACGGCGATTGGCCAGCGCCAGCCCGATCAGCGCGGTGCCGACCAGCCCCAGAACCCCGCCGTAAAAGAAGCTGCGCGCGTCGTGGAATTCCTCCAGCACCAGCGCAACAACCGCGGGCAGCAGCATCGCAAGCGATCCCAGACCTGTCATCATCAGAAACAGCGGCAGCCGGGCGAGGGTCGTCATCAGAAGAAGTCGATCGAGACCTGCAACAGGCGCTCGACCTCCGGCACATCGCCGGTCAGCGAAAAGATCACGATCTTGTCGCCTTCCTCGATGCGCAGGGAACCGGTTGGTTTCACCACCTTGTCGCCCTTGCGGACCGCCCCGATCAGCACGCCCTCGGGAAAGTCGATCTCACGGATCCGGCTGCCCGAGATCGGCGAGGTCGACAGCACCTCTGCCTCGATCACCTCGGCCTCGGCATCGCCGATGGAATAGACCTCGCTGACCCGCCCGTGCCGGATGTGGCGCAGGATCGAACTGACCGTGGTGCTGCGCGGGTTGATGTAGGCGTCGATGCCAAGGGGTTCCATCAGGGGCACCAGCGTGGGATCGTTGATCAGCGCGATCACCATGGGGCAGCCGGCGGCCTTGGCGCGCACGGCGGCCAGCATGTTGACCTTGTCGTCATCGGTGACCAGCAACGCGGCGTCGGCGCGCGCCACGCCGGCCTCTGCCAGCAGCGTCGCATCCAGACCGTCGCCATGCAGCACGATGGTCCGTTCCAGCACCTCGGCGGCGCGTTCGGCGTTCTTGCGGTTGCGTTCGATCATCTTGGCGCGAATCCGGGTCTTGCCCTGCTCGAGCCGCCGCGCGACCGAAAGGCCGACATTGCCGCCACCGACAATCACGACGCGTTCCTGCTTGCGCGTGGATTTTCCGAAAATCTCCATCGTGCGCTGCACGTCATCGGTGTGGACCATGACATAGCAACTGTCGCCCTCGAACAGCTGATCGCCGGATTCCGGCGCAAACAGCATGCCCTCGCGGCGCACGCCCACCACCACGGACCGCAGGGTGGAAAACAGATCCGTCAGTTGCCGCAGCGGCGTGTTGACGATCGGGCAATCCGCGTCGATGGCCAGCCCCATGAGCTGCGCCTGCCCGTCGAGAAAGGTCTCCGTGTCGAAGCTCGCGGGGGAGGCGAGGCGTTGCAGCGCCGCATCCGCGACCTCCCGTTCCGGAGAGATCACGACGTCGATCGGCATGTGATCCCGGCGATAGAGATCCGAATAGATGACCGTGAGGTAGCTTTCGGCGCGCAGGCGCGCGATCTTGCGCGGCACCTCGAACACCGAATGCGCCACCTGACAGGTGACCATGTTGACCTCGTCGGAATAGGTCGCGGCGATGATCATATCGGCATCGCGCGCGCCAGCCTTGTCGAGGACATCGGGATAGGAGGCAAAGCCAGCGATGCCCTGCACGTCCAGTGTGTCCGTGGCCCTGCGCACGAGCTCGGGGTTGTTGTCCACAACCGTGACGTCGTTGCGCTCTCCGGCAAGATGGCGGGCGATTTGCCAGCCGACCTGCCCAGCACCGCAAATGATGACCTTCATGCGCCCCGCGACCCGATCATGCGCCGTCCCCGGCCGTTGAACCTATCGCTTCGCATGGGCGGGCGGCGCCGTCAACGGCCCCCTGCCCGCCTCCGATCCCGCAGCGACGGTCGACATTCGCTGTTGCA
>CAZRZN010000133.1:0-1976 GCA_964604565.1 uncultured Rhodobacterales bacterium
GAGCGCCCGACAATCCGCTTGGCACACATGCGATGTATCTCGACTGGCCCGCCTATCTGATCCACGGCACACATGACACGCGCAAGATCGGCCGGCCGTCTTCCGACGGGTGCATCGGTCTCTACAATGAGAAGATCGCAGAGCTTTTCGAGATCACCGAGATCGGGACGCAGGTGCGTTTGATCTGACCGGCCCGGGTGCTCTGCCTGCATTGACTCTTTGCTGCGGGGCGGCGAAAACCGCCGCATTCCGAGGACAAGGGGGCAGATGCGATGAAAAAGGTCTATGGCTCGGCGGCAGAGGCGCTTGACGGCGTTCTGCACGACGGGATGTTGATTGCCGCGGGCGGGTTCGGCCTGTGCGGGATACCGGAACTGCTGATTGACGCCATCGTCGAAAGCGGCGTCAAGGATTTGACCGTGGCCTCCAACAACGCCGGTGTGGACGATTTTGGTCTGGGCAAGCTTCTGGCCACCCGTCAGGTCAAGAAGATGATGTCTTCCTACGTTGGAGAAAACGCCGAGTTCATGCGCCAGTATCTCGCGGGCGAGTTGGAGCTGGAGTTCAATCCGCAGGGCACGCTCGCCGAACGGATGCGCGCCGGTGGCGCGGGGATCGCCGGTTTTTACACGCGCACCGGCTACGGCACGCAAATCGGCGACGGCAAGGAGGTCAAGGTCTTCGACGGTGACCACTACATCCTCGAAAGAGGGATCTTCGCAGATCTCGCCATCGTCAAGGCCTGGAAGGCGGACACCAGCGGCAATGCGATTTTCCGCAAGACGGCCCGCAACTTCAATCCGCCGGCCGCGATGTGCGGAAAGATCTGTGTCATGGAAGTCGAAGAGATCGTCGAGCCGGGCGAACTGGAGCCCGACCACATCCATCTGCCGGGAATTTATGTGCATCGCCTGATTCAGGGTGAGCATGAAAAGCGGATCGAGAAGCGCACCGTGCGCAAGCGGGAGGACGCCTGATGCCCTGGGATCGTGATCAGATGGCCGCGCGCGCGGCCGAAGAGCTTGAAGACGGCATGTATGTGAACCTCGGGATCGGCATCCCGACGCTGGTGGCGAATTACACCGGCGACAAGGACATTACCTTGCAGTCAGAAAACGGCATGCTGGGTATGGGCGCCTTCCCACTTGAGGGGGACGAAGACCCGGACCTGATCAACGCGGGCAAACAGACCATCACGGAACTGCCCAAGACCGCCTATTTCGACAGTGCCACCAGCTTTGGCATGATCCGGGGTGGCAAGATTGCGGCGGCCATCCTCGGGGCCATGGAAGTGGCCGAAAACGGTGACCTCGCCAACTGGATGATCCCTGGCAAACTCGTCAAGGGTATGGGCGGCGCGATGGATCTTGTAGCCGGTGTCGGTCGGGTGATCGTGGTGATGGACCACACGAACAAGCACGGTGACAGCAAATTGCTGAAGGAATGCACTCTGCCTCTGACCGGCAAGGGGGTGGTCAACCGGATCATCACCAACCTTGGCGTTCTGGACGTGGTCGAAGGTGGGCTGAAGATCATCGAATGCGCCGAGGGCGTGACCGAGGATGAGCTGCGCGCCGCAACCGAGGCGACAATCGTCTAAATGAAGGCCATGACGATGCGATTGGGTTCACGCCCATCGCATCGCCTGCTCATCTCATACCCGTTTTATCTGTTGTCGGAAAACACGGGGCCATGAGATGGCACATAACCAGCGGACAGATTAGGCGATCCGGGGGTTTCACCTGTGATCGCGGTCTGGTCATTCTTTCCGACGTTCTCGATTGGTGCGGGTCGGCACAACTGGTCAGGTCGCGCCTGCTCTCGCAGGCAATGGCCAACGGGTCCTCCGCTTCTTGCGAAGCGACCGCCCGCTTGGTCCCACGTCGTGCGACACGGAGGCCCAAACTTTCAAACAAAAAGAGGCAGGATCCGAAGATCCTGCCCCAGGTCATTGCGCCAAAATGGGAGGAGACGGC
>CAZRZN010000133.1:2076-10821 GCA_964604565.1 uncultured Rhodobacterales bacterium
GGCAGGATCCGAAGATCCTGCCCCAGGTCATTGCGCCAAAATGGGAGGAGACGGCGCAAATTCCATTCGGCCGAAACCGATTACTTCGACGCGGCGGTCGCTTTTTTGGCAGTCGCCGACATCTCGTCGGTTGCTTTCTTGACAGCTGCGGTCGCGTCCTCGGACATGTCCTTGCCAGCGGCCATCAGCAGTTCGACGGTGTCCATCTGAACTTTCTTGGCGATTTCGGCGTAGGCGGCCATGTGCTCGGCGGCCACTTCGGCCTGACCGGACGCAAAGTCGGTCATGGCTTTGGCGTAGTCGGCCGGATCGGATTTCGCCTTGGACATGTCGGCCAGCTTGGTCAGCGTGTCCTTGGTCCAGGTTGCGGACAGTTCGGTCGACTTCTGGGCAGCTTCAAGAGCCACGCCCGAAAGCTTCTCGTTCATCGATGCGGTTGTCTTGAATGCATCTTCCATGGCTTTGTTGTCCACGGGGAATGCACTCATCATGTCTTTCATCATCACTGTGAAGTCTTGAGTCTGTGCCATTCTGGTAATTCCTTGTCTCTTGCTACTTCGGGCCCACCCCGGTGTTCGCGACTGACCTCAATATGCATGCTGCACTGCGGCATTTCAAGGGGATTTTCTGCACTGCAGCATTAATCTTGCAAGTCACTGAATTTGCTTCGCCGCCTTGAGCTTTACATAAGTGCCTGGTGCCGGAGCGAGAGGTTTGTAGGTCGAATCGCCCGGCACGCGCGCATCCACCTGCTTGCCAGAGCGTTTTTTCAGCCAGGCCTCCCAATGTGGCCACCACGAGCCTTCGTGGAACTCTGCCGCTTCGCCCCATGCGTCGAAATCGAGGCTCAGGTCGTCATGGACGTAATGGCCGTATTTGCCCTTTGACGGGGGATTGACGATGCCGGCGATATGGCCGGATTGGCCCATGACGAATTGCTTGGACCGCGAGCCCATCATCTGCACCCCCCGGTATACGTCGCGCGCCGCGGCGATGTGATCGCTCTCGGTGGCTATGGACATCAGCGGAACATCCACGTCGCGCACGCTCAGCGTTTCGCCGAACATCTCCAGCGTGCCTTCAGCGAATTCGTTGCGCTGACACAGGCCACGCAGATACTGGCTGAACATCTTGCCGGGCAGGTTGGCGCCATCGCCATTCCAGTAAAGCAGGTCGAAGGCCGGGGGCGTCTCACCCATCATGTAGGACCGGATCGCGGGGCCGTAGATCAGGTCATTCGAACGCAAGAAGGAAAACGTGCGCGCCATGATGAAGGAGGGCAGGATACCCTCCTGATTGATTTCTTCCTCCAGTCCGTCGGCAAAGTCATCCTGAAGGAATGGCGTGAATTCCCCCTGATCGCTGAAGTCGGCCAAAGCGGTAAAGAAGGTCGCGGATTTGACCGATTTGTCGCCGCGTTTCTTCATCAAGGAAAGCACAAGGCCAAGCGTCGTCCCGGCGATGCAATAGCCGACGGCATTGACCTTTTCGACGCCGCAGACCTCCTTCACGATATTGATTGCGGTCAGATAGCCTTCATCGACATATTCCTCCAGACCGACGTCCCGGTAGGACGCGTCGGGGTTGATCCAGCTGACCACGAACAGCGTGTAGCCCTGATCGACAATCCAGCGGATCAGGCTGTTTTGCGGCTTCAGGTCCAGAATGTAGAACTTGTTGATCCAAGGTGGGAACAGGACGATCGGCGTTTCATGGACCTGTTCGGTGGTGGGGCTGTATTGAATGACCTCCATCATCCGATTGCGGTAGATCACCTCACCCTGCGCGGTGGCGATGTTCTCGCCGATCTCGAAGGCGCTTTCATCCGCCAGCCGCACGACCAGTTCGCCATTGTTGGCTTCCAGATCGGCCACGAGATTTTCAAGACCGCGAACGAGACTGTCTCCCTCGGTCTCGACCGCCTTCATGAGCGCTTCGGGGTTGGTGGCCAGAAAATTCGTCGGCGCGAACATGTCGACGATCTGCTGGCTGAAAAACCGAAGCCGCCGCTTTTCGCGTTCGTCCATGTCATCGATCGCCTCGACAGCCTGCTTGATGGCCTCGGAATTGATCAGATACTGCTGCTTTACGTAATTGAAATATGGATGGGTGTCCCAGAGCGGGTTCTTGAAACGCTTGTCACGGGGGCCGGGATCCTCCGGCGCGGCCAGTTTGCCCTTGGCCAGCGTCTGCTGCACCTCGACAAAATGTGTGACGGTCTTGCCCCAAAAGCTCACCTGCTGCTCGATCAGCTTGGCGGGATTGGTCATCCATTCCTGTGCGTAGGCCTGCGCCGCTTTGGTGTAAAGCGCGCTGTCCGGGCCGTTCAGCGCGGTCGGAGTCGGATGCCGGTGGGTCAGAGCCGATACAAGTCTCTTGCTAAGCTCTTCGACCCGCTCGAGATTCTCCTCCAGCCGCGCGTGGCTTTCACCTGCGGCAACCTCGTTCGTTGTCATTGGAAACAAATCCCCCTATCTTCGCACTTGCAGCATACCGTCGTGGGTATCGGGGGGCAAAGCGACGAATTGGCTCGGCTTCGGGTGCGCGGTCTTCCGCTGGCCCTCAGGAACGATAAAGGAGTAGCTGTTTTGCGCTACATGGCGACCTACGATTTGATGGAAAGCTTTCGGAACACGAGCGCCTGGATGGGCGCGACCGCGCGAACGATGGCATCCTATCCGGTGTTTTCGATGTTCCCGAACCCCGGTCTGGAATGGATGGCAGCTTGGGGCGAAGTGACCGAACGCACTTTTGACCGCATGGTTGTCAAGCCGGACTGGGGCATTCGCACGTTCACCTGTGAAGATGGCAAGGATCACCTGGTCGATATCGAAACCGTGGTGGAAAAGCCCTTTGGCAACCTGATCCATTTCAACGTGTCAGGGCGCCCCGAGCAGCCGCGCAAGATCCTTCTGGTGGCGCCGATGTCTGGCCACTACGCGACTCTGCTGCGGTCGACGGTCAAATCCCTGATTGTCAATTGCGAGGTCTATGTCACCGACTGGAACAACGCGCGCGACATCCCCGTGTCTTGCGGCAAGTTCGATATCGAAGATTACACCCTTTATCTGACCGACTTCATGCGGCACCTCGGACCAGATTCGCATGTGATCGCAGTCTGTCAACCGGCCCCCCTGACGCTGGCTGCCACGGCCTATCTGGCGGAACAGGATCCCGATGCCCAGCCTCGCACCCTGACCCTGATCGGCGGCCCGATCGACCCTGACGCGACCCCGACGGACGTGACGGACTTTGGCCGCCGCGTGACCATGGGACAGCTTGAAGAGACGATGATCCAGCGCGTCGGCTTCAAGCACAAGGGCGTGGGCCGCATGGTCTATCCGGGCCTTCTGCAACTGGCCTCCTTCATCTCAATGAACAGCGACCGTCATAGCGACGCTTTCCGGGATCAGATCCTGCGCGTCGCAAGGGGCGAGGCCAAGGACCACGATGCCCACAACCGGTTCTATGACGAGTATCTTGCCGTGATGGACATGCCAGCCGAATTCTATCTTTCGACGGTCGAGCGGATCTTCAAGAAAGGCGAAATCGCGAAAAACGAATTTGTCGTCGCAGGGCACAAAGTCGATATCGGCGCGATCACCAAGGTCGCGGTGAAAACCGTCGAGGGTGCGAAGGACGATATTTCCGCGCCGGGTCAGTGCGTTGCAGCACTCGATCTCTGCACCGGCTTGCCCGACAGCAAGAAAGCCAGCCATGTGGAACCCGGTGCCGGGCATTACGGTATCTTTGCTGGTCGCAGCTGGCGCAACAATATCCGCCCGCTCGTTCTCGACTTCATCGACGCCAACTCGGACATTCCGCAGCGCAATGCCGTGACGGTCAACCTCGCCGATCATCGCTGACGCCCGGACGGTTGGCGGGGAGTTCTCGCCAACCGGTCGAAGCCCGATTTTCAGACCCCAAGTGCGCGGCATTTCCTGAGAAACATGGCGAGGATGACCGGTCACGGACACGATCGTCCTGACAGGTCTCGCAGCGTCACATCCCCTCGAAGGCGCAGAGCGCGTGCACATCCATCCCGAGAGCCTCAAGGCGTTTGCGTCCACCGAGGTCCGGCAGGTCTATCACGAAAGCGCAGCCGATCAGCTCACCGCCGAGACGCTCGACCAGCTTGATCCCGGCCTCGGCCGTCCCTCCAGTGGCCAGAAGATCATCGACCAGCAAAACCTTTTCTCCGGGAAGGATGGCGTCGTCGTGAACCTCGACCACCGCCTCCCCATATTCCAGCTGATATTGCTCTGAAATGACCGTGCCGGGCAGCTTGCCTTTCTTGCGGATCGGAACGAAGCCTGCACTCAGTTGATGGGCGACCGCTCCGCCGAGGATGAAACCCCGCGCCTCCAGTCCCACCACCTTGTCGAACCGGACGCCCGCATAGGGGTGCAGCAGTTGGTCGATCGCCACGCGAAAGCCGCGCGGATCGGCAAAAAGCGTGGTGACGTCTCGGAACATGATCCCCTCATGCGGGAAATCGACGATTGTTCGGATGTAATCCTTGATGTCGGTTTTTTTGGACATGGGGGCTCCGGGCCAGATAAATTGCCGCTCAACCGGTAGCGCGGGTTCATCGGCCTTTGCAAGGCTTTGCGCCGCGTGGGACACGGTAGGTTGGCTGGCGAGGGTTAGAACACTGAATTCTCCGCATCCCGTCGCCGACGGGCAGCGGATGGGTCCGGAATCCTGGATCCGGCGAAGGCGATTACGCCGATCCCATGTTGGCGGCTGCTGGGTGTCATTCGCGCGGAGGATAATGACGGTGCAGCGCCACGATGTCCTGCGGACCCAGATCCTTTGATTCGTTGTCGTCTTGCGAAAAAACGGAGCGCCCGTGGTAGTCGGGGTTGCGGATATCTGTCAGCAGTCCCAAGCCTTGGATCAATTCCTCGATCATCGCGGATTCGTAGTGCCGGATGTCCAGAAGCGTGCCAAAGACGATCTGGGCGCGCCGGATCATATGGGTATCGCTGCGTGACCACACCGTCACGCGGGCGCCAGTGACCGTGGTGCCATCGACGCCCTTGATCCCGGTGCCCGCAATGGGGGCAGTTCCGTCGGTGTCGATGAGATAGATGCGGATATCGGCCTCCGCATCTGGTGGGACTTGCTCTAGCGAGATCCCGGCCCCTGCGCGGTTGATGAACTGCACTGCGCGCACCAGCGCGGCACGGGCCCGGTTCTGCTTTCCCCCCAGAAAGGCATGGTCGATTCGCGCCATTTGCACGCGCAGGGGCCGGTCGGTTGGCCAATGGAGCAAGGGCTTGCGGCATGGCTCCCCCGGGGGCGCGGCACAGGCAACAAGCCTGTAGAAGGCCTCGTCGCTCAGGGTGCCGGTGGTTTCTATGAAATCCTCGGCAGCCGCCGCTGCGGAGGCCATGGCCAGACAGAGGAAAAAAGCCAATCCGTTCCGCATCGAATCGCTCAGCCGGTCCCGAGCATGCGTCCGGCCACCGCGTCCAGTTTCGCCAGCAGGGCGAGATCACGTTTTTCGGGGGCCGTGAGAAAGGCGTATTCCAGTGCACGATCACATCCATGCGGGCAGAGATCCCGGTCCCGGCCGAGCAGCGCAGGGAGGCGGCGCACCATCTCGCGGCCCTTGTCGGCGTTGCCCATCAATGTCCTGATGATGTCATTGATGTCGACCTCGCCATGGTCGGGATGCCAACTGTCGTAATCCGTGACCATGGCGATCGAGGCATAGCAAAGCTCCGCCTCGCGGGCGAGCTTGGCCTCCGGCATGTTGGTCATGCCGATCACGTCGCATCCCCAGACTTCGCGATACATCTTCGATTCCGCGAGGGTCGAGAATTGCGGCCCCTCCATCGCAAGATAGGTGCCGCCCCTGTGAATTGTGATCCCGGCCTCCGTGGCGGCGGTGAAACAGGCGTCGCCAAGCCGGGGGCAGGTTGGATGTGCCACCGACACATGCGCCACGCAGCCGGTCCCGAAAAAGGATTTTTCCCGCGCCACGGTCCGGTCGATGAACTGGTCCACGACTACGAAATCCCCGGGCGCATAGGCTTCGCGGAAGGACCCGCAGGCGGAGGCCGAGATCACGTCGGTCACGCCGATCCGCTTGAGCGCGTCGATGTTGGCGCGGTAGGGCACGGTCGTTGGGCTATGGACATGTCCGCGACCATGACGCGGTAGAAAGGCCATTTTCACCCCGCCTAGCGTCCCGGTCAGGATGTGATCCGAAGGCGCGCCCCAAGGGCTTTCCACCGCATCCCAACGGGCGTTTTCCAGCCCGTCGATATCATAGATTCCCGACCCGCCGATCACGCCGATCATCGTCTCAGCCATGCAGTTATCCCCGTGTCCCCTGGCCGCCTACGACCACTCGATGCGTTTGGACGGAAGTGTGACCGACTTGAGTCCGCGTGCAAAGCCCCGGGGCCGCACTTGCCGGATATTCGCCTTCAAGGTGTTGCCTTGTTTGGCACGATGCAAAGCGTCGGTGCCAAGATCTGTCACCGTGTGCCTTGCCGGATTAGGCGCCGCGCCAAATACGCCGTCAATCTCCCGGACGGGTAAGGCTGAACTTGTCGCGGACCACGGTGTAATCCTTGTAGCCCATGCGCGACAGCGGATTGAAGCTGAGCACATCAAAGATCCCGTCCTTCAGGCAGTCGTCGCGCATGTGGATGCCGATCACCTCACCGAAAACGGCGAAGTTCGCCTCGCCCGGCAGTTGCAGGATTTGGGTAAGCTTGCATTCAAGGTTGGCGGGCGCCTTTGCCACGCGGGGACAATCGATTGTCTCGCACTGGATCTTCTCTATCCCCGCCAATTCGAATTCATCCACGTCGCGGTCCCATGCGCCGGAGGTCTGGTTCATGACATCGCGCATGGCGTATTCCACGACGTTCACGCAAAAAACGCCGGTCTCCCGGATTTGCGAGACGCTGTCCTTGGTATCTCCGCGATCGGGCTTGGCGCTGGTCGAGGAGAACATCACCTGCGGCGGAAAATACGCGACCGCATTGAAAAAGCTGTACGGGGCGAGATTGTCATGCCCGTCTTTCCCGCGGGTCGAGATCCAGCCGATGGGACGTGGTGTGACAATGGCGTTGAACGGGTTGTGCGGCAGTCCGTGACCGTCTTCAGGGCGGTAGAACAAGGCGGTGGCTCCTGTTTGCGCGTTGGTTGGGCGCGTGATACGCGGCTTTGCGCCGGAATGCACGGAGATCCGTGCAGCAGGATCGGAGGAGTGGGTGTTCACGCTTGCACAGGAGACACCGGAGGATTGGTGGGAGGTCGAGGCGCTTTACGACACGGTTTTCGCACCGGGCCGAGGCGCGCTGTCCTCATACCGCCTTCGGGAGGACGTGGCGCCCATTGGTGCGCTGTGCCGCGTGGCGCGCGACGGGGACGGAATTCTGGGCGGCGCCATACGCTACTGGCCGGTGAAGGTGGGACCTGTGGATGCGCTGCTGTTGGGGCCTGTGGCGGTCCACCCGACCGCACAGGGCGAGGGGCTGGGCGCGGCGCTGATCCGGGACACGCTGGCCCGGGCGGCGGACCTCGATTTCGCCCGGGTGCTGCTGGTCGGCGATGCCCCGTATTACAGCCGGTTCGGTTTCATCAGACTGGACGGGGTCGAGATGCCACCGCCTACGAACCCCGATCGCGTGCTTGGCGTGGCGCTGAAACACGGTGCATGGCAGGATGTCACCGGTGTCGTGACGCGGGCGGCTTGATTGCCGCGACGAAGGCTCCCATCTTTCCTGTGGCCGAGGAGGGTTTGCTTTGTCCGATATATCCTTGCCTGCAAAGGCGCATGATCAAGAAATCGCAGCTTTGGCACGGCGCTACCGCAATGCCGGTTCGCTGGGCATGCAGGTCCTGTCCCTGATCGGCAGCCAGGCGGAAAATCTGCTTGAACGGTTGCCGGATCATGCCAAGGATCGGCTGGAAGAGGCCACGCGACGGGCACTGCAAGTTTCCCTTCAGGCCGCACAAAGGTCACGAGGTGTGGTGCCCGACCAGAAAAGCTGGCTGAACACGGCGATGGCGACGGCAATGGGCGCTGCGGGCGGCGCGGGTGGGCTGCCCACGGCGCTGGCGGAATTGCCGGTGACGGTCACTGTTTTGCTGCGCGCGATCCAGGGGATTGCTGCAGAGCATGGCTTTGACGCGACCGACCCGCTGATTGCGCAGGAATGCCTGATCGTATTCGCGGCCGCCGGCCCGCTGGAAACGGATGACGGAGGCGAGATGGGCTTTCTCGCGACGCGGGTGACGATGACAGGAGCTACCGTGCATGGGTTGATCGCGCGGATCGCACCGCGGCTGTCGACGGCCATGGGACAAAAGCTTGCCGCACAGACAGTGCCCATTCTGGGTGCCGTGGCCGGGGCGGCAACCAACTACGCCTATACCAGCTATTACCAGCAGATGGCGCATGTGCATTTCGGTCTCATGGCGTTGGAGCAGCGCAGCGGTCGGTCAAGGGCGGCCCTGGTTGCAGAGTTGAAAGAAGCGATGGCCGATCCTCGGTTAACCCCGAATTAAGCTTAACCATGCTACGACAAGTGCATCGGGGTCGAAAGTCCCGTGACGAACCACCCGCCCCGAAACGACATCGGCGCCCCGGCTTTGCAGCGGAGCAGATCGGTGCTGAAAATGGGGGCAGGGGATCCGCCTCGTGCAGAATGTGGAGGCGGCGCTCTGGCCAGAATGGTAGGGGCGATTTCGTGTAGACAGTCCTGGAACCCGGTCGTA
>CAZRZN010000134.1:0-10773 GCA_964604565.1 uncultured Rhodobacterales bacterium
AAGGGGATCAAGGACATGATCCGCATTTCGGATGCCCGCATGTCGGGCACCGCCTATGGCACCGTCATCCTGCACACGGCACCAGAGGCAGCCGCCGGTGGACCGCTTGCGGTAGTCCGCACAGGCGACATGATCGAGGTGGACGTGGCCGGGCGGCGCCTGCATCTCGACATTTCCGATGCGGACCTGCAAGCGCGTCTGGCAGAATGGACGCCGACGCATGATCAACCCTCCGGGGGATATGCGTGGCTCCACCAACAGCATGTCGAGGGCGCGGACACGGGGGCCGACCTCGGCTTTCTCAAGGGGTGCCGGGGCGCGCCCGTCGGAAAGGACAGTCATTGATGAAAGTCGCGCTTGTAGGGATCGGCAAGATCGCCGTTGATCAGCATGTGCCGGCCATCGCCGGCAGCCCGGATTGGGAACTGGCCGCCACGGTGAGCCGCAAGGGAACGGTCGAGGGGGTCGAGGCCTTTGACGACCTGTCTGACCTGCTGCGGACACGTCCCGATATCCGCGTCGTATCACTTTGCCTGCCGCCGGTGCCAAGGTTCGACTATGCCATGCGCGCGCTTGAGGCCGGACGGCATGTCATGCTGGAAAAGCCCCCCGGCGCCACCCTTGCGGAGTGTCACGCCCTTGAAAGGACTGCCCGCGCGGCAGGCCTGTCGCTTTACGCGACATGGCATTCGCGGGAGGCGGACATGGTCGCCTCCGCGAAGGCATGGCTGGCGGACAAGACCCTGACACGGCTGACCGTCACCTGGAAGGAAGACGTGCGGCGCTGGCATCCCGGACAGGCCTGGATATGGGAGCCGGGCGGCCTTGGCGTGTTTGATCCGGGCATCAACGCCTTGTCCATCGTCACCGAAATCCTGCCCGTCGATCTGCACGTGGCGCAGGCGGAACTCGAAATCCCGGCGAACTGCCAGACACCGATCGCGGCGACAGTGGCGTTCCATCATCCCGGCGGCGCCGATGTGCGCGGCGTTTTCGACTGGCGTCAGGACGGCGAGCAAACCTGGGAAATCGAGGCCGTCACCGAAACGGGCACCCTGACGCTGGCCGATGGCGGTGCCGTAATGCGCATCGATGGCGAAACGAGCGGCACGGCCGCCCCCCTCGCAGGGGAATATCCCCGCCTTTACGCGAAAATGGCGCAGCTGGTCGCGCGCGGCGGCACGGATATGGACCTGCGCCCCATGACGCTGGTGACAGACGCGCTGGCGCTCGGGCGAAGGGTGCCGACCGATCCGTTCCATGAATGATCCGGGCGCCGCGGTCCTGTCCTGTAAGGCGCGATGCCAAGCAGCGCCGACGGCCGTTGTCCGCATCGCCGCATCCATGACCGGCCGCTAAGCGGCATGCAAAATGTGGCGATCGACCCCGTTGTGTCCATGTCGCTGGGGCGTCCGCGAAGGCCAACGCGCTCCTGCTGCATGAGTGGTGGCGAAGGGCCGGACGCCCCAAGGGATCAGCGCCCGCGCGAAACTGTCCGGAAAATCGTGCAAACCGGGATTGGCGACAAGACGCGCGCCTGATGCCGGGGGCGAAGCGGCAAATTCACCTGCCGGCACATCGCCGGTCCGATGATCGCGCAGTGGTTTTGGACGATGGTCGTCACTGCCGGCCCGCGGATCTCGGCGCGCACCCCGCCGGATGGATCGGCAGGGGGCAGCGGGGCGATGCCTGTCCGAACAAGTCATCGCAGGACGGGGCGCACCCTCCGAACAGCGGGTCACCGGCGCGGGATTCAGCGGTTCTGCCTGTTTTATAGGCTGTTGCAAAGCCATCGCCGCGCGCCGGGCATGTGACGTCGTTGCATGCCGTGCGGCGCAGGGGTAGCCTGCCTTTTACAGAAACGTAACGGGGTGGGCTGTTCAAGTGGGCACACGACGATGAGCGACCAGACATATTTCGATGAAATGCTGGGGAGCGAGGGCAAGGTCCGAGGCCCTTATGAGCCGTTCAACGCGTGGTTCGAGGGGGAGAACCCAAAGGACTTGCGCGCCAAGCAACGCGAAGCCGAAGAGTTGTTCCGCCTCACCGGCATTACCTTCAACGTGTATGGCCGTGCCGAGGCCGAGGAACGCCTGATCCCCTTCGACCTCATCCCCCGGATCATATCCGGACGCGAATGGCAAAGGCTGAGCCGCGGGATCGAACAGCGTGTCAGGGCGATCAACGCGTTCCTGCACGATATCTACCACGGTCAGGAGATCGTGAAAGCCGGTCGCCTGCCCGAGGGCATGGTCAGCAAGAACGACGCGTTCCTGCCGGAAATGATCGGTGTCCGCCCCCCCGGAAACGTCTACACGCATATCGTCGGCATCGACCTTGTCCGCACCGGGCCGGACCAGTTCTACGTGCTTGAGGACAACGCGCGCACTCCGTCCGGCGTCAGCTACATGCTGGAAAACCGCGAAACCATGTTGCAGATGTTCCCTGAACTCTTCTCGGAAAACCGGGTTCAGCCGGTGCAGACCTACCCTTCTGATCTGTTCAATTCGCTGGCGGCCTGCGCGCCGGAAAATCTGGGCCGCAAGGCCACGGTGGGGGTCCTGACGCCGGGCATCTTCAATTCCGCCTACTTCGAACACAGTTTTCTGGCCGACCAGATGGGCGTCGAACTGGTCGAGGGTCACGACCTGCGCGTTATCGACGGGCGTCTGGCCATGCGCACCACCGAAGGCTACAAGCCCATCGATGTGCTCTATCGGCGCGTCGACGACGACTTCCTCGATCCGCTGACCTTCAACCCGGAAAGCGCCCTCGGCGTGCCGGGGATCATGGACGTCTATCGCGCAGGCCGGCTGACGATCGCCAATGCGCCGGGCACCGGGATCGCCGACGACAAGGCGATCTACAGCTACATGCCGGAGATCGTGGAATTCTACACCGGTGAACGGCCCCTGCTGGAGAACGTGCCGACGTGGCGATGCTCGGACAAGGACTCGCTGGCCTATGTCCTCGACAATCTGAAGGAACTGGTGGTCAAGGAGGTGCATGGCTCCGGCGGCTACGGCATGCTGATCGGCCCGACGGCAACCAAGAAAGACTTGGCGGAGTTTCGCAAGAAATTGCAGGCGCGGCCCAGCAACTACATCGCGCAGCCGACCCTCAGCCTGTCCACCGTGCCGATCTTTACCCGTGCCGGTCTTTCGCCGCGCCATGTCGATTTGCGGCCCTACGTGCTGGTCAGCCCCAAGGGCATCAACATCACGCCCGGCGGCCTGACGCGTGTCGCGCTGAAAAAGGGCTCTCTTGTGGTCAATTCCTCGCAGGGCGGGGGCACCAAGGATACCTGGGTGCTGGAAGACTGAAGGAACAACCACGATGCTGGGCAAGACTGCAAACGGCCTTTTCTGGATGTACCGGGGTTTGGAACGGGCCGAGAATACCGCGCGCCTGATCGAAACCGGACAACGCATCGCGCTGACGCGCATGGGCGCCTCCGACGAGGAATGGCGGTCGGTCCTGCTAACCACCGAGTCGCTGGAAGGCTTCAACCAGCACCACGATGCCGTGACCAAGGACGCGGCGATCGACTGGCTGCTGCGATCGAAGGACAATCAGTCGTCAGTCCTGTCCAGCATCGAACAGGCCCGCCAGAACGCGCGCATGGTGCGCACGGCGCTCACCGGCGAGGTCTGGGAGGCGATGAACGGCACCTACATGCGCGTGCGCGAGCTTTTGGCGCGAAAGGTGCAGGAACGTGATCTGCCCAATGTGCTGGGCCTGATCAGGCAACGGACAGGGCTGGTGCGGGGGGCCACGCACGGCACGATGCTGCGCAACGACATCTACGATTTCGCGCGGCTCGGCACCTTTCTGGAACGCGCGGACAACACCGCCCGCATCCTGGATGTGAAATACTATGTCCTGCTGCCATCGGTCTGTTCGGTGGGCAGTTCGATCGACAACGTGCAGTGGGAAACGATCCTGCGGTCGGTCTCCGGCAGGGGCGGGTTCCGCATGGAATATGGCGGATCGAACGAGCCGCGCGATATCGCGCAATTCCTGATACTCAATCGCAGGATGCCCCGGTCGCTGGCGTTTTGCGGGCGAAAACTGCATGACAACCTCGGATATCTGAACGCCGAATACGGTGTCACCGTCCCCTCGCTTGCGAAGATCGACCATATCAACGAGGCCTATCTGGACCTCGATATCGAAGCGGTCTTCGACTACGGTCTACATGAGTTCATCCAGAACATGCTGTATTTGCTCGTGGATCTCGGGCAGCAGATCGAAATTGACTACCGGTTCTACGAATGACAGGCCACGTCCGTCGAGCACCGCCCGCGAGCACTGCGAGAACATCATGAACCTGAAGATCAGCCACACCACCCGCTACCGCTTTGAGGCCCCCGTCACCTTCGGTCTGCAACAATTGCGCATGACGCCCAAATCGCGCCAGCACCAGCGCGTGTTATCCTGGGAAACCCGGGTGGAGGGCGGGCACAAGCAGCTCGAATACGTGGATCACCATCTGAACACGGTCGAATTGATCGGTCTGGATCGTGGCTGCACCGAATTGGTGGTCACGTCCGGAGGATCCGTGGAGCTGACGGAAAGCAACGGCATTTCCGGCAGGCATGTCGGACCCGCACCGCTCTGGCTGTATCAGAGGGTCACGCCGAGGACCAAGGCGGGACAGGGCGTGAAGGCGTTGGTGCGGGCCTTGCCAACGGGATCCGACCTCGAGCGCTGCCACGCGCTCATGGCGGCGGTGGCCGAAGCGGTGCCCTATCTGATCGGCGCCTCCGAAGCTGGCTGGAACGCCGAGGAGGCCTTGGCCGAGGGGCGCGGTGTCTGCCAGGATCACAGCCATATCTTTCTGGCCTGCGCACGTGAGATGGGCCTGCCCGCACGCTACGTCTCCGGCTATCTCCTGCTGGACGACAGGGTAGACCAGGACGCGATGCACGCATGGGCGGAAGCCTATCTGCCGGGGCTTGGCTGGGTCGGCTTCGACTGTTCCAATTGCATCTCTCCGGATCAGCGTTATGTGCGCGTGGCGACAGGGCTGGACTACCATGACGCTGCCCCCGTGCGCGGAACCCGTCAGGGGGGCGCGACGGAAACGCTTGATGTGGCCATAGAGGTCGCCCAGCAGTAAGGTCGCGCGAATCGGGATCGGGGCGCTGGATGACCTATTGTGTGGGAATGATGCTGAAACGGGGATTGGTCTTCATGTCCGATACCCGGACGAATGCCGGTCTGGACAATATCTCCACGTTCGGAAAGATGAAAATCTGGGAAACTCCGGGCGATCGAGCCATCACGCTGTGCAGCGCCGGAAACCTTGCCACCACGCAGGCGGTCGTCAGCGAACTGGACGAACGCGTCAAGGCGCATGCGGACCGGCAGCCTTCGATCCTTGCCATGCCGTCGATGTATCAGGTCGCCCGACTTGTCGCGGATACGCTGCGCGACGTCATCAGGCGGAATGCCAACACCGGCCAGCGTGCGGACAGCGTGTTCAATGCGACGCTTCTGCTGGGCGGTCAGATCGCGGGCGGGCCGCCTCGGCTGTTCCTCATCTATCCCGAGGGGAATTTCATTGAGGCCGGATCGGACACGCCCTTCTTTCAGGTCGGGGAAATCAAATATGGGCGCCCGATCCTCGTGCGTGCCTATGATCCCGGGCTGAGCTTTCCAGATGCGATGAAGCTGCTGTTGGTCAGCTTTGACAGCACGGTAAAGGCCAATCTGACGGTGGGTCCGCCGTTCGACTACCACCTTTATGCCGCCGACAGCATGACACGGGGTGAGACGGGGCGGATCGAACTCGACGATCCTTACTTCCAGACCATCAGCCAAGGGTGGGGTGACGCGCTGAAACAGGCGTTGGACAGCCTCCCGGCCTTCGGCGATCCGTTGCCTCAGTCGCCCCGCTGATCAGGACTTAGCCAGCCCCGTTGCGTCCCGCCGGGCGTGATCCAAGGGCGATCCGGGGGCCGCGATTTCAGGGCTCGGTTTAGGCGGATCGCCAGCGGAATTTGGAGTTCCCGGGCCGATATCAGGCAACGTCTTGCGAACAGATCGCCCCTTTTCGCGGGGCAGATCCGCGTTTCAAACCTTTTCATCACCGCAAGCAAGCTGCTCAATATGGACACCGGGCCAGAAGGGCCCGACCATGCGGGTTCCGTAGTTGCAGCGTGACGTCAAAGGAACGCAACAGGATCCAACAACTCCGGTGTCACCCACAAACCTGATCCCGGAGTCCACGGACCCGGCCGGGGTCAGGCCGCATAGGCCGCGGTTACAATGATCTCCACCTTGAGATCGGGCCGGGCCAGTTTGGCTTCGCCGCAGGCGCGCGCCGGCGCGCATCCTTCGGGCACCCAGGCATCCCAGACGGCGTTCATCTCGTCGAAATCCGCCATGTCAGCCAGCCAGATGATCGCCTGCAACATCTGCTCCCGCGAGGATCCGGCCTTTTCCAGCAGGGCCTCGACCCGCGCCAGACAATCGCGCGTCTGTTCGGTGACCGAAGGGCCATCGCCGACTTGACCGCAAAGATATGCTGTCCCGCTGTGCCGGACGATCTTGCTCATCCGGGTTCCGGTTTCAATACGTTCGATCATCGCTGTCTCCTATTCCGCCGCGTTCCGCGCCGTATCGTCATCCATCGCCGCGAGTTCACCAAGCGTGACCGGTTTCAGGGGCGGGCGGATTCGATAATACCCGGTTTCATCATGGCTCTGCCCATGCGCTTCGGCAAGTAGCGCGGTCACGGCAAGGCCGCAATACCGCCCCTGACAGGGCCCCATGCCCGGACGGCCGAATGCCTTGGTCTGGTTCGGCCCGAGACAGCCGAGCCGGGCATAGCCACGGACCGCGCCTGCCGTCACCTCTTCGCAGCGGCAGATGATCGTGGAATCCTCTGGCGAGAGTGCTTCGGCATAGGGCGGATAGGCGCTGTCTAGAAACGGCCGCACCGCGGTCTCCCTGTCCCGGGCGCGCATCAGCGGGGCCGCCTGCGCGTCGCGGGTGTCGGTCGAGATATGGCCAAGTTCCTGCGCGGCTTTCAGACCGGAGATCCTGCCGCTGATTTCAGCGACGACCGCGCCGCCAATGCCGCCGCCATCACCGGCGATGAACACACCCTCCACCTCTGTGCAACCCCAGTGATCCACAACGGGCACGAAGGCAGACTGGGACTTGTCCCAGCGATGGGGAATCCCGATTGATCGTGCTGCCTGGGTGTTGGGGACCACACCATGATGCAAGAGCACCGTGTCGCATTCGATACGATGCGCCCGGCTACCGCTGTGAAAGGTGACCGCCTGGGCATGGTCGGTGCCCTCTATCACGATCCGGGTCGCACCGGTGTGGCGAGGGATGCGCGCACGGAGGATTTCGGCGATCAATGTCAGCCCCTTGGCCAGATAGCGCCAACCGCGCAGCGCCCCGGCCAAATGCCTGCCCGCGTGCAGCAAGTCGCCGCGCGACTGGGTTTCGACAAGCGCCTTTGGCGGTGTCCCGGCCCGGATCATCTGCGCCGCGATCAAATACAGCAGGGGTCCGGACCCCACCAGCACCGCATTGCGCGCCAGCACGCCGGACTGCTTCAACAGGATCTGTCCCGCACCGGCCGTCATCACGCCGGGCAGGGTCCAGCCCGGAACTGGCATGGACCGTTCCAGTGCACCGGTCGCAAGGATCAGCTTGCCCGCATCGATCTGCGCCCCCCTGCCCTGCCGGGTGTAGGAGACGCGGAATTGATCTTCGATTGCCCAAACGACGGCGCCCTCGATATGGGTCACGTCCGCCTGACCAAGCTCTTGGGTCAGCGCTTTGCCGTGCAGGTAATCCTTGCCAAGGATCGACGCGCGACGTGGGTTGGCCCGGTCGACATCGCGGTAGATCTGCCCGCCGGGCCGGGATTGCTCATCCAGAACCGTGACGGAGGCGCCATGCCGCGCGGCCGTAGCAGCGGCAGCCATGCCGGCCGGCCCGGCGCCAATCACCAGAATGTCAGTCTTCGGCATTCTCGGCCTCCTTGCGCCCGGGACGGGTGATCTCAAGCCCGTCGCGGACCTGCGTCATGCAGGCCTGCCGGGTCACGCCGTCGATCTCGACAAGGCAGTCGAAACAGGCGCCCATCATGCAAAAAGGTGCGCGCGGGGCGCCGGACACCGGCGTATGGCGAAAGCTGCGGATGCCCGCCACAAGGAGCGCGGCGGCAAGGTTTTCACCGACAGGCAACGCAAGCGGTTGACCGTCAAGGGTCACCTGCACGCGCGGTCCTTCCTCAAGTTCAAGAAAGGGAGAAGCGGTCTTCACTGAACACCTCCAGATCGGGGGCCGCGTCCGTCCGCTCGAGCCACTCCGGCAAGAGCCGGGCATGGGCCGCGGCCAAGGTGATGCCGCTGTGACAGGTCGCCAGAAAAGCGCCGGGCATCGTTCCGCTTTCCTGATAGATCGGCAGCCCATCTGGTGTCAGGACGCGCAACGCCCCCCAGCTTCGGACAAGCTGGGCCTTTGCCAAGGCCGGATAGGCCGCGATCGCCTCTTGAGCCAGCCCGGACAGACCGGGTCGGGTGACACTGTCGTCATGACCGACTTCCTCGTTCGTGGCCCCGATCTGTATGCCGCCTTCATCGACCTGACGGGCGATGAGCGATGGCCGATTGATCAGTTTCGGGAGTTTCTCGGTAATCAGAACCTGACCGCGTTGCGGGCGCACAGGTGCGGCAAAGCCGAGTTTCGGGCCAAGCTGCGCCGCCCCGAGTCCGGCGGCGAGAACGATCTTTTCCGACGCCACCTCAGTGCCATCTGTGCAACGAATGTGAAATCCGTCAGGTTTCGACACGTCTGCCACGGTCTTGCCCGTCAGAACGGTGCCGCCCCGTTTGCGCACGGCGGCTGCCAGTGATTGCAGCAGGCGCAGCGGGTTCGCATGGCCATCCTGATGATGCAGGATCGCCCCTACGACCTTGGGTCCGATGTTCGGCTCTTCCTTGCGGAGTGCGTTGTGACCAAGCACGTCGAACGGGTAGTCGCCGTCAAGTTCGGCCTTCAAGCCCTCGTATTTCTCGACGGTCGCATACAATGTTTCTTCGGAGAAATGCAGATCGTATCCGCCTTTCTGCTCCAGCGGGACGGCCTGTCCCGTCTCATCGTGCAACTCGCGGGCAAAATCGGCCCAGAGGGCCACGGACTGTTGAGACCAGCGGGCGTAGCGCGGCTGTTTCAGACCCTTGGACTGAACCCAGACCAGCCCGAAATTGCCCCGGCTGGCGCGAAAGGATCCGTCGTCGCCGTCTATCACGATGACCTTGCAGCCCTTTTTCAAAAGGCCCCAGGCAAGCGAGAGGCCCACGACGCCGCCGCCGATGATCGCGTAATCCGCCTGCATCTGTTCCTCTGTTCGTCGGATTCAGTGGCGGGACGGCGCCTGTCGCCGCCCCGTTGCCCCGCCGGAACCTGACGCGCTTGCATCGGGTGCACAGGGGTGGATGGCACCGCACCGGCAGGGCCGCGATGATCGCGGATCCTTTGCAGTGCGATGCCCTTGGTTTGCCGACAGGTTACTGTCCGACCTCGTCCAGGATCGCCTGACCCCAGTCGGCGCCCACGTCCTCAAGCACGATGGGCCAGACCTCGGCGCGGACCTTTGCCGCCATCGCGGCAAGCTGCTCGTCGCTCAGATCGACGACGGTCGCGCCCAATTCATCCGCAAGACGCTGTTCCCATTTGCCCTGATCTTCTTCGGCCACGGTCCAGCGGGTCGCCTCGAACCCTTCGGCGGCAGCCTTGAGGGCGGCCTGGTCCTCTGCGTCCAGATCGGCGAGCGCCTCGTCCGAGATGATCATGTTGGCCGGGATGTAGGCCTTGGTCACGTCGCGGAACGAGGCATAGTAGCCCTCCGCGCCCGAACCGATCACGCCGTCCACAACCCCGGTCTGGATCGCCGTGAATGCTTCGGAAAAGGGGATCGGGGCCGGGATATAGCCAAGCGCCTCGCCGGTCAGCTGGAAGGACTTGATGCCCGGGACACGCACCTTGATGCCGTTCGATTCCGACGGATCGCCGGGGTTCACCGGATCGGTGTTGAGAGAGATGCCGCCGAAATAGACCGGATAGGCCGCCAGCATGGTGATGTCCTGCTCGGCATAAAGCCCGGCCATGGTTTCGCGAACAACGCCGCCGGGACCGTAGATCTCGCGCGCCTGATCCCAGCCATTGGCCAGATAGGGGAAGGAGCTGATCTGCATGCGGCGGTCGGCGCCGGTGGCGGCGGGTTGTGTTGCCATTTCGATGGCGCCCACGCTGATGCGCTCCTGTACGGTCGTGTAATCCCCCAGCGCCGAGGCAGGGAACATGTTGATCGTCACTTCGCCATCGGTCGCCTCTGCCACGCTTTCCGCGAAGGCGCGCAGTTCCTTGTCGATCGTGGCATCCTGCGGCCGAACGTGGCTCATCTTGAGGTCGGCAGCGCTTGCAAGGCTGCCCAGCAGGATCAGGGCGGTGGCGGTGGTGGTTGTCAGCATGTGTTTCATGTTTGAATTCCTCCGTTTGCTGGTTGAAGTTTCGGGTTGAGAGAGGCGCGCGGTCAGTAGCCGAAGACCCGCGGCAGATAGAGCGACAGGTCAGGCCAGAGCGACGTCAGGAAGACGACCGGCACGTAACAGGTGACGATCAGCACCATCGCGTAGGGAATGACCTTGGTCACCTTCACGTTGCCGATGCGCGCACCGAGGTAGAGGATCGAGGCATAGGGCGGCGTGACCCCGCCCATGGCGGTGTTGACGCCCATGA
>CAZRZN010000135.1:0-10684 GCA_964604565.1 uncultured Rhodobacterales bacterium
CGCGCATGGTCACCATCAATGTCTGGGACAAGTCGATGGTGAGCGCGGTGGAAAAGGCGATCATGAATTCCGGCCTTGGCATCAACCCGCAGACCAATGGCACGATCGTCATGCTGCCGATCCCCGAGCTCAACGAGGAGCGCCGCCGCGAGCTGAGCCGCGTTGCCGCGCAATATGCCGAACATGCGCGCGTGGCCGTGCGCAACGTGCGCCGGGACGGCATGGACCAGATCAAGAAGGCCAAGGACCAGATGTCCGAAGACGACCAGAAGATCTGGGAGGGCGAGGTCCAGGACATGACCGACCGCTACATCAAGGCGATCGACGATGCGCTGGAGACCAAGCAATCGGAGATCATGCAGGTCTGAGACCGCGAAGGAGTGGCCGCATGGCGCATGGCAGGCAAAAATCAGCGGGTCCGGGCCATGTGGCGATCATCATGGATGGAAATGGCCGCTGGGCGCAGTCACGCGGCCGGCCGCGCCTGTTCGGGCATCACGCCGGTGCCAAACGTGTCCGGCAGATCGTCGAGGCCTGCCCGGAGCTGGGCGTCAAGTATCTGACGATCTTCGCTTTTTCGACGGAGAACTGGAAGCGCACGCAGGTCGAAGTGGCCGGGCTGATGAGCCTTTTCCGACGCTACATCACGAAAGAGGCAAGGGCGCTCAAGGAAGAGGGCGTGCGCGTGCGCTTCATCGGCGACCGGGTTCGGCTCGATGACAAGCTCGTCGCGCTGATGGATGAGCTCGAATCCCTGACCGAGGGCAATGACCGGGTTCACCTGACCATCGCGCTCAATTACGGCGGGCGCGACGAGGTGGCCCGCGCCACGAAGCGGCTTGCCCAGGATGTTGCGGCCGGCAGGCTCGATCCGGAAAGCGTGGATGAAGAAACCCTCCCAAGATACCTGGATACTTGCGTTTTGCCCGATCCGGACCTTGTGATCCGAACGAGCGGCGAGGCGCGGATCTCCAACTTTCTGCTCTGGCAGTCGGCCTATGCGGAATACGAATTCGTCGACACGCTCTGGCCGGACTTCTCCGCCGAGGAATTCGGCCGTGTCTGTGACGCCTTTGGCCAGCGTGAACGCCGCTACGGCGCCATCAGGGCATGACGGGCGCGCGCTGGGGCGATCTTGGGCCGCGGCTGACTTCGGCCGCAGCGATGATCGTGATCGGGGCGGGGGCGGTCTGGCTGGGCGGACTTTGGTTTCATTTCCTGATCGCGCTGGTCTGCGGCCTGATGGTCTGGGAATTGGTCTGCCTGCTGGATCCCGACTGCGGCAGGAGCCAGTATGCCCTTGCCGGGGCGACATTTCTTGTCGCGATGATCGCGATCGAACTGCCGCCGGGATTCGCGCTGCCGCTGCTGCTGCTGCCCGCCATGCTGGGATTTGCGCAGATGCGGGCGGGCGGCGTCACCTACGCGGTCTTTGCGGCGCTGATCCTGCTGGCGGGCTACGCCATGATGGGGCTGCGGGACGATTTCGGGCTGGTCTGGATGCTCTGGCTGATCGTCGTCGTGGTGGTGACGGATGTGGCGGGCTATTTCGCCGGGCGGCTGATCGGCGGGCCAAAGTTCTGGCCCCGCGTCAGCCCCAAGAAGACTTGGTCCGGCACTCTGGCGGGATGGGTCGGCGCCGCTGCGGTCGGGCTGATCTTTGCCGGTTTCACGGATCAGGGCGCCGGTCTGGTCGGCGTCTCGATCGCGGTGAGCATGGCCTCGCAGATCGGTGACATTGCCGAAAGCGCGCTCAAGCGCGCCGCCGGGGTCAAGGACAGTTCCAACCTGCTGCCCGGTCACGGCGGCCTGATGGACAGGTTCGACGGAATGCTGGGGGCTGCGGTCTTTCTTGTGATCGCGGGCCAGGTGACCGGATTTCCCGTGGGGGCGTCATGACCGGGCAGGGCAGGCGGCGCGTCACCATCCTCGGCGCCACGGGGTCGATCGGGCAGAACACCCTCGACCTGATCGCGCGGGACCCGGAGGCCTACGATGTCGTCGCCCTGACCGGCGGGCGCAACATTGCGCAACTGGCCCGCGATGCGCGGCGCTTGAACGCGGATCTGGCGGTGACGGCGGATGAAACCCGGCTGGAGGAGCTGCGCGCCGCCCTCGCCGGATCGCGGGTCGAGGCGGCGGCAGGCCGCGCCGCGCTGGTCGAGGCGGCTGCCCGCCCGGCCGATTGGGTGATGTCCGCCATCGTCGGCGCCGCCGGGCTGGAGCCGGGGTTGCGGGCGCTTCAGCAGGGGGCGACGCTGGCGCTGGCCAACAAGGAAAGCATGGTCTGCGCCGGGGCGCTGATGCTGCGCACCGCGCAGACGCACGGCGCGCGGATCCTGCCGGTGGACAGCGAACATTCCGCCGTCTTTCAGGCGCTCCTGGGGGAGGATCTGTCGGCTGTCGAACGGGTCATCATCACCGCGAGCGGCGGCGCCTTTCGCGACTGGCCGCTGGCGGATCTTGCCAAGGCGACGCCGGAACAGGCGGCCATGCACCCCAATTGGGCGATGGGGCAACGGATCACCATCGACAGCGCATCCATGTTCAACAAGGCGCTAGAGCTCATTGAAACAAAGGAGTTTTTCGGCATTGATCCCGCGCGGATAGAGACCGTCGTGCATCCTGAATCGCTGATCCATGCGCTTGTGGGATTCAATGACGGGGCGCTGATGGCCCATGTCGGTCCGCCGGACATGCGCCATGCCATCGGCTTTGCCCTGCACCACCCCTCGCGCAAGACGCTGCCGGTGGAACGGCTGGATCTGGCGCGAATAGGACAGTTGACCTTTCGTGCGCCCTGCGAGACGCGCTGGCCCGCCCTGAGGCTGGCGCGCGAGGTCATGGCGGCGGGCGGTCTGATGGGGGCGGTTTTCAACGCGGCCAAGGAACGCGCGCTGGATGCCTTCATCGAAAAGCGCATTCCTTTCACACGGATGGCGGGCGTCGTTGAAGAGGTTCTGACCCGTCTTTCGTCGCAGGCAAGCCACAATGCTGCCGGTATTGCCCTTGATATGGTGCGCGAAGTGGACCATCTCGCACGGCTAGAGGCCGACGCGGTCATCCAGAGATAACCTGAAAAAGGGAGCGCACAGCTTGGACCCGACGACACTGATTCCGCAATTCGGGGGCTTTCTCTGGACAATCGTGTTCTTTGTGCTTGCGCTTTCCGTGATCATCGCCATCCACGAATACGGCCATTTCATTGTCGGCAAGAAGACCGGGATCTACCCGGAAGTCTTCTCGCTTGGCTTCGGCCCGGTGATCTGGTCGCGGGTCGACAGGGACGGCACGAAATGGCAGGTCGCCGCGATTCCCTTTGGGGGCTACGTGAAATTCCGTGGCGATGCCAATGCTTCCGGCGGGATCGACGAGGAGGCCCTTGAGGGGCTGGACGACAAGGAAATGCGCAGCACCATGTCCGGCGCGCCGCTTTGGGCGCGCACCGCGACCGTTGCCGCCGGGCCGCTGTTCAATTTCGCGCTCTCCATCCTGATCTTTACCGGCGTGATCATGTTCCGCGGCGAAACCGCAGATCCGCTCACCGTTGGGGAACTGCGCGCGCTGCCCGTCGAGCAGGCGCTTGAGCCGGGCGACCAGATCCGCGCCATCGCGGGCACGCCCTTCCCCGACACCGAAGATGCGCAGGTCATGCAGGCCTATCTTGGCGATTTGCCGAAGCAGGCGCAGCTGGACTACGCGGTTGATCGGGACGGCCAGGAAATGACCGTGACGGGCCCTTATCTCTATCCGCCGCTGGCCACGCAGATCGCGCCCCGCTCGGCGGCCAGCGATGCCGGACTGCGCGCGGGCGACGTGATCCTGTCCGTGGACGGGGACGAGATCCACGCCTTCGAGGAACTCCGCCAGAAGGTCGAGGGATCGGAGGGCGATGCGCTGGCGCTCCGTGTCTGGCGCGACGGCGACATTCTGGAAAAGACCATGACCCCGCGCAGCACGGACGAACCACAGTCCGGCGGGGGCTTTCGGACGGTCTACCGCATCGGGATCGTCGGCGGCGTGGCCTTTGAACCCGCCACCGAATCGACCGGTCTGGGCACCGCGGTCTGGGGCGGCGTGCAACAGGTCGGCCGCATCATTCAGGGCTCGCTTTCCGGCCTGTGGCACATGGCGACCGGCGCCATCAGCACCTGCAATCTCTCCGGTCCCATCGGCATCGCGGAAACCAGCGGCGACATGGCCACGCAGGGCACGGCGAATTTCATCTGGTTCATCGCGGTGCTGTCGACCGCCGTGGGCCTGCTGAACCTGTTCCCGGTGCCAGTGCTGGATGGCGGTCACCTCGTGTTCTACGCCTATGAGGCCGTCTCCGGCCGCCCGCCGAGCGACCGTGCCCTGAAGGTTCTGATGACCATCGGCCTGACGGCGGTGCTGTCCCTGATGGTCTTTGCGCTGTCGAACGATCTGTTCTGCCCCTGACGCGACACCGCTGAGCGCAATAATCCGACAGAAAAATTCGCGCTGCGCCCAAATCTTGCCTGAATCGTCCGTCATACCGCAGGGGCCGATGCAAACGGGGATCGACGCCATGCAAACGATTCAAGCAGGATACCGCAGCATGAGCCTGCTGGTGACCATCAACTGGGACCGGCTGCTTTATATCTGCACGATCATCTTCGCCTTGTTTTTCGGGGCCTGGCTGGGATCTTTGCTGCACTAGGAGAGCCTGCGCCCCGTCCTGCGGGGCCAGCGGACACTCCGCGAAAAGCGGCGCGATGGCCGCCTCGGAAGGCCCCCCGGAAACCGGGATTCCGCCCACCTGAAATGACACGAGTCGCCCTGCGGTGACACCGGGCCAAATTCGCACCTTCGGGCTTTTGACAAGACCGGGCATTCCCGATACTGACAATCGAGGGATGTCAAATTGGATTGCGAGAATGGCAAAGGTCATTTCCGCGCGGAAAGCGCTGGGTCTGTCAAAGAGTTACGATGTCGCGAATGCCGTGCGGGCCGTCTCGCTCGGCCTTGCGGTGGCGCTTGGGGCAGGGGCGGCCACCGTCCCCCATGTCGCCTACGCCCAAAGCTACAGTTTCTCCTCTGTCACGATCGAGGGGAACCGCCGGGTCGAGGCGGGCACCATCCTGTCTTACGCCGGGATCGCCCGTGGGCAGACCGTCAGCGGTGCGGAACTCAACGACGCCTACCAGCGCATCTTCGGCTCCGGTCTGTTCGAGACCGTGGAGATCATCCCGCAGGGACGCGAACTGGTCATCCGCGTTGTCGAATATCCCACGATCAACCGCATCGTGATCGAGGGCAACAGACGCATCAAGGACGAGGATCTGAGCGGCGTGCTGCAATCGCAGTCCCGCCGGGTGTTCAGCCCCCGCGTTGCAGAGGCGGACGCGCAGGCCATCTCGCAGGCCTATGAGGCGCAGGGCCGCCTTGCCGCGCGGGTCAATCCCAAGGTGATCCGCCGCAGCGACAACCGCGTCGACCTCGTGTTCGAAGTCTTCGAAGGCGGCGTCGCCGAGGTCGAGCGCATCGGATTTGTCGGCAATGACCAGTATTCCGACCGCCGTCTGCGCCGCGTGCTGGAAACCAAGCAGGCCGGGCTGCTGCGGGCTGTCATTCGCAAGGACACCTTCATCGAGGACCGGATCGAGTTCGACAAGCAATTGCTGCGCGATTTCTACGCTTCGCGGGGCTATGTCGATTTCCGGATCACCGGGGTCAACGCCGAATTGGCGCAGGAACGCGATGCCTATTTCGTCACGGTCAACGTCGAGGAAGGCCAGCAGTTCAGTGTCGGTGACGTGCGCGTCATCTCCGATCTGGCCGATGTGGATCCCGACTTGTTCCAGAGCCGGATTCGCCTGCGGTCCGGCGCCGTCTATTCGCCGACCCTCGTCGAGAACGAGATCGCGCGCCTTGAAAAACTGGCGGTGCAGCAGGGTCTGAATTTCGTTCGGGTGGAACCGCGGATCATCCGCAATGATCGCGCGCTTACGCTGGACGTCGAATTTGCGCTGGTCCGCGGGGACCGGATCTTCATCGAGCGGATCGATATCGAGGGCAACACCACCACGCTGGACCGGGTGATCCGCCGCCAGTTCGAGGTGGTGGAGGGCGATCCCTTCAATCCGCGCGCCATTCGTGAAAGCGCCGAACGCATCCGCGCGCTGGGCTTTTTCAGCAACGCCGATGTGCAGGCGCGCGAGGGGTCGACCCCGCAGCAGGTCATCGTCGATGTGGACGTCGAGGAACAGCCCACCGGCTCGCTCAGCTTCGGTGGTTCCTATTCCTCGGCCAGCGGGGTGGGTGCCGCGATCTCCTTCTCCGAGCGGAATTTTCTTGGCCGTGGTCAATCCTTCAGCTTCACCATCAACACGGCGGCGGAATCGCAGCAATATGCGCTCACCTTTGTCGAGCCGGGCCTCTTCGGACGCGATCTCTCGCTCGGCTTTGCGCTGGACTACAACGAGACTGACAATGAGAACGCGGTTTTCGATACGGTCAACGGCGTTTTCCGCCCGTTTCTGGAATTCCCCGTGTCGGAGCAGGGGCGCCTGCAGGTCCGCTATACGCTGGACTACGGGTTGATCCGGAACGTGGATCAGACTGATACCGACATCGGTGGCGTGGTCAAGGCCGAAGCGCTGGAGGGTGAGCGTTACGACAGCGCGCTTGGCTACACCTACAGCTTTGATACCGCGCGCCTCGGGCTGAACCCGAACTCGCGCTACCGCTTTGAATTTGGGCAGGATTTTGCGGGCGTCGGCGGCGACACCACCTACGTCAAGACCAGTGTGAAGGCCATCGCACAGACCATGGCCTTCAGCGAGGAAGTGACGCTGCGCGCCACGCTGGAGGGCGGCGCCCTCAGCTATTCCAGCGGCAACAGCCGCGTCACGGACCGCTATCTCATCGGCCCCAATATCATGCGCGGTTTCGAATCCGGCGGCATTGGCCCGCGTGAGGTTGGCGGCGATGTGGACGATGCGCTGGGTGGCAATTACTTTGCCGTTGCGCGTTTCGATGCGGAGTTCCCGCTGGGTCTGCCGGAGGAATACGGTATCTCCGGCGGCCTGTTCTACGACATCGGCTCGGTCTGGGGACTGGACAGTTCGACCAAGGACGCAGCGACCGCCAACATCGTTTCCGACGGCTTCGAGGCGCGCCATGTCATCGGCTTTTCTATCTTGTGGGACAGCGCCATCGGCCCTCTGCGGCTGAACTTCTCCGAACCGCTGCAAAAGACCAAGTGGGACAAGGCGCAGAACTTCAACCTGACGATCTCGACACAGTTCTGATCCATGCGCCTTCCGGTCGGCCTCTTGGCGGTGGGATTCGTGCTTTGGGCTGGCGCATTACCGGCCCAACAATCCGGACCTGTCGCGCCGCCGCCGGTCCAGAGTCCGGTGCTGGTCATCGACTTCGAGCGGGTGTTCGATCAGAGCGCCTTTGGCCGGCGTGTCAACGACGAGATCGAAAGCGAAAGCCGCGTGATCGCGGCCGAGAATCGCAGGATCGAGGCAGAGCTGATCGAGGAGGAACGGCGCCTGACCGATCTGCGCCCGACTCTCGCGCCGGAGGAATTTCGGCGGCTGGCGGATGAATTCGACGAAAAGGTGCAGCGTCTGCGCAGCGAACAGGACGCCAAGGCCCGCGCCATCGGAACCCGCACCGAAGAGGCGCGGCGCCGCTTTCTGACCGTGGCCCAGCCGGTGCTGGAGGAGCTGCTGCGCGAGGCCGAGGCAGCCGTCATCCTCGAAAGGCGCAGCGTCTTTGTCTCGGTCGATGCCATCGACGTGACCGACCGCGCGGCACGGCTGATCGACGAACAGATCGGCGCAGGGGCCGCCGCCGACACCGATCCACAGCCGGATCCTCCGCCCGATCCTGCGCCGGGTCCGCCGCCCGCCCCGGACATCCGGACCGATCCCGCCCTGGATCCGGATGCACCGGACGATGCGCGTCCGTGATCACGCGCTTGCCCCCGCCGCTCTCGATTGCTACGGGTTGCGCCGAGATTGAAAAGGGCGGGCATCCATGACCGAAACGCTTCTGAGCGCTGATATTCAGCTTATTCAGCGGATCATTCCGCATCGGTATCCATTCCTGCTGGTGGACCGGGTGGAACAGATCGACGGGACGAAATCGGGGCTTGGGATCAAGAACGTCACCATGAACGAGCCGCATTTCCAGGGTCATTTCCCGGGCTTGCCGATCATGCCCGGCGTGACCATCGTGGAAGCCATGGCCCAGACGGCGGCGATCATGGTGGGCACGTCCCTCGGCGCGGCCGACAAGGATATGAAGGTGTATTTCATGGCCATCGACAAATGCAAGTTCCGCCGCAAGGTCGTGCCGGGCGACCAGTTGCAGATGCGTCTCACGACCCTGCGTGGCAAACCCGGCGGCAAGGTCTGGAAATTCGGCGGCGTCGCCGAGGTGGCGGGCGAGATGGCCGCTGAGGCCGAATTCACGGCGATGCTGGATCTGGCCCCTTGACCCAGCGGACCCCGGATCAGGGCGCCGCACAGGATGCGCCCGCGCAGGCTGTCGACACCGTGATTCATTCTCATGCCCTTGTCGAGGACGGCGCCCGGATCGGCCGGGGATGCGTCATCGGTCCATTCTGTCACGTCGGTCCCGAAGTGGTCCTTGGCGACGGGGTCGAGTTGAAATCCCATGTCGTTGTCACCGGCCGGACAGAGATCGGGCCGGAAACGGTGATCTTTCCCTTCGCGGTGATCGGCGAGATCCCGCAGGATCTGAAGTTCCGCGGTGAAAAGACCCGCCTCGTGATCGGTGCGCGCAATCGCATCCGCGAACATGTCACCATGAACATCGGCACCGAGGGCGGTGGCGGCGTGACGCGCGTCGGCGATGACGGGCTGTTCATGGCGGGCTGCCACGTGGCGCATGATGCGCAGGTGGGCAGCAATGTGATCATCGTGAATTCCGCGGCGCTTGCCGGACATTGCATCATCGAGGACGATGTGATCGTGGGCGGGCTGTCGGGCGTGCATCAGTGGGTGCGCGTGGGGCGCGGCGCGATCATCGGCGCCGTGACCATGGTCACCAATGACGTGATTCCCTACGGCCTCGTGCAGGGACCGCGCGGCATCCTCGACGGGCTGAACCTCGTGGGGCTCAAGCGTCGGGGGGTCAGCCGCGCCGACATCACCGCCCTGCGCGCGGCGTTTCAGATGCTTGCACAGGGGGAGGGCGCCTTTCAGGACCGCGCGCGCCGTCTGGGCGACGAAACCCAAAGCGCCTATGTCCGCGAGATTGTCGATTTCATCCTTGGCGACAGTGACCGCTCCTTCCTGACGCCGGGGTGAACGGACGGATGCTGGCACTGATCGCGGGCCGTGGCAGTCTGCCAAAGGCCGTCTCCGAAAGACTGACCGAACCTTTCGTGGTGTGCGGTCTTGCGCATTCCCCGCCCGATGAGTTGACCGCCGATCAGCTGTTCCGGATCGAAAAGCTGGGCGGCCTGCTGTTGTGGCTGCGTGAACGTGGCGTGACCCGTGTCTGCCTCTGCGGGGCGATCGACCGTCCGGACCTGTCGCCCAGACGCTTCGACCTTGCCACGCTGCCGCTGTTGCCGCGCGTGCTGCGCGCGCTGCGTCGCGGGGACGACGGTGCGTTGCGCATCGCCATCGACATTCTCGAAGATGCCGGTTTCGATGTGCTTGCCGCGCATGACCTGCTTCCGGATCTGTTTCCGCCGGTGGGCGTGCTGACCCGCGTCTCGCCGCCCCCGGACGCCGCCATGACCGCGCGCCTTGGCGACAGGGTCTCGGGGGAGCAGGCGCGCCGCGACCTCGGGCAGGCCTGCGTTCTGAGCGGCGACCGCGTGATCGCGCGGGAGACGCAGGCCGGCACCGATGCCATGCTCTCTGCCCTCGGCCCGGAGGCCCGTGGCGGCCTGCTGTTCAAGGCCCCCAAGCCGGGTCAGGAACGCCGCGCGGATCTGCCGGTGATCGGTCCGCAAAGCGCCACGCGCGCGGTTTCCGCCGGGCTTGCCGGCCTCGTGATCGAGGCGCAGGGCGTCATGGTGCTGGATCAGCCAGAAGTGATCGACCGGCTGGATGCGGCCGGGCTGTATCTCTGGGTGCGGGAAAGGGGCGCCTGATGCGGGTCTTCATCACCGCGGGGGAGCAGTCCGGCGACAAGCTGGGCGCCGCGCTGATGGCGGGCCTGAAGGAGCTTGTGCCGGGGATACAGTTTCGCGGGATCGGTGGGCCGCTGATGCAGGCCGAAGGGCTCGACAGCCTGTTTCCCATGGATGAGATCTCGATCATGGGGATCGGCGAGATCCTCCGCGAATACCGCCACCTCAAGGGGCGCATCCGCCAGACCGCCGACGCGGTGCTGGCCGAGCGCCCGGATGTCCTGATCACCATCGACCTGCCGGAATTCTCGCTTCGCGTGGCGCGGCTGGTCAAGGCGGTGTCGGACCTGCGGGTGGTGCATTACGTGGCGCCGACGGTCTGGGCGTGGCGGCCGAAACGGGCGGCCAAGATGGCCGCCCATGTGGATCAGGTGCTGGCGCTCCTCCCGTTCGAGCCGCCCTATATGCAGGCCGCCGGAATCGCCTGCGATTTCGTCGGCCATCCGGTCGTGATGGACCGCCAGGCCACCGCGGCAGAGGTGCAGGCGTTCCGCGCCCGTCACGGCATCGGGGGGGAGATGGCTCTCGTGTTGCCGG
>CAZRZN010000136.1:0-10660 GCA_964604565.1 uncultured Rhodobacterales bacterium
GGATCGACACGTCCAGCGCGGAGACGGGTTCATCCGCGATGATCAGCCGTGGCTCCAGCGTCAGCGCGCGGGCGATACCGACGCGTTGCCGCTGCCCGCCCGAAAAGGCGTGCGGATGCCGTTCGGCGGCGTCCCCCGGCAGACCGACCAGATCCAGCAATTCCGCCACGCGGGCTGCAAGGCGCGCCGGATCGCGTTCGATCCCGTGCACGATCAGCGGTTCCGACACGATCTGCGCGACGGTCATGCGCGGGTTCAGGCTGGAATAGGGGTCCTGAAAGATCAGCTGCATGTCCCGGCGCAGGTTCCGCAGCGCGCGCGGTTTCAACGTGCCGATATCCTGTCCGTCGAACAGCACGCGGCCCGAACTGATCGGTGCGGCGCGCAGCAACGCCCGTCCCGTCGTCGTCTTGCCCGACCCGGATTCCCCCACAAGGCCCAGCGTCTCACCGGGATAGATGTCGAAGGACACCCCATCCACCGCCGTCATCGTGCGCGCCGCGCCAAAGATCGGCTGCTTGCCGATGGCAAAGCGCACGGTCAGATCCTCGACCCGCACCAAAGGCTCGGCATCGGAACGCACAGCGGGCCGTGCAACCGCACCCGTGGCGGCCGCGCGCGGAACCTCGACGGGATTGTGACAGGCCAGACGGCCCGGATGCCGGGCCTTGGCCAAAAGATCCGGCGCGACGGCACAGGACACAACTGCATTGCGGCAGCGCGGCCGGAACGGGCATGCGGTGCGCGGCAGGCGCAGATCGGGCGGCTGACCCTCGATCGTGGTCAGCCGGTCGCGTGTGTCGGACAGGCTGGGTGTCGCTGACAACAGACCCGCAGTATAAGGATGCCCGGGCGCGTGCAGCATGGTCGCCGCGGGCCCGTCCTCGACAATCTCGCCCGCATACATCACCGCAACCCGGTGGCAGAGTTTCGCAACCACCCCAAGGTCATGCGTGATCATCAGGACCGACAGACCCAGCCGTTGCTGCAAATCCGCCAGCAGATCGAGGATGCCCGCCTGCACCGTCACGTCCAGCGCGGTGGTCGGCTCATCCGCGACCAGCAGATCCGGCTCCGCCGCCAACGCCATGGCGATCAGCGCGCGCTGGCGCATCCCGCCGGAAAATTCATGCGGATACTGGTCCACCCGCTGCGCCGGTTTCGGGATCTGCACCAGATCCAGCAGTTCGACCGCCCGGTCGCGTGCGGCCACCACCGAAAGGCCCCTGTGCAGGCGCAGCACCTCGGCGATCTGCGAGCCGATGGTGAACAGCGGATCAAGGCTGGTCATCGGATCCTGAAACACCATCGCGATGTCGCGGCCGCAGACCTCGCGCCGGTAGGCATCGCTGCCAGGGCCGAGGATATCGCGCCCTTTCCAGCGGACGCGCCCGGCCTTCAACCGGCCCGGCAATTGCACCATGCCCATCAGCGCCATGGCGGTGACGGATTTGCCGCAGCCACTTTCCCCGACAAGGCCCATCGCCGTTCCCGGCCCCAGATCGAAGGACAGGCCGCGCACCGCGTCCACCGTGCCGCGCCGGGTCAGGAATTCGACCTCCAGCCCCTCAACCTGCAAAAGCGGTTCAGTCATCGCGCCCGCCTCGCAAAGCGTTTTTCGCGTTCCACCGGGTCGGACGTCACGCGCAGCCACGACGCGATCAGGTTGATCGCCAGCACGGTCATCGCGATGGCCAGCCCCGGAAAGGTCACCAGCCACCAGGCGCGGAACATGTAATCCTTGCCCTGCGCCACATCCAAACCCCAGGACGTGGCCGGCGGCTGGACCCCCAGCCCGAGGAAGGACAGCGCGGCCTCCGCCAGCACGATGCGGGCGAATTCCAGCGTGCCGAGGGTCAGCAGCGGCGCAGAAAGGTTCGGCAGAAGGTGGCGGATCAGCACGCGCCATGTCGAACAGCCCAGCAGGCCCGCCGCCTCCACAAAGGCGGTGTGGCGCAGGGACAGGACCACGCCGCGCGTGACCCGGGCGTAGACCATCCAGCCATTCAAGGCGAGCACGACAATCACCGTAATGGTCGACGGCCCGATCACGGCAAGGATCAGCAGTGCCAGCAACAGCCCGGGAAAGGCCACCTGCGTGTCCACGATGGCCGAGATCCAATTGTCGGTCCGGCCGCCCACGTAACCCGCCGTCAGCCCCATCAGAACACCGAAGGTGCCTGCCAGCAAAACTGTCGCCGCCCCCACGATCAGCGAGATCCGGCTGCCGTGGATCAGGCGGGACAGCACGTCGCGGCCCAGATGGTCGGTGCCGAGGACATGCGCCCAGCTTCCGCCATCCACCCATGCCGGGGGTTTCAACCGCATGATGATGTTCTGCGCGGCCGGGTCGTAGGGCGCCAGCAGTGGCGCGCAGATCGCCGCCAGCAACAGCAGCACCAGAAACCCCGCGCCGATCAGACCGGGCGCGTCGCCCTTGAGATCGGCCCAAAGACCGGGCACGGGAGAGGCCATTGCCGGCCCGGTGGCATCCTGCTCCGCGGGGACGTCTGCCGCCGTATCCGAGTCCATCACACTCATGCCGCGCGCAGATCGATCCGGGGATCGAAGGCCTTGGACAGGATGTCGAGCATCAGGTTCAGCACGACGACCATGATCGCCGTGAGAAAGACGATCGCCTGAAGCAGGATCAGATCCTGCCGTTCGATGGCCTGAATGGCCGTCAGGCCCAGTCCCGGCCATGCAAAGACGCTTTCAACGACAACGGTGTAGCCGGACAGCGCGCGGATCAGTTCCCAGCCCGCAAGGGTCAGGATCGGCACGGAGGAATTCTTGAGCGCATGGACCGCCACCACCCGCCATGGGCGCATCCCCTTGGCGCGCAGCACCCGGACATATTGCGCGTTCAGCTCGTCGATCATGGTGGACCGCACCACCATGACAAGCCGTGTCATGGCCGGGATCGCCAGCGTCAGCGCCGGCAGGATCATGTGCGCGGGCGTGCCCGAGCCGGAGGTGGGCAACCAGCCCAGCGTCAGGGCAAAAAAGACGATGAACAGCAGACCCAGCCAGAATTGCGGGATCGACAGCCCGATGAGCGAGATCAGCACCACGATCCTGTCCACGACCCCCTCGGGCCTGAGGGCCGCCACCGCGCCCAGCGGCACCGCCATCGCCACCGCAAGGCCGATGGCGGTCAGGGTCAGCAGCAACGTGGCGGGCGCCTTTTCGACGATGATCTCCATCACCGGGCGGCGTTGCCAAAGGCTTTCGCCGAAATCCAGCACCGCGACATCCGTGACGTAATCGACAAATTGCACGCCGATGGGCCGGTCAAGGCCAAGCTGCGCCTCGAATTGCGCGCGCTGTTCCTGCGTGGCCTCCAGCGGCAGCATGACGCGCACCGGATCACCGACAAGACGCGTCAGGATGAAGACGACCACGACCACCGACAGCACGACGATGACGCCCTGCCCCAGCTTGGTGAGTATATACCTGCCCAAAGTGGTCGCCTTCCTGTTTCGGGGCTTACTCGACCGTCATGGTCGAGACGAACATCTTGCCATCCACCCGGGGCTCCCAGGTGAGGCGATCAGACAGACCCCAGATGTTGTTGATGTTCAACAGGAAAGTCAGGATTGCCTCGTCATGGCCAAGCTGCACGGCTTTTTCATACAGGGCCTGCCGCGCTTCAAGGTCGGTCTCGCTCCTTGCTTCGGTGATCCACTGTTCCAACTCCTCGAAATCGTTGGACGATCCGAAGCCCGACGGCGCGTAATAGGCGCTGAAGGACCGGTCCGCATCCAGCAGTTCATTGCCCGACACGACAAAGATCGCATCGGCCCGGTTTTCCTTGTCGAAGAGGCGCTGAAGATATTCGTCGAACTCGAAGATCTGCACATCGACGTTCAATCCCACGGCGGACCAGTATCCGGCCACGACCTCGGCGATCTCACGGTCTTTCAGCCAGCGCCCGGAGGTGCCAACCAGCGTGATGTCCCCACCGGCCGCGCCCGCCTCTTCCAGCAGGGCCATCGCCTGATCCGGATCGTAGGGATAGGCGGAGACGTCCTCGTTGAAGCCGAAGTAGGTCCGGCCCAGCAATTGCCCGGCCTCGACCTGCGCCTGCCCTTCGAACAGCGCGGAGGCCAGCGCCTCCTTGTCGACGGCAAGGTTCAGCGCCCGGCGCACCCGAACGTCGGACGTGATGCCGCCCTGCGTGTTCAGGATCACGGTCGGATGCTCCAGCCCGCGCATCGACGTGGACGCGGGCACCTGCCCGGTGAATTCCGGCAGCAGGTTGGTGATCAGATCGACCTCCCCCGCCATCAGCGCGGCCATGCGCGTGCCGCTTTCCTCGATGAAGCGGTAGGTGACCTGCTGCACGTCCAGATCGCCGCCGCGCCATTCCGGATCGGCCTCAAGCACGATCTGGTTTCCGCGATCCCAGCTGACGAATTTGTAAGGGCCGGAGCCGACCGGGTTGGAGGCGAAATCCTCCGCCTCGCTGGCTTCCGGCGGCACGATCATGAAGTAATACATCCGCGCCGGCAGGATCGGGTCCGGGCCGGAGGTCAGGATGCGGACGGTCGTGTCATCGACCGCTTCGGCCCCCGCGAAGGTGGAAAAATAGGACAGCTGTTCGGAATTCAGATCGGGGTCGATCATCCGTTCGACCGAATGGACGATGGCGGCGGCATCCAGCGGCTCGCCGTTGTGGAACTCCAGCCCGGCGGGGATCTTGAATTCCCATGTGGTCGCGTCGATCTGCGTTGGGTCCTCGGTCGCGAGGCCGGTGATCAGGTTGCCCTGCGGATCGCGCGCCATGAGCGTCTCGAAGATGTTGTCGTTGACGGCCTTTTCCGACCCGTCGTCGGCGGCGTGCGGATCAAGCGTGGTCGGCTCTGCGCCCAGCACGATCGAGATTTCATCGGCTGCCGCGAAGGCAGGCACAAGGGTCACCGCCGCCGCAAGGGCAATCGCGCGAAGTCGCATGAACACTGTCGTCTCTCCCTGTTGTTTTTTGACGGTATCCGCCGCCTGAGACGGCAGGATAACCGGAACATCACTTGACCGTGTTTGTTTCGGTCGTTCAAGCCCAAACGCCATGCAAACAGGCCTTTGGGTTTCTTGTGCCCAGCGGTCGGTCATTCCGGCCGCATCACCTTGGCGCGCAAGGGGTTCGGGCGGGCAATCGGGCGGGCCGCCGGCGCCTATTCGGCCGCCGTCAGCGCCGCCGGACCCGTCCTGAAGCCATAGCGCTGGTCAAGTCCCAGCCGCTGCATCATCTCCAGTGCCTCGGCGATGGCCGGTTGCGGCAGCGGCTTCAGCGGGCGCCGCAGCGGACCGGCGGGCAGGCCGATGGCGCGCATCAGCGTCTTGACCGCGACCGGGTTGATCGCGGAATAGGCAAAGTGCAGCACCGGCAGGTTGTCCAGCCATGCCGCGCGGCAGGCAAAGGCATCCTCGCCGCTCTCCCAAGGCTTGGAGATGGTCGCCATTTCGCGCGGAATGAGGTTGCCGGTCATGTTCGCCGTGCCATGCCCGCCAAGCGCCATGTTCGGCACGACAAGGCCGAGGTTGGGCGAGCAGCAACACATCACCGCCATGTCCGGCTGGGCCGCGCAAACCTGCGCCACCTGCCCCACGCGCGTGGTGCTTTCCTTTAGCACGACCATGTTGGGATGTTCGGCAAGGCGCAGCAGGTTGGACCAATGCAGGTCGGTCTTGACCCGTGGCGGGTTGTTGTAGAACCCCATCGCCAGATCCGCGCTGTCCAGAACCTCGCGCGCGTAGTCCTCGATGGCGTCGTTGTCGGCGCAGATATAGGACGGCGCGGCAAAGATCGCGCCATCGGCCCCTTCCTGCTTGGCAAAGCGGACATGATCCATGGTGGCATCGGTGTTGTTGCCGGTGCAGCCATACCACATGGTCATGCCGGGTTTCTTCATCGCGACGGTCCGGCGCACGATCTCCTGCCGTTCCTGCTGCGACAGCATCGACACTTCGCCGGTCGATCCCATGATCAGCAATGCCGATGTGCCGTTTTCGGCGTGCCAGTCGATCAGCGTGCGGAATCCCTCGTAGTCAACGGATCCGTCCTCGTTCATCGGCGTGATCAACGCGACAAACGATCCGGTAGGCTTGGTATGCGTCATGGTGGTGTCCTCCTTGTGCGGCGCCGGGACCCCTGTCCCGAAAGTTGACGACATTATCCTCACCGAAGGGCATAATGCCAAATCAAGATTTGCGATGCCCTCATGCGTGGATGGTATGAGTCGGGGAGGTGCACGCTTTCCCCTGCGACGTCACGGCAACAGCCGCTCCGTGCCCTCCGTCCTGTCCAGATCCTCCATCAGCAGGGCGATCATCGCCTCGACCGCGCGCGACAGCGGCCGCTCCGCATGGCCGACCAGATAGACATCGAAGGGGATTTCCGGCGCGAAAGGCACCGTTGTCAACATGCCCGGGGGGAAAAGATGCGGCGTGAACGGATCGACAATCGCCACGCCCAATCCTTCGGCAACCATCCCGCAGGCGGCGTAGGATGGCTGGCTTTCGGCCACGATATGCGGAATGATCCCGGCCTGCGCGAAGCGTTCGGTGACAAAGGCCGCGGTGACCGTCTGATGCGCCAGCGCGACCATGGGCACGCCGTCCAGATCCTTTGGACGCAGGACATCGGCCCCGGCGAGCGGATGCGCCGTCGGCACCGCGACCACACAGGGGCAGCGCCAGCCGGCGATGCGGCGCACATCCGTGCGTTCCGCGGCCAATTGCGCGATGCCGAAATCTGCCTGCCCCGCCGCCACAAGGTCCACGATCCGCGGCGAGGTATGGACATTATGCGTCACCCGGATGCCCGGATGCGCGGCAACAAAGGCCGACACCACGCGCGGCAGGATCCGGAAGGACGCCATCGGCAGGCTGGCAATGGCGATCTGGGCATGCGCCAGCCCGCGCATTTCCCGCGCGAAGGCCTTGAGCCGGTCCAGCCCGTAGAACATCCGTTCAACTTCCTGTCCAAGGGTGCGGGCCTCGGGCAGCGGATGCAGCTTGCCGCTGCGCCGTTCGAACAGGGCAAAGCCGAGATCGGCCTCAAGATCGGCGATATGGCGCGATACGGCCGGTTGCGAGACAGACATCGCCCGCGCCGCCGCCGTCACGGACCCAAGGTTCATGACATGACGAAAGGCAGAGATCTGACGTTCGTTCATCGGCCTACAGCGTTCCGGGATAGTCGCCGCCGTCCATCAGGATCGACTGGCCGGTCATCAGCCCCGAATGCGCCGAGGCGAGAAAGGCGAAAAGCGCGCCGATCTCCGCCGGTTCGCCATAGCGGCCCGCGGGCGATCCGGCAGCGCGTTCGGCCCATATCTCGTCAAAGCTGCGGCCGGTCTTTTCGGCAAGCGCGGCAACATGCTGACGCTGTCCATCGCTGGCGACGATGCCCGGCAGGATGGTGTTGATCGTCACGTTGCGCGCGATCCCGCCGCGCGCGATCCCTGCGCAGAACCCCACCAGACCGGTGCGCGCACCGTTCGACAGGCCCAGCTTCGGATCCGGGATCTTGACCCCGCGCGAGGCGATGTTGACGATCCGTCCGAACTCACGCTCCACCATACCGTCAAAGGTCAGCCGGATCATCTCGATCGGGGCGAGCATCATCAGGTCCAGCGCCTCGATCCAGGTGTCGCGCCGCCAGTCGCGGAAATCCCCCGGTTTCATCCCGGCGGCATTGTTCAGCAGGATATCCGGCTCCGGGCAGGCGTCCAGTGCCGCCTTGCGGCCCGCCTCTGTCGTGACGTCGCCGACGACCGTCTGGACGGTCGCCCCCGTTTCGGCCCGGATCTCGGCGGCCGTGGCCTCCAGCGCGTCGGCGCCCCGGGCCACCAACGTGATCTCGCACCCCTCCCGTGCCAGTGCCTCGGCACAGGCGCGGCCCATCCCCTTCGAGGCCCCTGTCAGCAGGGCGCGCCGCCCTCGGATTCCCATGTCCATCTTCGTCACTCCCTATGACATGGCCTGCTGCGGCATGTCGTCGATGCGCAGTATGGCGTCTTTCAAGGCTTTCGTCCGGGCATGCACCGGCGCGGCAAAGACGCGATCCGCCGGACCCTCTTCGACGATCCCGCCCGCATCCATCACCGCGACGCGGTCGCAAAGCGCCTCGACCACGGCCAGATCGTGGCTGATGAAGACGATGGACAGATCCCGCCGGTCGCGCAGGTCCCGCAGCAAGGCAAGGATCTGCGCCTGCACCGACACATCCAGCGCCGAGGTCGGCTCATCGCAGATCAGGATCTCCGGGTCGGCGGCAAGCGCCCGCGCGATGGCCACACGCTGCCGTTGTCCCCCTGACAGGGCGCGCGGACGCGCCTTGGCCACACGCTCCGGCAAGTCGACATCGCGCAGCAGGTCGGCCACCCGCGCGGCGCGGCCCCTTGCGTCCAGATCGGTGTGGAGACGCAGGGGCAGATCGAGAATGCCCGCGATCGTCCACGCCGGGTTGAGCGATCCGGCCGGATCCTGAAACACCGGCTGGATGCGGCGGGCGCGGGCGCGCTGGTCCAGACTGTCCATCGGCGTCCCGTCAAGGGTCATCACGCCGCTGTCCGGCCTGTCCAGCCCGATGAGGATGCGGGCCAGCGTGGATTTTCCGCAGCCGGATTCCCCGACGATGCCCAGCGTTTCGCCCCGGCGCAGGTCCAGCGACACGCCCTTGAGCGCGTGAAAGCTGTCCCGCCGCAGGATCCCGCCGGTGGCATAGCGGCGGTGAATCTTCTCCGCCCGCAGGACCGGCTCTGCCGTCACCGCGCGCGGGGGCCGCGGCGCGGGCAGGCTCGCGATCAGTTTTTGGGTGTAGGGGTGCGATGGCGCCTGCAAGACCTGACGCGCAGGCCCTTGTTCGACAAATGCACCGTCCTTCATCACCGCGATCCGGTCCGCGACCCGCGCCACGACGCCAAGGTCGTGCGAGATGAACAGCATGGCCAGCCCCAGTTCCGCGCGCAGGCCTGCCAGCAGGTCCAGCAGGCGCAATTGCGTGGTCACGTCCAGCGCGGTGGTCGGCTCATCCGCGATCAGCAGATCGGGGCCGCACATCAGCGCCATGGCGATCAGCACGCGCTGGCGCTGACCACCCGACATCTGGTGCGGAAACTGCCCCATGCGTGCCGCAGGATCCGGCAGACCGACCCGGGCCAGCAGGTCGACCGCGCGCGCCCGCGCGCCAGCGGCCCCCTTGTGCCGCCGGTAGACCGCCATGAGCTGATCGCCGATGGTGTAGACCGGGTTCAGCGCGGTCATCGGTTCCTGAAAGATCATCGCCACACGGTCGCCGCGCAGCGTGGCGGGATGCGCGCCGCCTGCCATCTCGACGCGCTTCGCCTCCGTTTCGGCGATCCTGGGCAAGAGGCCCATCAGGGCCAGCGCGGTCATCGACTTGCCCGACCCGCTTTCGCCGACGATGGCCAGCGTCTCGCCCCGCGCGAGGTCGAAGGACACGTCCCGGACCGCGGCCACGGACCCCAGACGCACGTTCAGCCCCTCGACCGACAGCAGGCTCATGCTGCCCTGCCCCGGACATCGCGCAACCCGTCACCCATCAGGTTGATCGCAAGGGTCAGCGTGAACAGGCACAATCCCGGCAGGGTGATGATCCACGGGCTGAAGAACATGAAATTCTTGCCCTCCGACAGCATCAGCCCCCAGGACGGCAGCGGGGCCTGCACACCCAGCCCCAGAAAGGACAGCGCCGCCTCGATCAGGATGGCGTTGGCCATCTCCACCGTGGCCACGACGATCAGCGGCGCCCGCAGATTGGGCAGGATCTCCCGCAGGAGGATATGGCTGCGGGACGCACCCATCGCCCGCGCCGACGCCACGAAATCGGCAGAGCGCAGCTGCATCGTCGCGGTGCGCGCCACCACCGCGAACTGATCCCACAGCAACAGACCGATGACCAGCAACACGACCGTCAGCGACCCGCCCACGATGGCCACGACAGCCAGCGCGACCAGCACCACCGGCAGCGACAGCCGCGTGGTGATCACCGCCGAAATCGCCGTGTCGATCCAGCCGCCGAAATAGCCCGCAACAATCCCCAGCCCGATCCCGACAACACCGGAGATCAGCACCGCGCCCAGTCCCAGCGCCAGAGAGATCCGCGCGCCGTAGATCAGCCGCGACAGGTAATCGCGGCCAAGCTGATCGGTGCCCAGCGGATAGCCCGGCGCGGCCCCGTCATGCCAGAACGGCGGTTTCAGCCGCAGCGCAAGATCCTGCGCATAGGGATCATGCGGCGCCAGCACAGGCGCAAGGATCGCCACGAGGGCCAGCAGCCCCAGCACCGCCGCGCCCATAGTGAATCCCAGATGCCGCCGGGGCGCGGCGGCAGATGCAAGACCGGTCATGCGCGCCGCCTCAACCGTGGGTCAAAGACCGCGTTGAGCAGGTCCGCCAGCAGCGTCAGCCCGATATAGGCCAGCGAGATCAGCAGCACGATGGCCTGAATCACCGGCATGTCCGCGCGACTCATGCTTTGCCAGGCCAGATAGCCGATGCCCTGAATCGCAAAGACGGATTCCACCACGATGGACCCCCCCAGCATGAAACCGAATTGCACCGCCGTCAGCGATACCACCGGCAGGACCGCGTTGCGCAAGGCGTATTTCCACAGGATCTCACGCTCGCTCAA
>CAZRZN010000137.1:0-10566 GCA_964604565.1 uncultured Rhodobacterales bacterium
CGCAGCCAATGGGTCAGGGCCATACCCATCATCGCGGTATCCGACGGTCGCAACAACCCACCAAGATCAGAGGGCACGGCCCCGGACAGGATGCCGCGTGCCGTGAGCGCAGGGGAACTTGTCCTCGGGTCGAAAGCCCGGTGCAATTCCAGTGTGCCGGGCAAATCGGGATGGAACAAAGGCGCGGCGTGCCAGCTCGCCATTGTGATGCCCAGCCGGTAGGCATCACTCAGGTGATCGGGCGTCGCACTTCGGTAACCGGCTGACTGAGCTGCAGCAACCGCGTCCTCAATCCGTTCGGGTGGCACGAGCACATCCAGGTCGCCCAGAAGCCGAGCCCCTGAGACCGGATAGACTTTGGCAAGCAGGATCGCGGATCCTTTCAGAAAGACCGGTCCAATTCCGATATCCCGCAAAATCCCGTCAAGATCCCGCATCTGTCGCAAAAGGTTGGAGTTGCGCTCCGAATTCAGGACAAAGGCTGCCTCCAACCCCTCTCGGACCTCCTGTGAGAAGCCGCCAAGCCCTCCTCGCGCTGACAGCGCGGCATACAATGCAGCCGCCAGTCCAGTTTCCAGCGCTGCACGGGCCAATGCCGCGCCTCCGTCGACAGGACGGGGCAGAGCCTCTGTGCCTAGCGGCAAGGGCGAGGCAAGCAACAGCAGGGACATCGCATCGTTTCTATGCGCGGCCGAAAATGGCTTTGACGCAGTGGTCACGAGTCAAGGATTCCAGCAATAGCTTCTCCCGCCTCAGCGCTGTCACCATGACGAAGCCAATGCCACTTGGCCGGTCGCAACATGCCGGTAATCTCCGCAAGGCGACCATTGCGCACCCATAGACCGACGGACGACAGCCGCAGGAAAACTTCGTCCAAGTCGATCTGGTCAACAGCCAGCACCCGACCAGCCGTGAACCCGAGAAAAAAGAAATGTTGTGGCATGTCGCCGGCCTCTTCAGAAATGAAAGGCGCATCCGGCATAAGGCGAAAGGCAGTCTCGCCCTTAAGAAAGCTCGGCACAGTTTGCAAGGCCGGAAAATGCGGGCTTACCAGATCCCAGGCGCCGATCTTTATGCTGGGCGGCATAACCAGTCTGGGGACCGTGCCGTCATCCAGTAAGAACAGCAGATCGTCCGACACATACCGAGCGCCCTGACTCGCGAGATGCGCTGCCAGCGTGCTCTTGCCCGCCCCAGACTTACCAAGAAGCGCGAAAGTCTTGCCGTGCCATTCCATCGCGCAGCCATGCAAAATGCCGCAAACCCGGTCCCCGAACCAAAGTTGCGGCAGGATGAACCGGATATCTCCACCGGGTTGCGCCATGGCACCATCGGCACCACCGGGATCTTCGACGCGCTCCAATCCCTGCCAAATCGAAACGGAGCCATCCGGAGCCTCAATCATGTCGATGGTCTCTGGGTTCTCGCGCCGGTCAGTCACGAGGGGCGCAAATACCTTGCTCCAGAAAGCCGCGGTTCTGTGTCCGCTGATCCGCATATGAACCGGAGATGACGCTCCACCGCAGGCGACAACACTTTCGTGATCCCATCTCGAGACAAAGGGACGCTCCTCGGGGATCAGTCGATAGGGTGGCAGAAATTCTCTCGATAGGCTCGAAAAGTCCGCCGAGAAAATTTCTGCTGCTGCACGGTTACCTATTTTGATATCAGGACTCCCCGGCTCCTCCCAGATAAAAAGTTTCGCGAGAGAAATGCATAGAGGATCCATTTAAACTGGCTCCTGATAGGGAAGACCCATGTTAAGCCGTTTCTCTCCCGTTAAAAATCGCCACTGAAACCGTTGCCGCCGATAGTACCGGTCCCCTGTGACTGAGTCGTTGCCTGGGCCTGCGCTTTACTGTTCAGAAGTACCGCAGCAGCTGGAACGGCAGCAGCTCCGATGCGAGCGACGCGCTTGAGCATTTCCCGACGCTCTGCATCGTCAAGATCTGCTGAAGACTCGACCGTCTTACTCAGTTCCTCGGAAAATTCCTGTTTGTTTAAGTCGTTGCGGGACATGAGAGTCTCTCCTGATAGATTTACTGCCTGCGGCTGGTTTAAAGGAAAAAGAGGAAATCATCCACTGTAATGTCCGCCGCCAAGACGTCTTCCAGAACGATCACAGCCGTATGGTCATCGATAAGCGTAATGGTTGTATCTTGTCCATCGTCGGTGATCGAAATATCGGCAAAATCGTTTCCATCCACCTGAAAACCTACCACACGCAGACGATCCAGACCGACCTCGAAGTCTGTGATTGTATCAACACCGGCATTCGCAATATCCCCAATGCCGAACAAGGTAAGGCCCGCCCCACCCGTCAGGACATCGTTGCCACCGCCACCAACGACGAAGTCATATCCGTTCCCGAGTTGTCTTGTCAGGTTGTCAGAACCGCCACCGTCGATCACATCATTGCCGTTGCCGGCGAAGAGCCTGTCGTTGCCCGCTCCCCCGTAGATGGTGACATCAACCTCGTAGCTAGGGCCGGAAAACTCTGGCCGGGCCGACAAATTCACGATGTCGTCGCCGTCTCCCATGTCGAACACTTCGATATCGACAATCCGCGCATCGGATTCATTGATCCCACGGAAAATAAGTGAGAATTCCGGATCGTAAACAACCAGAGCATCGTCACCATCGGTTCCAGTGATGCTATCGATACCGGTGCCACCGTCATAAATATCGTCGAACCGATTTTTACCGGATAGCACAGAGAAATCAAACGCGCCGTTCGTACCCTGCATGGTCTCAGCGGGGCTGAACAGAGTAGAGCTGGCTGACCAAGTCGCATCGCCGCCCGCCCGGAGCATGAAGGTATCGTCTCCCGCCCCGCCCAGACCACGGTCGACGCCAAGGCCCATCTCGATAGTGTCGTTGCCTTCGCCGGCGATGATTTGATCATTCCCTTCATTACCGTCGATCCAGTCATCTCCGGCATTTGCGAGATATACATCGTCGCCGGCCAGCAGGTTGATCCGTTCGCCCGCATCGGTGCCGAACAGCCCATCGTCAAGCGCTGTCGCTGCCGTGGCGGTGCCGACAATCGTGATCGTTGCTGTCGCGACAGAGGCAACGTCTCCATCGGTCACCGTGTAGTCGAAAGTATCGGTCCCGAACACGAAGTCGCCCAGAGAGTCGAACACGCCATTGTTGTCGTAGTCGAACGTGCCGTCCGCGCGCAGTGTCAGAAGGGCGCCGCTGTTCAAGGTCACCGTGGTTCCGACGTCCAGCTGTTCGCCGTTCACCGCGCTGACGGTCAGCGCATCCCCATCCGGGTCGCTGTCCGCCAAGCCCCTGTTGGCCACAAGGACATTGCCAAAGGACAGATCGGCAGCTTCGGAAAAGACGAATTCGTCGTCCTCTGCGGTCGGTCCGTCATTCTGACCGTTGATCGTGATGGTGGCCGTCGCCGTCGTCTCGGCGCCGTCATTATCGCGGATCGTATAGGTAAATGTCTCAGTCGCCGTTTCAGTATCGTCGAGATAGTTGAACGCGCCATTCGGATCATAGTCGAATGTTCCGTTGGCGTTCAGGGTCAGCAGCGCGCCCGAGGCCAAGGTGACCTGATTGCCCACATCGGTATCCGACCCATCGAGTTCGACCACCGTAAAGGTCCCATCAGGATCCTCATCGACGCCATTTCCGTTGTTGGCAAAGACGTCGCCCGACAGGGCTGCATCCTCCCCTGTCGCAAAGGTGTCGTCCTGGGCCACCGGCAGTTCGTTCTCACCGGTGATGGTGATCACGAGATCGGCTGTATCCGTGCCACCGTTCCCATCGCTGACCGTATACTGGATCGTCTCCTGAGCGGTGACGCCCGCCAGCAGATAATCATAGGCGCCAGAGGGGTCGTAATCGTAGGTTCCATCAGCGTTCATCGTGATGACCGCACCGGAGCCAAGCGTTACACCCGTGCCGACGGAACCGCCCGCGACACCGCTGACCGTCAGATCATCCGTGGCATCGATATCCGTATCGTTTGCCAGGACGCCCAGTGCCACATCGGTCACGGACAGGGTGCCTTCTTCAAGAACGTCGCCGGTATCGTCGTTTGCAACCGGGTCGTCGTTATCTCCCTCGATGGTGATGGTGACCGTGGCCTGATCCGTCGCGGTCGGAACCCTGTCGTCACGGATCGTGTAGGTAAAGCTGTCGGTAGCGCTTTCACCATCTGCAAGGCTTTCGAACTGGCCGTTTGGATCGTAGTCCACCGTGCCATCGGCCCGAACAGTCAGAAGGGCGCCAGAACCCAGAATGATCTGCGAGCCGACGCTGGCCGTCTGACCATTGACTTCGATGATCGAGAAGCTGTCGCCGTCGGCATCGCTGTCGACCCCATTGTCGTTGTCCGCAAAGAGATCGACCCCGGTGAAGCCGACATCCTCACCGCTGATCAGGGCGTCATCCTGAGCCACCGGCGCGGTGTTGTCGTCGTTGACGATTGTCCCGTCCGCGCTGCCCTGACCGTCCAGGACGATGCCATTGTCCGCAGGATCCGAGAGGGTCACGGTGAATGTCTCGTCATCTTCCACCAAAAGGTCCCCGGCGACGTCGATGGTCAGCGTCTTCGAGGTTTCCCCGGCGAGGAAGCTGACCGTGCCGCTGGGCAGGCTGCCACCGTCGAAATCGTCACCGCTTGCACTGGCAGAACTGACCGCAAAGGCCACGCTGGTTGCGATCGCCGTGTTGCCCGACCGGGTGACCGTAAAGGTCAGCGCTGTGGTGCCGCTGTCACCCTCGTCATCCACAGCCGCGTCGGCGGCGATGGCGAAAGTCGGCAGGTCGGCCGCCACAAGCGTCAGCGCCTCACCATCGAAGTAGAGCACCTCGATAGAGGACAGGTCGTCTGTCCCTTCCAGCCCGGCCCCGGTGTCCGCGACAGAGCTGAAGCCGGTGACGTTGCCGCCAGCGTCGACGATATAGCCGATGTCGTAATCGGCCTTGGTCTGGCCATAAGCCGCCGTATCCGTGCCGTCGCCACCGTCAATCGTATCATTGCCAAAACCGCCAACCAGAAGGTCGTTGCCGTCTTCGCCGGAGAGATCGTCATTGCCCCCCTTGCCGTTGAGCAGATCATTGGCGTCTGTGCCGGTGATCGTGCTGTCAACCGGCACGCCGCCGTCTTGGTTCGGCTTCTCGCCCTGAATTTCAGCCACGGGACCGGTCGCGCCTGTCGGGAAGATCAGCTCGAAGCCCGAAGCGTCGATGGTTTCGCTGGTGATGCCGTCGATGTTGAACAGGCTCCAGGGGCTGGACGCCCCGGACAGGTCGATCCCCGTTTCAGGCCCTGTGCCATCCCCGATGGTCAATCCGCCAAGATCTGCAAAGTTGAAGATCCCGATGGGGTTCTTGTCGAACGCACCGGTCACGACGACATTGACAAAGCTGACATTTCCGATTGGCGGCGACACCGGGATCGGCGTGTTCGCATTGCCCGGACTGCCAAGTCCGCCGACGATCTCGATGGCGTTCTTGGGCTTGTTCGCGTCGCCGGAATCTCCTCCCACGACAGTGACATTCGTGAATGCCGCGTCGTTGGAGGAAAAGCCGAACAACTTCACATGCGCGCCATTGGTATCCAATGTCCCGTTGTTCTCGAACAGCACGTCGGTCAGCGTCAGTTGTCCCATGGTCGGGGTTGTGCCCGGCAAACCATCGTCACTGGCATAGATCCCGCGGGTGCTGAACCCCTTGATCTCACCGTTGATGAAAGACAGTTCCGCAAGGGCCGCACCGGCATCGACGTCGATACCGACAGTCGCGCCGGCGCTGTCAAGGTCGATCCCGTCAAACGACACCGTGCCGCCCGTCCCGGGAACCATGGAAACAGCCGTGCCCGAAGTCGGTGTGATATCCACCTCGCCACTCCCGACAAAGTTCAGCGCCTTGTCGATACTCAGATTCTCGGCATAGCTGCCCGCGCTGATCAGGATCGTGTCAGTCGCAGCGGCCGCGTCGATGGCCGCCTGGATCGTGGCGAATGTCCCGAGGAGATTGCCGCCGCTGTCGAGGCGGAACACAGGGTCGTTCAGGTCGATTGTGATGTCCGCGAATTCGAGGATCTCGATGTTGGACAGCGTATCGGTGCCTTCCGTGCCGACCGTATCCGTGACCCCGGTGATGCCGCTGACAAACGGCGACGCAGGGTCAAAGCTGACGCTGACGTCGTAATCCGCCCTGTTGCCACTGTAGACTGCGGTATCAGTGTCAGACGCCCCACCGTCGAGATCGTCGTCGCCGTCGCCGCCGGTGACGGTATCGCTGCCATCGCCCGCATCGACAGTATCGTTGCCAAGACCGCCGTCGATCCCGTCATTCCCGGAACCTGCCGTCACGCTGTCTGCGCCGTCGCCCGCGTCGATGGTATTGTCACCCTCACCAGCGTCCAGAACATCATCGCCGTCATTCAACTCATAGGTCTCGCCGAAGGCTGTGCCCGTGATGGTGTCGGCGAAGTCGGAACCCTTGACGAAGATGTTGGCCGTGCTCTTCGAAATCGCCGCCGCGTCGGCGACCGTGGAAAAGTAAGCCATGCCGCCGTCGATCGGCGTTCCGGACGCATCGATGTCATCTGTGCGGGCAAAGAAGCTGTCAGCCGCCAGCGCGTCCTCGTCTACGATTCCCAAAGCTTCGGCAGCGGGCGTCAGCAAAAACGCGGGACCAGGCAACGGCCCGCCAACGTCCTGCACGATGTTCGAGAAGTCCGCCATGGATTCCGCAATCGCAACGGTGCCGTCGATCTCGATGACGACGACGCCAACCGAGAACCCGTCATATGTATTGCTCGAGATAATCGCACCCGAAACCCTATCGGCCGCACCCCCGGCAAATGTGCCCAACTCGATAGCCGCTTCGCCATTTTCGGCGGGACGGGTGAGTTCGAAAGCGTTGCCCGAAATCGTGCTTCCGGTCAGAGCACCGGTGACAAGCATCGCCGGCACGGGCGTTGCAGCGCCCTCGCCTGCATCCGTGAAGGTGTTGCCTGTCACGCTGCTGTTCAGGACGTCGTTCAGCATGATCGCCGAGGACATCGTCTGGGTCACGGTGTTGCCACTGACCGTCACGTCGCTTGAGGATGCGACCTTGATACCCGCTCCCATGCCTCCAACGACAGTGGTGCCAGACAACGTGAGCCCGTCGACATTTTCGATCGAGAAACCCGCATCCCCGGACGGAGAGGTGCTGCCAACATTCGTCAGCAGGTTGTCGGTCAGCGCGATGTTGCCCGCCGCGCTGGTGCCGTTCACGTCCACGCCGATATTGGCCAGGTCCGTCAGCGATACATGGCTGATCGTCGCGGTATCGACACCGTTCAGAGTGATGCCCGTGCCGGTGGCGGCCGACAGGTTGCCATCGATTTCGACACCATCGACGATGACATCGTCAGCGGTGATCGTGATGCCCCCGATCTTGACCTCGGGCGTGGCACGACCGCCATCTACCGGCGTCACGCCGGTATTGAGCGTGCCGATGGTCAGCGCCTTGTTGATGATGACGGACTCGTCGTAAGTCCCGGGGCCCACAAGGATCGTGTCACCGGCAGAGGCGGCGTCGATCACGCTTTGCAGGGTCTGGGTGCCTGCGGTCAGCACATAGGTCTCACCGGTCGGCGCCGTCTGGAACTGACCTCCGGGGATCACAACGGTCAGGCCGGGGGCCAGACCGCCGAGGTCGATGGCGTGTTCCGTGAACGCCGGGGAGCGGTAGGGATCCGTCACGGAATCTCCGTTGACGTTCCCGATATCCACGTCCTCGATGACAAGGTCGCCATTGCTGTCAAGGACATAGGCGAAGTCGGTGAAGGTGTTGTTGGCCGTGAAGTCTGCCATGAAGTCCGCGTCGAGCTGGATTTCGGCATCGACTTCCTCGCGCTCGTCCAGAACCTTCCCGGTCAGCGCGGTGAAATCGTTCCCGGTGACCGAGGTCGGGGCCAGGGCGGGTGTATCGAGGCCATCAAGCTCATTGATCTGACCCGATACGACAATCCCGTTGCCATCCGCAAAGACGTTTGAGGCGATCGTATAGTTGAACGGCCCGGGCAGGCCCTCGCCCAAACCGTCGATGATCTGGACCGTGCCGTTGAAGATGTTGTTCGACAGATTGTAATTGTCGATACTTGTCGCGCCGGCATTGCCGTCCATCACGACGGCCGTGAATCCCGCCGTGGAAGTGACAGCAGTCGGATCGGCATCGAGCACCGAGTTCGAAAGCGCAAATCCATTGCCCTGAACTGTCAGGACATTGGACACTGGCAGTGTCACGTTGGCGATCGGCAAGAAGTTGTCGGTGCCGAGGATCTCCAATCCCGATATCATGACATCGTCTGCCGTCACGAGGACGTTGACGCCGTTGATCGACTGCGCGCCGCTGGTAAAGGTGGCTGCCGTATCGGCGGCGTCGGTCACAAGGGTGCCGTCGGCGGTGATGCCCTGGATCGTAACAGAGGTATGCACGTTCAGGCCGATCTGGCCACCGGCGCTGCTGGCTGTGCCGGTGTGGTTACCCGGTGCCACCAGAATCGTGTCGCCATCGGATGCAAGATCGATGGCCTTTTGCAGCGACATGCCCTCGAACACGAGGAACGTCCGGCTTCCGCCGTCCTCCAGTGCAAGCGCCTCCACCCCGCCGACGTCCTGTTGGACCCCGACACCTGCAAGGGTGCCGACATAGTCCACGACCCCGCCCGTAACGGTTGGCGTAATCTCGAAGGTGGCGCCGGTCGGGCTGCCATCAAAGCTGATCCCGATCGTCTGGCCAGGCGTGCCACCTGGCAGATCGACAAGCTCACCAGCCATCAAGGCATAAAGATCCGCAGCGGGCAGTGCCGCGAGATCCCCAAGGATAAGGATGTCGTCGCCCGCGCCGCCGAGGATGGTGTCGTTCTCTTCCAGCACGATGACGTCGTTGCCGATCCCAGCATCGATATCATCGCCACCGGCACCGCCGTCGATCAGGTCGTTGCCTTCCCCGCCGGTGATGATGTCATCGCCGCCAAGGCCGTAGAGGCTGTCATCCCCATCATTGCCGCGGATATCGTCGACACCTGCCGAACCGGTCAGATCGTCACCCTCCGAGCCACCGAGGATCCGCAACTCGGGCCCGCCGAACACGCTGCTGACGGCGGTGTTGTCCGCAGCGTCGAATGTGACGGGCGTGTTGAAGTTCTGGAAATTGAAATCGGCGACAACGTCATCGAAGGTATTGAGATCAATGCCCGTGATCGTCGCATCCCCGTTGTTGCCAACCGAGATTCCGGAGCCGGCAAAACTGATGCTGTTTCCGGTGACCGTGGTAACGGCGTCATCGAGCCCGTCCAGGTTGATCGCGGTGCGGGTGAACTGGAAACTGTTGTCCAGAATATTGAGCGCCCCTGCGTTGCCATCTGAATAGATACCCCTGCTCCACGATGCGGTGGAGTAGAGATTCTGGGATGCACCGTCGATCGCATTGTTCTGGATCGTGACGTTACCAGTGGCACCGGACTGCACGTGGATCGCCTTGTCGTCCGCCGACCCGTTGGGACCTGTCGACCAGAACAGGTTGTTCTGGATCGTGAAATTGGCCCCACCAGCAAGCTGCAGAGTATCGAAGGCGGTGGCGTTGTCGCTGTCGTTGAGGAACTCGACGCCGTCGATCAACACCTCACCACTGGCAGCGGTGTAGCGCAGACCTCCGGTGATGGTGGACCCTGTGCCGGTTGTCTGACCGGTCCCCGGCGTCCCTGCGGACAGGCCGACGATCGAGACGGGAATGTTGATCGTGGCACCGGCGTAATTGCCCTCGGCAAGCAGCAGGATATCCCCCGCCTGCGCCTCTGCCAGGGCGTCCGCGATGCTGTCAAAGCCGCCTGTGCCGCTGTTGTCCACCAGCAGGTAGCGCTGAACGCCGCCGCCGACCTTGTCGATCTCGACAATCTCGACCCCGGTCAGCGTGTCGACCACACCACCGGGCGTGCCGGTATCACCCACTTGCCAGACATCGTTTGTCTCGTCCCAGGCAACCTCGTTGACCGAAGTATACTGGATTGCCGCATCGACGGTTCCCGCCTCTTCGCCACCGTCGATCAGGTCGGAGTCTCCGCCGCCATCAAGACGGTCGGAACCGTCTCCGCCGTAGAGGGAGTCCTGCCCCGCACCGCCCAACAACAGGTCGTCGCCGCCAAGCCCCTCGATGATGTCGTCGCCGCCCGCGCCGGACAGGATATTGGCGTCGGCGTCGCCAGTAATGGTCTGACCGAAATCATTGCCGGTCAGGTTCACGCCGCTGCCGGTCGACAGCATTTCCTCGACCTCGACGCCTGCCGCGAGGGTGTAGCTGACGCTGGATTCGACTGTGTCGGTGCCCTCGCCTGCGGCCTCGACGATGACATCGGCGACATCGTCGACGACATAAAGATCGTCGCCTGTCCCGCCGGTCATCACGTCGGCGCCTGCGCCGCCGTCGAGGGTATCGTTGCCACCATTGCCGGTCAGGTCGTCGGACCCTGCACTGCCCACGAGATTGTCACCGAGGGCCGCGCCCTCGATCACGTTGTCCCCTGCACCGCCGTCATAATTGACCGTG
>CAZRZN010000138.1:0-10565 GCA_964604565.1 uncultured Rhodobacterales bacterium
AACATCGTCTGCTTTCGCTTCGACCCGGGCGGACTGTCAGAGAGTGCGCTCAAGGCGCTGAACACCGAGATCATGGTGCGGATGCAGGAGGCGGGGCTTGCCGCCGTATCGGACACGACGGTGCATGGCCGGCACTGCCTGAGGGCGGCGTTCAACAATCACCGGACGACGCGCGCCGATCTGGACATTCTGATCGAAGAGGTGGTGCGGCTGGGCGGCGTGCTGACCGGTGGCCCCGTTTCCTGATCACGGCGGCCAATTTCCCAAGGTCGCGTGATTTTCCTCGTGCATCCCATGGCGGATTGATCCGCGGGCGCTTTCCACGGGACAGCCCGCCGGGCGGCCATGTCTGCGGCAAACGCCGGCGGCCTGAAACGTCAGGCGGCAGACATTTATTGTTGCATCGGCGATGCTTCGATGGTGAAAGTTCCACAGCGGCCTCTGAAAGCCACAAAAGATAAGTCGGGACAGCCCGACATCGTCGCATTCCATGGGAGGAAACAAGATGAAAAGACTGTCAGCAACCTTTGCCGGGTCACTGTTCGCGCTTGCCGCGTCAGTCACGGCATCCCACGCGGACAAACTCACGTTCTATTGCAGTGCTCAGGAAGACTGGTGCCAGTTGATGGCGCGCAGCTTCGAGGACGCCACCGGCATCGACGTCAACATGACGCGGAAATCCTCCGGTGAGACCTTTGCCCAAATCCGCGCGGAATCCGTCAACCCCAAGGGCGATGTCTGGTGGGGCGGCACCGGAGATCCCCATCTTCAGGCGGCCGAAGAAGGGCTGACCATGGAATACATGTCGCCGATGCGCGACCAGTTGCACGACTGGGCGATAAGCCAGGCCGAAAGTGCCGGAAACCGGACCATCGGCATTTATTCCGGCGCACTTGGTTATGGATACAACACCGACCTGCTTGCCGCGAACGATCTTCCCGAACCTGCCTGCTGGAAGGATCTGCTGGATCCCGCGTTCAAGGGCCATGTGCAGATGGCGAACCCGAATTCCTCCGGAACGGCCTACACCACGCTCGCCTCCATGGTGCAGCTTTTCGGTGAAGAAGACGGCTTTGGCTTCATGAAGGACCTCCACGCCAATATCAACCAGTATACCAAGTCGGGATCTGCCCCGATCAAGGCGGCGGGTCGTGGCGAAAACACGGTTGGCATCGTCTTCATGCATGACGCCGTGGCGCAGGCCGTCGCCGGTTTCCCGATCAAGGTCGTGGCCCCCTGCGAGGGCACCGGCTATGAGATCGGGTCCATGTCGATCATCGATGGCGCCCGCAATGTCGAGGAGGCCAAGCAGTTCTATGACTGGGCGCTCACGGCCGAGGCACAGAACCTTGCGCTGCAAGTCAACGCGTTCCAGGTGCCGTCCAACACCGGCGCGGAGACGTCCGAATCCGCACCGGACATGAGCACGATCAAGCTGATCGACTACGACTTCAAGAAATACGGCTCCTCCGACGAACGCCGGCGCCTGCTGCAAAAGTGGGACGAAGAAGTTTCGGTTCTGCCGCAATAAAACGTGCGAACGTCCGATCTTGAAAAAACCACCCATCCGGTCCTGATCTTCTGGGTCATTGCCGGGTGGGTCGGTTTCTGTCTGTTGCCTTGGTATGGGGTGGAAGACGGTCTTTGGTCCTTTGAATGGCTGTTCGACGGCTACCCCTTTGACGCAGATTACGCCCCTGCTGCCTTTCTCATCGGTCAGGCGGAAAAGCTGTGGCTGGCGCCGATACTGATACCGCTGGCCCTGCCGCTGCTAGTTCTGCGGCGTCTGAAATCCGACCCGATCTATGCCCGCGTTCTCGTGATCTCCGGCGCGCTTGGCTTTGGCTGGATGATCCTGCAAGGGTTCTCCATAGGGCTGCGTGGCTTCAACTACGACTGGATGGAAGCCGTCTTTGGCGAGCTTGGGGATCGTCAGTTCGGGATGGGCTATGGCGCGATGATCTGCGCCTCTGCCTTCCTGTTCATTCTCACGCAGGGCATCGCCGCGCGCGGGGCCATCAACGGCGATGTCTTTGTTGTCAGCGCCATCGGTGGCGTCATCACCATTGTCACCGCCTTCGTGTTTTTTCCCATCGCCAAGATGTTATTCGCCGCATTCGTCACGGAGGACGGCGCCTATTCCATCTCGGTCTTCCTGTCCAAGTTCTTCGATGACCGGCTGTGGGGTCTGGGGTGCCTGTTCGGGGCGCGCTGCGGCGCCGCGTGGAATTCCCTATTTCTGGCCATTCTGGTCGGCTTCATCACCACGGCGCTTGGCCTTGCCTTTGCCCTTGTCGTGACGCGATCCGGCTTTCGTTACAAGCGTGCGATCCGGGGTCTGACCGTCCTGCCGATCATCACGCCCCCCTTTGTCATCGGGCTGGCGCTGATCCTGTTGTTCGGGCTGTCGGGGTCGGTCACGGTCTTTTTCGCCGACCTCTTCGGTATTCAGCCGTCGCGCTGGCTGTATGGTCTGCCCGGTGTCCTGATCGCCCAGACGCTGGCCTTTACGCCGATCGCCTTTCTCGTGTTGATCGGCGTGGTCGAAGGCGTGTCACCGTCGATGGAAGAGGCCGCGCAGACGCTGCGGGCCAACCGCTGGCAGACCTTCCGCACGGTGTCGCTGCCGCTGATGCGCCCCGGCCTTGCCAATGCCTTTCTGCTGGGCTTCATCGAAAGCATGGCGGATTTCGGCAATCCGCTGGTGCTGGGGGGCAATTTCGACGTTCTTTCGACAGAGATCTTCTTTGCCATCGTCGGCGCGCAATACGATCAGGGCCGGGCCGCCGTGCTGGCCATGGTGCTGCTGTTCTTCACGCTGTCGGCCTTTTATGCGCAGCGCGCCTGGCTCGGGAAGAAAAGCTACACGACCGTGTCGGGCAAGGGCGACGCGGGCGTGCATCCGCTGATGCCCAGTGGCCTTGCAATCCCGGTGCTTGTTATCGCCCTCGGCTGGGCGCTGTTTACCGCGTTTGTCTATTGCATGATCCTGTATGGCAGCGTCGTGGAGCTGTGGGGGGTCAACAACACGCTGACCTTCAAACATTACATCACGGCCTTCAGCGTCCGTTTCGAGGAGGAAGGCATCCGCTGGACTGGTGCGGCCTGGGACAGTTTCTGGACGACCATCACCATCGCTGCCATCGCTGCCCCGTTGACGGCGGCGGTGGGCCTCGTGACCGCCTACTTGCTGACCCGGCAAAGCTTTGCGGGAAAGAATGCCTTTGAATTCGGGACGATGCTGTCCTTTGCGATCCCCGGCACGGTGATCGGTGTCAGCTATATCCTTGCGTTCAACGTGCCACCCATCGAAATTACCGGCACGGGGATCATTCTGGTCATCAGCTTCATCTTCCGCAACATGCCGGTGGGCGTGCGGGCGGGCATTGCCTCGATGAGTCAGCTGGACAAATCCCTCGATGAAAGCTCCCTGACGCTGGGGGCAAATTCCTGGCAGACGTTCCGCAGGATCATCCTGCCTCTGCTCCGGCCGGCGATCCTTGCGGCGCTTGTCTACAGCTTCGTGCGGGCCATGACCGCGATCTCTGCGGTGATCTTTCTTGTGTCCGCCGAATACGACATGGCGACGAGCTACATCATCGGGCGGGTCGAGAACAACGACTACGGGCTTGCCATCGCCTATTCCACGACGTTGATCTTCGTCATGCTTGCGGCGGTCGGGCTTTTGCAATTCGTCGTCGGCCGGGTGCAGATCGGCCGCCGGACACTTCACGGGACAGGGAAAACGACATGACCGAGGTAAAGATTGGCTCCAAGGCCGCGCCGGTCCGGTTCGAAGCCGTGTCAAAGGTCTTTGGAAAGGACGTGAAGGCCGTCGACACCATTGATCTGCATGTCGGCGCGGGAAAGCTGGTGACGCTGCTGGGGCCGTCGGGCTGCGGCAAGACAACGACGCTGCGCATGATTGCGGGGCTGGAAATGGCCACGTCGGGACGGATCCTGATCGGCGACCGCGACGTGACCAAACTGCCGGCCACCGACCGCGACGTGTCGATGGTGTTTCAGTCCTACGCGCTGTTTCCGCATATGAGCGTTCTGGAAAACGTCATGTACGGGCTGAAATTCTCGGGCTTCGGCAAGGCCGAAGCGCGGGCGCGGGCCTTGACCGGCCTTGAGCTTGTCGGGCTGAAAGGGTTTGACACCCGCCTGCCCAGCGAGCTGTCCGGCGGGCAGCAGCAGCGCGTGGCCGTGGCGCGTGCGCTGGTGCTGGAGCCGCAGGTTCTGCTGTTCGACGAACCCCTGTCGAACCTTGACGCCAAGCTGCGCCGCCAGGTGCGTGAGGACATCCGCGCCATTCAGAAGGATCTTGGCCTGACGGTGGTCTATGTCACGCACGATCAGGAAGAGGCGCTTGCCGTTTCGGACGAGATCGTCGTGATGCGCAACGCATCCATCGCGCAGATCGGCACGCCCCGGTCCCTCTACGACGAGCCGGTGGATACCTTCGTTGCGGATTTCATCGGGGAGGCCAACCTGATTTCCTGCCGGATCGTCGAGGTCAGGGGGAACACGGCGACCATCGAGATCGGAAGTTACCGCTACGATCTGCCGTCGAGGGGATTGCCGAAGGGGCCTGCCATTCTTGCTGTGCGTCCTTCGCGCATCGTGATCGGCGACAGCGAGGGCGTGGCTGCCCGCGTGATCAAGGCAACCTATGTCGGTGTGAGGATGGAGTACACCCTCGAAGGGGAGTTCGGACAGGTCTTTGCCGTGCAGGACAACGTCGACGAACCTTTGGAGGTCGGGTCCGACGTCCGCATGTCCTTTGCGCGCAGGGGGCCGGTTCTGTTGCCGGAGTGACGCGGGGTGCACCGGTTGGTCTTTGTCACGCATCCAGAAGTCCTGATAGATCCTGACGTGGCGATTGAAGACTGGGGACTGAGCGAGACAGGCAGGCGGCGCGCAGCCGGCTTCGCGACGTCCGATGCGATGCGGGATGTGTGCCGGATCTGGTCAAGCACGGAACGCAAGGCACGGGAGACGGCGCAACTGTTGGCATCGACGCGCGGCCTGTCGGTTTCCGAGCACCCGGATCTGGGGGAAAATGACCGCAGGGCAACCGGGTTCTTGCCGCGGCCCCAATTCGAGGCCGCGGCAGATGCCTTCTTTGCGCAGCCGGGGCAAAGCTTCCGTGGATGGGAAACCGCGATCCATGCGCAGCAACGGATCGCGGGTGCGGTGCGTGCCATTCTTGCCCGAAAAGACGCTGGTGATGTCGCCATCGTGTCGCATGGGGCGGTCGGGACGCTGCTCTACTGTCACTTGTCCGGGCTTGAGATCGACCGGCGTCACGATCAGCCCGCGCAGGGGCATTTCTGGACGGCGCAGTTGCCCGATCTGAGACCGTTACACGGGTGGCAACCGATCCACTGAAATCTTCAGGTCCATGCCCGGTCCGCGATGGATTTCAGATCGTCGAAGACACGCGGCGTCCCCACGACGACGCGGCCGCCTTTGGCGATCATGTCGTCCGCATCCTGCTCTTCGATGATCCCGCCCGCTTCCTCTATCAGCAATTGGCCAGCCAGACAGTCCCAGGCGTTCATATGCTCTTCGACGTAGCCCAACAGCCGTCCTGCGGCGACATAAGCCAGTGAAAGTGCGCCCGAGGCGTTGCGATGGAACATCGCGCCCTTGTCAATGATCGCCGAAACGACGGGCAGGACATTCTTGGCCTCGACCCGGTTCGAATAGCCCACGGCCACGGTCCCGCTGTTCAACGGTGTGTCCTTCGCGACCTGCATCGGCGCCCCGTTGAGAGTGGCGCCGCCACCGCGATGCGCGACAAAAGTTTCCGCATTCATCGGGTCATGGATGACGCCGATTTCAACCTTGCCGTCGCAGACCCCGGCCAGAACGATGGTCCATGACGGGATGCCGTTCACGAAATTCGTCGTGCCGTCGATCGGGTCGATCACCCAGTCCACGCCGCTTGTTCCGCGGGACGGATCATGTTCCTCGCCAAAGACGCCGTCATCCGGCCAGGTCTCTGCCAGGCGCGCGCGGATCAGCAGCTCGACGTTCCGATCCGCCTCGCTGACCCAGTCCTGATCGCCTTTCCGGTCGACCACGAGGGCGCCGCGCTGCTCGAAATACGTCCGCGCCTTTTTGCCGGCCTCGGTGCAGATACCTATTGCACTGGCAAGGCGTTCGTTGGTTTTGTCCATGGGGATGTCGTGCCTCTTTACGTTTGTTTCCGGGGCCGCCCGAAAGGCCACCCGACGGTCAAACTATAGACCAGGGACCATCGCCGCCCAAGTGGAGACTCCCCTGCCTGAGCTGACGGACCGACGACCCCAGGGAAAGCCCAGCGGATGCACGACCGGGCCTGCGTTGGGGCCAAGGCCTTGGGCCGGCTGGTCACGCGCGGCGACAAGCTCTTTTCAAGGGACAACAGGCGCCCCGGAATGACCGCATGGCTTTTCAGGTCGGCCCGCAAGGATGCAAGGACCCGGAGGATTTGCCGTGCGAATGGCCGGATGTCCCGTCAGCCGGGCGCCCCGCGCGCGGCGTCGGGATGTTCGTGCAGAAAATGATGCAGGACGCCATAAAGCGCCTTGGCATGTGTCTTGTCACCCTTGTGCAGCGCGTCGCGGATATCCTCACAGATCATTTCCTGCACGCGCGCGGGACCGTGATGTTGATGCATCGTGTAATCCGCCAGAATGGCTGCATTCAGATCCGGCAGTTTGTCATGCTCGGCCACGGCCTCGATCTCTTCACGACTGAGGCAGGTCATGTCTTCGATATCTTCCAGTGTAATCATCTCTCTCCCCCCGGTCTGATGTTGCGGTCCTACGCTAGGCGGGAACGGCTGGTCCGACATTGACAAGGATCAGTTTCGCACAATCCCCGCCGCGTTGCACAGATGAGGGGCCGGTCCGGGCACATGGCGCATCGCGCGCAGTGCAAGGAGATGTTGCCTTGGAAAGGCAAGCGAGGCGTCGTCCTTGCCAGTGGAAACTGCGCCGTCTTCGGCCGGTTCGCGGCGCCCGCGCCGCGGAATCCGCCGCGCCATAGCGGTCGGCTTAGGGACGTCGCCGAGCGGGTCAGCGAGCCGCACCGGATTTCCGCGGTGCTCTGGGCGCCATCTGCCCGGACAAGGTCAAACCCGCGATTTTCACGCGCTTCATGCGTCTGCGATTCCGGACTGACTTGACCCCGGGCGGCACCATGACAAGATCGCCGCGACAACGGCATTGATGCGGAACGATACGGGGATGGAGCGACCGATGACGGAACAGCCTTTGCACTACAAGACCCTTCTGCACGTGTCGGACCTGATCCAGAGGGGGGAGGTGACCTCTGCCTTTGTCACGCAGGAAATGCTCAATCGGATCGCCGCCGTCGATCCAGAATTTCTCAGCTATGTTCATGTCTGCGCGGATCGCGCGCTGGCGCAGGCCGGGGCCGCGGATGAATCCATCGCCAAGGGCATTGTCAAAGGGCCGTTGCATGGCGTTCCGATCGCGGTAAAGGACCTGTGCTACACGACCTATGCGCCGACCCGCGCGGGCACCACGATCCACAAGGATTTCATCGCGTCCCATAACGCCACTGTCGTCGACAGGCTGGAGGCGGCGGGGGCGGTCATCCTTGGTAAACTGACAATGACCGAGGGCGCCTACACCAGCCACCATCCCGAGATTCCCACACCGCCGAACCCTTGGAATCCGGACTATTGGGTCGGCTCTTCCTCCACCGGGTCCGGTGTGGCGACCTCTGCCGGGCTGTGCTTCGGCTCTCTGGGCAGCGACACTGGCGGATCGATCCGCTTTCCCAGCGCAACCTGTGGCCTGACCGGGATAAAGCCGACCTGGGGCCGCGTCAGCCGCCACGGTGTCTTTGCCTTGGCGGATTCGCTGGATCATGTCGGGCCGATGGCGCGTTCCGTGGCGGATTGTGCCGCGCTGCTACAGGTTCTGGCGGGATGGGATCCACAAGATCCGACCTCGATTGACGCCCCCGTGCCGGAGTATGGCGCCGAGATCGGAAAGGGCGTGCGCGACATGCGTGTGGGCATTGACCGCGCCTATGCGTTCGACGGGGTCGATCCGCAGGTCGCCGAAGCGCTGGAGCGCGCCATCGAGGTGCTCGAACGGCAGGGCGCGAGGATCGTGGAGGTGACATTCCCGGATTACCGGGACCTTGTGGCCGCATGGATCATGATGTGCGCCATCGAAACCGCCGTCGCCCACCAAGAGACGTATCCGGCCAGAGCGGCGGACTATGGCCCCGATCTGGCGCAACTGATCGATCAGGGCCATGCCACCAGCGGCATGGAGGCGGCGCGCGGCCATCACCTGCGGCTTGCCTTTTCCGAGGCGCTGGCCACGATGTTTGGCGGCGTGGACTGCATGCTGTGTCCCGCGATGCCCATGCCCACCCCCAGCCTTGCCCAGATGGCGCAATTCGGCGAGGATCCAGAGGTGCTGAACGCCATTCTGCGCTTCACCGCGCCTTTCGACTTTTCCGGCAGCCCGGCACTGACGCTGCCCAACGGGATCGACAAGGCCGGAATGCCGTTGAGCATGCAGATCATCGGGCCAAGACTGGGAGAGGCTGCGATCATCCGTGCGGGCGACGCATTCCAACGCGCGACCGATTGGCATGCGCGCCGGCCGCCTGTGGCCTGAGCTATGCGCGCCGGCCAGACTGATGCACAGGCGCGCCGGATTATTTAACTGTGACTACGACACTTTGGGAGAAAGATATCGCCATGGGATGGACGGAAAAATCGGTCATGGGCCGAAAAGCGGTGGCAAAGGGAAAATCCGGTGCGACCCACCGCTTGAGCGAAGAGGATCAGGGCCAGTTTCACTATGTCTACGGCCCCTATTCCGAACCGGTCCTGCGCATAAATCCGGGGGATGTCGTCGAGGTTGAGACGCTGGATGCCTTTGGTGGGGCGATAAAGTCAGAGTCGGATCTGCCGTCCCAAGTGCTGAACATGCCTTTCGTCAATCCGCAGAATGGACCGATCGCGGTGACCGGTGCCGAAAAGGGCGACGTTCTGGCCGTCCATATCCATTCCTTGCTGCCGCGCGGACCCCAGCCTGCGGGAACCTCGGCGCTGATCCCCAGTTTCGGGGCGCTTGTCGCGGACGGCAATCAGATGCTGAACGCGCCCATCCCGGAGCGGGTCAAGAAGATGGAGGTCACGCCAGAGGGCGGGGTCAAATTCTCTGACCGCGTGACGTTGCCCTATGAGCCCTTTGTCGGCACCATGGGCGTCAGTCCCGAGATCGAAGCCGTCAGTTCTCTCCAGCCCGATTATTGGGGTGGCAACATGGATTGCCCGGACTTGGCGCCCGGCGCGATCATCTATTTCCCGGTGCAGCGCCCCGATGCGCATTTCTTCATCGGGGATTGCCACGGCCGGCAGGGCGATGGGGAGCTTTGTGGCGTGGCTGTCGAGATCCCCGCCACCGTGACCGTGCAGATCGACGTGATCAAGGGCTGGTCCATCCCCGGCGTCCGTCTGGAAACGGAGGATTTCATCATGTCGCTGGGCAGCGCGCGCCCGATGGAGGACGCGGCCCGCATGGCCTATCGCGATCTCGTGCGCTGGCTGGTCGAAGATTACGGTTTCGAGGAATCCGAGGCGTATTTCCTTGCAACGCAGGCAGGCAAGATGCGCGTCGGCAATATCGTCGACCCGAAATATACTCTGGGCGCGTCGATGCTCAAGGCATATCTGGACTGAGGAAGGGTGGAACAATGGATCTGGGACTGAAGGGGCTGAACGCCCTGATTACCGGCGGCACCAAGGGCATCGGGCGGCACTGCGCCGAGATTTTTGCCGACGAAGGCGCCAATGTCGCCATCTGCGCGCGCGATGCGGCAGGCGTCACCGAGACGGTCGAGGCGCTCAAGGCCAAGGGTGTCAATGCCATCGGCCGTGCCGTGGACGTGGCCGACAAACATGCGCTGAAATCCTGGGTGACGGATTCCGGCTCTGCTCTGGGGGGCATCGACATGGTTGTCGCGAATGTCTCTGCCCTTGCCGTGGCGGATGACGAGGCGGCGTGGGAGGCGGGCTTCAACGTGGACATGATGCATTCGGTGCGACTGGTGAATGCGGCGATGCCCTTTCTGGAAAAATCGGGCGCGGCGTCGATTACGCTGGTCTCTTCGGTGTCCGGGCGCGAGATCGACTTTACCGGCCCGGCCTACGGCGCATTCAAGGCGGCGCTTGCGCATTACGCGCAGGGACAGGCGTTCAAACTCGCGCCGAAGGGGATCCGGGCCAACACTGTCTCTCCGGGCAACACCTATTTCGAGGGCGGCATCTGGGAAAATATCGAACAGAACAATCCCGATCTCTTTGCCGAGGCGCTGGGGCTGAACCCGATGGGACGGATGGCGACGCCGCAGGAAATCGCACGCGGCGTGGTCTTTCTGGCCAGCCCCGCGTCGAGCTTTACCTCTGGCACTAATCTGGTGATCGACGGGGCGCTGACAAAGGGTGTTCAGCTTTAGGGGGTAGACGCGGTTCTCCGGTCGGGCCGTCTGGTCGTCGGACCGCTCGTCCAGGTGATGCG
>CAZRZN010000139.1:0-10506 GCA_964604565.1 uncultured Rhodobacterales bacterium
CCTTGAACATCTCGAAGACGGACAGAAACATCGCTTACTCCTACATCCTTGTCAAAGCCTCTAGCACTCTGCGCCCCTTGGCCTGCGCCGAAAACGACATCGCGCGGGCGGCCTGCGGACAAATTTCATGACGCACACGGTTCCGTGATGACATCGTGAACGCCTTGTTGAAACTCTCGACCCGGTCTTGGCGTGGCTCCGGTATCCGCACCGCACACGCAGGTGGGACAGATAACTGAACCCAGGGAAAGGACCCGACATGAAAACCTTCAAGACACTCGCAACGATCGCCCTGATCGGTAGCACGTTCGCAGGTCATGCGGCCAACAGCAATCCGATGGTCGGCGGCGCGGCAATGTTCGCCGACAAGACCATCGTCGAAAATGCCGTGAATTCGGCGGATCATGAAACCCTTGTCGCCGCGGTCAAGGCCGCAGAGCTTGTGGATACCCTGAACAGCGACGGGCCCTTTACCGTCTTTGCCCCGACCGACAGCGCCTTTGACATGATCGCGGACGAAAGCCTCAAGGCCCTGATGCAGCCCGCGGCGCAGGCGCAGCTGCAAAAGATCCTGACCTGTCATGTGGTGGCGGCCAGCGCCATGTCCGATGCCATTGCCGGGATGATCGCCGATGACGGCGGCATGCATCCGGTTCCCACCGTGGGCGGTTGCACCCTTCAGGCCAAAATGGATGGTCAGGACATCGTCCTGGTGGATGAAAACGGCCGCGAGGCCACCGTCACCATCGCGGACGTCCAGCAGTCCAACGGGGTGATCCACGTGATTGACCGCGTTCTGCTGCCCAAACAGTAAAGGGACAGTTGTGCGGGGCCCCAACCCCAATGACGCCTCGCGCGATTGTGCGTGCCCCATGCTTGTTTCGGCAAGCCGGGGTGCGCATCTTTTCACAAACGAACAGGAGGTCCCCGATGAACCGACGTATCTTCCTTGCTGCCGGCGCGGCGTTGCCATTCCTGTCGCGGGGCACCGACGCGGCCACCGGCACATTCGACGTCACCCGCACCGAAAGCGAATGGCGCGCCATGCTGACGGACGCCGAGTTCCGCGTCATGCGCGAAGAGGGAACGGAACGCGCCTTTACCTCGCCGTTGAACGATGAAAGCCGCCCGGGCACGTTCCTGTGCAAGGGATGCGATCTGCCGCTCTACTCCTCGGAACATAAATACGACAGTGGCACGGGGTGGCCCTCTTTCTGGAAACCGATCTCCGAGAAGGCGATTGGCACATCCACGGACCGCAAGCTGTTGTTCATGGTGCGGACCGAATGTCATTGCAGCCGCTGCGGCTCGCATCTCGGTCACATCTTTGACGACGGTCCCCAGCCGACAGGCAAACGTCATTGCATCAATGGCGTGAGCCTGAGCTTCCAGGCGGCCTGATCTGCGAAAGCTACGCGGACTAGCCGCTCAGCCTGCCAAAACCGCGGCGCGCCGCCGACAATGTCCGTGTCCGTAAGGGAGCGGTTTGGCCGCTGTTCGACCTGTCGAAAGCGGTTCCGCGTGACAAGTTCAGAAAGGCCTTGGACGCCCGGTTGGACTTGTCCGGGCGCCCAGTGCCGTGAGTGGACGTGAGGGGGAAACAGAAGCGTCCATACCAAAGCATAATGCAACCATAACGTGTTTGTCCATCATTCGTGCAATGAGGCCGCCTTATTCTGCGAATTGTGATGAAATCCTTTGCATCCGGGCTAAGCAGGCCCCGCCGATATCCGCTTTCAAGCTCTTTTCGCTTTGACGGTGGCTTGCGTGCCGGGCCGACCCCGGGCCGACACGGCGCGCGATGGACATTTCCACTGTCGACGAATTCATGATCGAGATTCTGTGCCGGTTTTGGCAGGAACATCCGCGACATTGTGCGGTGTGTCCCATCGCCGGTCGGCATTGAGGCAGTACAACCAAAGCGAGATTTGGCGCACCCGGGAATGTCAACCGTGCGGTTGATGATCGTTTGGATGATCCGGGTCTGTCAAAGCCGTCGTCGGTATCGGCGCGCCTTCCGACCCCACCATTCCCTTCGGTCAGCGGACAGGGGCGCGGTGCCTTCATCCGAAGACACCCAGCGCGCCACCGGTCACGCTACTTGAAGCTGCGGCTGTCCTTGATCTGATCCCAAGCCCAGACCACCTGCTGCAACTGTTCTTCCTGACTGCGGTCGCCACCGTTCATATCTGGATGAAGAACCTTGATCAGACCTTTGTAAATCTTCCGAATTTCAGCTTTGGTCAAATGGTCGTCTGCTTCAAGGATTTCCATCGCACGACGCTCTGTCGGGGGAAGCTTGCGGCCGCTGGAGCCACCTTTCTTGCCCGGATTGCGGGTGGCATTGTCCCCAAGCACCTGATGAGGGTCCTCGATCCCGAGCCGTGCCCATGCCTTGGCCTCCGGATCGCGCCATTCGCGCGTCTTGCGCTCCCAGACCTTGTCCGAGCTTTCCTGTGCGTTCAGTTCGGCCTCTGTCTTGCCGTCAAAGAAATTCCACTTCAAATTGTATTCACGAACATGGTCCCGGCAGAACCAGTAGAAATCGTCCAACACGTCTGGCGCCTTGGGCGCCCGGAATTTGCCGGCTTCTTCACATCCTTCATGCTCGCAGATCCTCACCGAGGTTTCCTGCGCGCCGGTCATTCCTTTGCGTCCACGTGGATTCTTTTTCTTCGCGGATTTGACGGACATGTCGAAACCGAAAGGATCTGGTTTAGTCATTGTGGACCTCTTCTCGACTCGGACACCGGAGCATAGACTATCGGCGCACACATTACAGGGGGCAGTTTCGAAAAATGTCACGTGACGAGCAAATCCGGACCAAACTGGAGGCGGCCTTTGCGCCAACTCAACTAGAAGTGCGCAATGACAGTGCACGCCACTCCGGGCATTCCGGGGATGATGGCAGCGGCGAAAGCCATTTTCACGTTACCCTGCGCGCGCCCGAATTCGAAGGGAAAAGCCGCATCGCGCGCCACCGCGCGGTGCACGCGGCGCTTGGGCCCGCCCTCGTCGCGGAGATCCACGCGCTCTCGCTCGATCTTGGAACCTGAGGGAGCACCGAAAAAAAAGGGGCGGGTTCGTGAGAACCTCGCCCCGACTTCATGCGAACAAGCGAACTTCAATTCTCGCGATCAATCCTGTGCGTGTCGCCCCGAGAAATCCTGAGGCTGCCGAAGACCCTATGATCCGTCGGTAACCTTTTATTAACACATCGGGCGGGAGGCTGGTCAGTCAGGAATTCCTTACGCAAGGTCAATTGAAAGCTCAGCGAACCGCCCATGCGCTGGTCAGATTGTCAGTTTGACCGCGCATAGGGCGACATTGCGAAACCCCGAGTGCCTTTGGCCGCATCGACACAAGACACCGCGTCTCATCGCAACGGCGCGTTGCCCACGGTCGGTCGTTTGGGTCCGCTCCGGTATCCCGTCGCCGGACCACCGGACCCGCAGGTGAACGCGCCTAGAGTCCAAGCTTGGCGGACACGATCTCGTTTACGGCTTTGGGGTTGGCCTTGCCGCCGGTCGCCTTCATCACCTGTCCCACGAACCAGCCGGCAAGTTTCGGGTTCTGCTTGGCTTTTTCGACCTGAGATGGATTTGCGGCGATGATCTCATCGACTGCCGTCTCGATCGCGCCCGTGTCGGTAACCTGCTTCATGCCCCGCTCATCGACGATCTTTTCCGGGTCTCCGCCCTCGGAATAGACGATCTCGAAGAGGTCCTTGGCGATCTTGCCGCTGATGGCATCCGATTTGATCAGCTTGATGATGCCGGACAGCTGCGCCGGGCTTACCGGGCTTTCGCCGATGTCGTGGTCCTCTTTCTTCAACCGGCCGAACAATTCGTTGATGACCCAGTTGGCGGCCAGCTTGCCATCGCCGCAGGCCTCTGCCACCGCTTCGAAATACGCGGCATTGGCGACTTCGGCGGTCAGGACGCTTGCGTCATATTCGGACAGGCCGAAGCCCTTCACGAACCGCGCCTTTTTCTCATCTGGAAGCTCGGGCAGCGAGGCCTCGATATCATCGACCCAGGCTTGCTCTATCTCCAGCGGCAGCAGGTCGGGGCAGGGGAAATAGCGGTAATCATGCGCCTCTTCCTTGGACCGCATCGACCGCGTTTCGCCCTTGTCGGGATCATAGAGCCGCGTTTCCTGCACGACCGTGCCGCCAGCCTCGATGATGGCAATCTGACGGCGGGCCTCATGGTCGATCGCCTGCTGAATGAACCGCATGGAGTTCATGTTCTTTATCTCGCAGCGCGTGCCAAGATGCGAGAAATCCTGCGTTTCCATGTATTTCTCATACTGGCCGGGCCGGCAGACCGACACGTTCACATCCGCCCGGAGGTTGCCGTTTTGCATGTTGCCATCGCAGGTGCCGAGATAGCGCAGGATCTGGCGCATCTTGCCGACATAGGCGGCCGCCTCTTCGGGGCCGCGGATGTCGGGACGGGAGACGATCTCCATCAGCGCGACACCGGTGCGGTTCAGGTCGACGAAAGACATGTTAGGGTCCATGTCGTGGATCGACTTTCCGGCGTCTTGTTCAACATGGATGCGCTCGATCCGCACCTTGCGCGCGATGCCCGGTTCCATATCCACGATGATTTCACCCTCGCCCACAAGCGGATGATAAAGCTGCGAAATCTGGTAACCCTGCGGCAGGTCGGGATAAAAGTAATTCTTGCGGTCAAAGGCCGATACGAGGTTGATCCGGGCCTTCAGGCCCAGCCCGGTGCGCACGGCCTGTTCAATGCAGAATTCGTTGATGACGGGCAGCATGCCCGGCATCGCCGCATCCACAAAGCTGACGTTGGAATTGGGTTCGGCGCCAAACCGTGTCGAGGCGCCGGAAAACAGCTTTGCCTTGGAGGCGACCTGCGCGTGCACCTCCATGCCGATCACCAGTTCCCAGTCATGCTTGGCCCCGGCGATGACCTTGGGTTTGGGCGCGTCGTAGGTCAGATCCAGCATCGCATGTCCTCATGGGCGTTTGGCGTAGATGCACAGCGGTCTAGAACAGGGCGCAGGGCGGGGCAAGAGGCGGGCGTCAGCCCTCCTTTATCATTTGCATGCCCTCCGGCCCGAAAGACAGTCTGCGTCCCGAATCCAGCGCCGGGGCATAGAACTCGGACAAGGTGGACAGGGCGCGGGTCCGACCGATGCGGACCGGGTCGCCGGATCCGCCCACGGCCGGTTTTGCAGGATCAGGCGGGGTCGCGCGGAACCAGATCATCGGGTGCACTTCGCGCAGATGATCCTGCGCGATCCAGCCAAGGCAGTCTGCCACCCGGCGCCGCGCGCTGCCGGGATCGGTATATCCGCCCAGCGTGAAGCCGGTCATCGCGGCCATGCGGTTTGCCATGTCCTGCGTCCCGTGGCGCCCCAGAATGTCGTGCAGGCCTTCGGCGAACAGCTCGCCATCGACGCGGCGTATGGCGCCCGGGTCCGTGGCGATCGCGCCGTAGTAGATCCAGACATATCCCCCAAGGCCCCAAACATCCGTCGTGCGGGTTGCGGTGCGCCTGGCCTGTTGGTCGAGGATTTCCCAACTGCCAAATCGCTCCGGGCGCAATTCACGCCCCAAATGCCAGAGATGCCAGGGATTTCCGGGATCGAGGTCGATCAGATCCTCGTAGTCGTCGGCCACGCGGCTGCGCGGCGCGGGATCGGCCTCCAGCACCGCGCAGCGCACCGACGCCCACATCGGGGAGTCGTATTCGAAGGGGTCGAAACAGTCGTTCAGCGCCGTCGCGGCCGCCATGTGACAGGCGCGCGATTCCGGCACGTCGGCGGCATCCCAAGCGCGCGCGGCGTCCACATGCGCCATGGCAAGGACATGCGCGATGGCCGGACAGTCAGGCATCTCCGCGCGCAGCATGTCCAGCGAGCCGAGGATGTTCGCCACGGCCCGTGTCTGATCGCGCGCAAGGGTTTCGGCAATCGCCGCAGCGATGTCGATACGCGCGCCCTCGGACAGCAGTGTCGCGATCGACCGTAGCCCGGGCGTCAGCGCCCGGTTTGCATCGGCTTTCGTGATCTCCTGAGCCAGTGTTTCCCAATCCTCCTGCCGGGCGAGGAACTGGCCCCGCATCCGAAAATGGGTGGCTGCCTCGGCATCCGGACCGGGATCGGAAATCGGAATCTCCACCCGGGGCCGTAAGGGCGGCACCTTGGACATGGACGGGTCGACGGCCGGTCGCCGTCCGGCCAAGAACAAGTCCGGGATCGGAAGCAGCGCGCTCAGCGAGCGCATGTTTGGGAGCAAGTCGCGCATTATCATGACCGCAGATAACCCGCGATTCGGGGCCAAAAGGCGGCGCATTGCGGGAATTGCGCGGACCTTATGCTGACCATTGACGGGCTTTGGTGCCAATGTATTAACAAGATGTTGCGGAATGAATGACAATCATGCGCTGCCTGTGGACCGAAAAGGCGGATTGCGTCGTGATGAGCGGTCTTTGGCCTTGCGGCAACCGGCGCGCTTGCATCATCCGGGGGGCTGGGTAAACCTTTTCTCCCATGAAGATATTCTCTGCGCTGATGTGTGGCTTTTTTATCGCCGCCGCTCCGACTTTCGCCGAACCCGACCCGGATGCCGCCGATGTGGTGACGGCCGTCGTGGCGGCAGTTCCCTCCGTCGAGGTTTCCAACCTTGCGGTAAAAGTGTCTTTGCGTCCCAAGGCGCGCAAGAGGATCATCGTGCCGGAGGCACGCTGGGACGGCATTGACGGCAGCCGCAGCTGGAGTGTCGCGGTCCTTCGCGGGTTGCGGGCGCAGGCTGACAAACTGCCCGACCTCGTCCCGAAAGACATTGCCAATTATTGCCCCGGCTATCCGACAGCCGGACGCGCACAGCGCGAGGCCTTTTGGGTGGGGCTGATCTCGGCGCTCGCCTGGCATGAAAGCACGCATCGGCCATGGGCTGTTGGCGGTGGCGGTCAGTGGTATGGTCTGGTGCAGATCTATCCGCCGACGGCTCGTCATTACCAATGCAAGGCGCGCAGTGGTGCCGCATTGAAAGACCCCGAGGACAATCTGTCCTGTGCCTTGCGGATCATGGCCGTGACCGTGGTGCGCGACAATGTCATCAGCCGTGGCATGCGGGGGGTGGCCGCGGATTGGGGTCCGTTCCATTCGCGCCGGAAACGCGAAGACATCATGGCCTGGACCCGGTCGCAGAGCTACTGCACGGGGTTGGGCCGGTCCCTGCGACCCAAGGCGCGGCCGGAGGGCATATGGGCCGGCGTCGAGCCGGTCCGGCCCCAATCACGGCCAGTGCTCGAGGCGGGAGAGGCCGGTGCGCCGCTGGCGTCCGACGGATGATGCGCGTCTTGATTTGGCGCGGTCGATCATTGGTCAGCGTCGGGACATACGTGATGTCCTGACATTATTCTGGTGAGGAGCGATGGAGCCCAGAATTTGCCGGATCAACTACGCTGGGAGTGCATGAGAAAAGGACTTTAAGTCATTGTCTTAAAATGATTCTTCTGCTTTTCCAATCAATCTCAAAGGATCTCAGGCCCTGAGCCAACTGGGCCGGCGCGTGGCGTCCACGAGCGAAACCGCGGGTGCCCGGCGACCGCCCAGAGCCAGCGTTGCGCGCCGCAGCATCTTGATGGCGTCTTCGGACTTGGCTGGCAAGGCCGAGGGGGAGATGGCCTCCCCGATGGTCACGCGGAACGGTTGATCGGCCTTGTTCAGCAGTTCGTTGAACAGGGTGATGTCGCGCAAGGTCGGGTGCAGAAAATCGAACAGGTAGAACAGGGTCGAATTTCGCGCCCGAATGTGCATCGGTATGACCGGCAGGTCGAACTTGCGCGCGATCATCGCCGCAGAGGCCATCCAAGGACGTTCGTGCAGCGACAGGCCCCGGCGCTTGGCGAGGCGACCGGACGGAAAGATCACGCCGATCTTGCCTTGCTTGACCGCTTCGCGCGTGAAGTTCATCGTATCGCGGGTCTTGGCGCGGGTGCGCCGGTCGACGCGCCATTCCACGGGGGCGACGATCTCTTCGTATTGCGGCAAGACGCGAATGATGTCGAGATTGGCGAAATAATAGATGTCCTGCCGCACCCTGCGCAGCGTATCGTGCACGATCACCCCGTCGGAAATTCCGGTCGGATGGTTCGACACGATCAGGGCCGGACCGCTGCGGGGGATGTTGTCCAGCCCCGTGACCTTCACGTCCTTGGCAATGATGCGGGCGGCATATTGCATGACCTCATCCGCGCTCAGATCGCCGACCGCGCCGAAATGATAGCTGGATTGTTCATAATTCAGAAGCCAGTTCAACAGCTTGCGAGCTGTTCCAACGCCCGGGCGGCCGGAGAAAAGCCAGGGTGCGCGTTCCTTGATAAGCGGTTCCAAACGGTCGGTCATGGCACGGACTCGGTTATTTAAGCGTGGGGTTCCCATGACAAAAAGGCTGTCACCGGTCCATCTTATACCAGCTTCATGACAGTTGCACATAGGTTAGGCAGGCGTTTGCCAAAGGCGGCTCAAATCAGGCCGAAATGATGCCGTTCCGTCCGGACGCCACGGGCCTCCAGCGCATCCTGCAGGACAGGATGCGGCGGCAGGCTGTCCTGCGGCAGGCTGATGCGCCGACCACCCTCCAGCACCAGCCGGGCGCGCACGGAAAAATCTATCCGCGTTTCGAAGCGCATGTGATCAATGCGCGCCAGCGCCACGTCGCCCTTTGCCTTGCCCGAGCCCCAGCGCAGGGTCGTGTCGTCAAGGTGCAGCCACGCCTCGCGCCCCAGCGCGAAATCCAGCGCCGCGGGAATGCTGACGATCAGCAGGGCGCCCACCACCCAGACAGAGGCCGCCAGCGCGAACCAAAGTGTCAAAACCGCCAGCCAGACCAGCATCAACACCAAAAAGGCCCGTAGTGATCGGCCGGAACTTGCATGTTCGAGCGGTTTCACCGCCCGCCCGCCACGTCGATGATGGTCCGCGTCACATAGGATGCCCGATCCGACAGCAACCAAAGGATCGCCTCGGCGCATTCCTCCGCCGTGCCGGGGCGGCCCATGGGCGGGGTCTTTCCCAGTTGGGTCAGTCGGTCCGGCTGGCCGCCCTTTGCGTGAATTTCCGTCTCGATCAGGCCTGGGCGGATCCCGTTGACGCGGATGCCCTCCGGCGCCAGTTCGTCCGCAAGGCCGATGGTAAAGACGTCGATCGCCCCTTTGGTGGCGGCATAGTCGATATACTGGTTGGCCGACCCAAGCCGCGCCGCAACCGAAGACACGTTGACCATCGTGCCACCCTGTCCCCAGTCCCGCATGACCGCGACGGTCTGCCGCGCCACTTCGATGGCGCCGAACACGTTGACGCCAAAGACGGTCTGCACGCGCTCCGGGGTCAGATCCGCGATACCCCCGCTGGGAACGACGATTCCAGCGTTGTTGACAAGGCCGATCGGACCTGGCTTCAACTCGCGCAGCTTGGCGAACATCTTTTCGATGGCCTTGGGGTCTGACACATCCGCCTGCACCATATAGGCTTGCGCGCCCATGCTCTCGACCATGGCGGCGGTCGTTTCGGCACCGGTCCTGTCCTTGCCGTAATGCACCACGATGCGTTGCCAGCCGGAAAAGGCCGCCATGCGCGCCGTTGCCGCGCCGATCCCGGCGCTGGCACCGGTCACGATCAGAACACTGTTCACGAGAGGATCCGTGAAATCATCTCGCCGGTGTCACGGCTGAGATCGGGCTTGTCGCGCAGCCGTTCCAGTTGCGTGCGGATGAGGGCCTGCCGGTCGCTGTCATAGCGTTTCCAGGTCTGGAAGGCAGAGCACATGCGCGCCGTGGTCTGAGGGTTGAGATCGTCCAGACGGATCAGCCAGTCCGTCAGCAGCCGGTAGCCCGCGCCGTCCTTGCGGTGGAATCCGGCGTGTGACATCGCCAGTGATCCCATGACCGCACGGAACCTGTTGGGGTTCTTCCAGTCGAAATCCGGATGGGCGGTCAGCGCCTCGGCGCGGGGCACGACCTCTGCAGGTGTGGCGGCGCCGACTTGCAGGCCGAACCATTTGTCCATGACCAGCCTGTCGTGGCGCCATTGGCGTTCGAAGGCGGCCAGCGCCTCGGCATCGCGACCGGCCCGCACAAGCTGCATCAGCGCCGACAACTGCAAGGTCATGTTGTCGGCCTCGGCGAATTGCGCCTGCGCCGCCTTGCCGCCATCCAGCCGCGTGGTGAGCGACAGCACCGCCGCGCCGAGAGCGCGCTTGCCCGACTGCTCTGCGTCCGGCGCATAGGCCGCGTCCGCCTTTCCCTCGGCGGCAAGCTGCGGGAGCAGGTCGGCCCAGCGTTCTGCCTTGACCTGCGCCAGCGTTTCCTGCGCGGCATGGATGGCGTCCGGATCCGGCGTCACGCCACGTTCGAACAAGACCTGCGCCAGTTCGGAATCGGACGGACCGCCCATCATCATCGCGCGAAACGCCGGGTCCAGATCGCGGTCCCGCAAAAGCGTTTCCAGTCCGTCCAGCCATGC
>CAZRZN010000140.1:0-10505 GCA_964604565.1 uncultured Rhodobacterales bacterium
CGCGAAGGCGGACGCACCGTCGGCTCCGGCGTGGTGTCAAAGATCCTCGTGTGATCCCCGACTGGATCGCCTGCCACCGATCAGTGGCACGCGGCCGGCATGGATCAGATACGAACAGACATGGAAAAGCCGCCCCGATCGGGGCGGCTTTTTCGTGATCCGGTCCTGGCCTGCCGCGCGTCAGGGAGTGTTCTGCGCGGCAGGCCTTGGAGGGTGCATGCATCAGCGCAAGAGCGAGGTGATGGTCGCCCGCTTTTCGCCATTGCTGTCGCCGGACGTGAGAATGTTGTTGATCAGGGCGATCTTGGCGGCCGACAGTCCGGAGAAGTCCGCATTGGGCACGATGAATTGTGCCTGATCACTGACTTGCGGCGCGGTCATGGCGCTTGCGGTTCCGGCAAAGCCTGCGGTTGCGATCAGGGCGGTTGCGATGAGCGTTTTCATGTCTTGGTCCTTTCGAGAGACGCTTGAGGTCTTGAAAAATGTCGGGGGTATCAGCGCAAGAGCGAGGTGATGGTCGCCCGCTTTTCGCCATTGCTGTCGCCGGACGTGAGAATGTTGTTGATCAGGGCGATCTTGGCGGCCGACAGTCCGGAGAAGTCCGCATTGGGCACGATGAATTGTGCCTGATCACTGACTTGCGGCGCGGTCATGGCGCTTGCGGTTCCGGCAAAGCCTGCGGTTGCGATCAGGGCGGTTGCGATGAGCGTTTTCATGTCTTGGTCCTTTCGGGTTTGAATCGAAGCGGCAGAAGAGCCGCGTCTGGTTGATGCCGGTCCGTCTTGCCGACACCAATCAAGTTAGGGGCATGGTCTGCGCTTGGGAAATCACGTGGCAATCGCGGCTGATAACGCCGGATTGTCCTTGAAGTTCAGTGAGCTGAACAGGTCGGTGTGCGGTGGTACACAGGGATGGTGCGGGTCAATGAAACAAGGTCCGATCCCTGTTTCGACCAAGCCGATCACCGTGAGCGCCCGAGAGAATTTCGGGCGGAAGATCCTTGTCACATGTTGTTGAAAGGCGCGTTTGGCGTGACAGGCGGCGACTTGTTTCAATCCGCTCCTGCGCCCGTGAGGCGCCGTGCCCCGTTTCGTGACCCGCGCCATGATATGAGAAGCAGACGGCAGGTGAAAAACCCGCGCCGGAGCCTCTTGATTTCATCTTCGCGTTGGCGTAGGCCACAGATCGATTGCAGGGGTATAGCTCAGTTGGTAGAGCGACGGTCTCCAAAACCGTAGGTCCCGGGTTCGAGCCCTGGTGCCCCTGCCATTATCGAAAATCGGCATTTGTGACCGCACAAAAAAAGGGGCCGCCCGAAGGCAGCCCCTCTGTTCTCGTCAAGAGAGAGTAGTTTAGCCGGCGTCGAACGAATTCAGGACGCGGTTGATCTCTCCTTCATCACCGCTGGTGATGACGTTCTGCAACCGCTGGACCTGCATGTCCGACAGCGTCGAAACGTCGAGTTCCGGTGCATATTTCGAAATCTCGGCACGTTGACCGTCGGTCAGACCCTCGGTCGGCTCATACTCGACAGCCTCGTAGTCCTCGAAGTTCTGGTCGGACACCAAGCCGCGCATCCGCAGAGCCTTTTCCGATTCGGAGTTTCCGCTTTTGGCGAGGTTGTTGAGTTGGACAACCTGATCGTCGCTCAGCGTTTCCACCTGAATGCCGGGGAGATACTTCTCAATGGTAGCGGCCTCGCCTGCTGTCTGTGCAGTTGCGCCAGTTGCCATGAGAGCGGTGAGAGCGGTAGCTGTTAGGAAGCGTGTCATTTCTGAAGCTCCTTTCATTCTGATTTCCATCTGACCGGGACTTCGTTGCCCCGGCCATCATGTGTAGTCAACGGGCCTGTCAGCCGTGAGTTCCACACGGAAAAATCTTTTTTCTCAGTAATTTGCGCACGTGTGGGCGCGGCGCGGGCGCGAAACGTCAAAGCCGTTTCAACGTTCCATCGGGTGACGTGGCGGCACGGTCAAATATGGGTGAGGAAAAACGGCCGCAGGGTGATCATGGCGTCGCTCTTGTATTTGGCTGCCGCGCGGCGTATCTCCCCGGGAATTCGGCAAGGAATGGGAACAGAACACATGGCGACCACCAATCCGCTTCAGTTCATTCAACAGGTCCGGGCAGAGGTCGCCAAGATCGTCTGGCCGACCCGCCGCGAGGTCCTGCTCACAACGATCATGGTGTTCATCATGGCCACGTTGACGGCGATATTCTTTGCCTTGGTCGATTTGGGCATTCGTTCGGGTCTGCAAGGACTCCTCTCGGCCATCGGCTCGGGGTGATACCGGGCGGCTTGCGGCGTCACTAGCGCTTGCAAACACGCCAGAAGCCCTATAGGAGGCCCGAAAAGTCTGGCGCGTGGCAAGAGGGTTGCGCGCCGATTTTTGTTTTTGGGACTGCCCGCGCGCGGCATAGAGAAATCGAAGGTAGCACATGGCAAAGCGGTGGTATTCGGTGAGCGTTCTCTCGAACTACGAGAAGAAGATCGCCGAACAGATCCGGACAGCGGTGGAAGAGCAGGCTCTTGAGGATCAGATCGACGAAGTTCTGGTCCCCACCGAAGAGGTGATCGAAGTGCGCCGGGGCAAGAAGGTGACGACAGAGCGTCGCTTCATGCCCGGCTATGTGCTGGTCCACATGGAGATGTCCGACAAGGGGTATCACCTGATCAATTCGATCAACCGTGTCACCGGGTTCCTCGGTCCGCAGGGGCGTCCGATGCCGATGCGCGATGCGGAGGTCGAGACGATCCTTGGCCGGGTGCAGGAAAACGAGGACGCACCGCGCACGCTGATCCACTTTGAGTCTGGGGAAAAGGTCAAGGTCACCGATGGACCCTTTGAGGGGTTCGACGGGATGGTCGAAGGCGTGGATGAAGACAATCAGCGCCTCCGGGTGTCTGTCTCCATCTTCGGTCGGGAGACGCCAGTCGAATTGGAATTTACGCAAGTTTCGAAGAACATCTGAGCCTGCCCTCTGCCAATGCCGGGCCAATACCGGTTGGTGGCAGCGGTGTGCCGTGCCTCAGTCCGGATGAAAGTCACGCGGGGTGCATCCGGCCTCCAGAACGACGGCGATCCAGTTGATATCGGCTGTCAACCCTAGATCGGCAAGCCAAGCCTCTTGCAGGCGATAGGCAGGTAATTCCTGCGCGCCGGGGCAATACCAATGGCCTGCCTCCACCTGCCTGTGGTGGGCAAGTTCATGCAACAGGACGCTGACATCCTCGGGGTTTCGCGCGCTCCAGGGCCGCACGAGAAAAATCGTCTGGTTGTCGGGATCGTAGAATCCGCGCGCTCGACCGCTGTGCGCCGCATTCCGCTCGGCGGACAGGCTGGCAGCCCGTGCTTCGCCGATCCAGCGGATGTCTGGAACCTCCGCACGGCGCGGCCAGTCTGATCTCCTGTCCAGCCAGCGCTCCAGATGATCGACAAGGTCTTCCGTCGATTGTGCCGTTCTCCATGCCAATATGTCGTCGGTCGTGCCGGCTTTGGCCTCATTCGAGAACATCAGTGACAATACGAGTGAGAGGGCGCACGCGATCCGTGCGCCGGGGCGCTTGCTGGTCAGCATTTCAGCCTCCATCGAGGATTTTGGGTTTGATGAGAAAAATGCTACGATGCGGCCCGTAGCGACGCAAAAGACAAGAATTCAATCGTGGGTGAAAGGAATTCATCCCCCATGGCACGCAAGCTTCCCCCCTTTGCCGCAGTGCGCGCATTCGAGGCCGCCGCCCGTCATATGAGCTTCAAGCTGGCGGCAGAGGAACTATGCCTGTCCCCCTCCGCGATCAGTCATCAGATCCGGGCGTTGGAAGGGCATCTTGACACCCAGCTCTTCGAACGGCGCGGAAACGAATTGGCGCTGACCCTGACCGGAGATGCCTACGCGAAGACGCTGACCGTCTTTCTGGATGGGATGGATGAGTGCACGCGGTCCGTCAGGGACGCCGGGCAGGCACCGTTCCGCGTGTTGTGCACGCCGGGTTTCGCGGCGCGATGGCTGGTGCCGCGTCTGAACAGGCTGTCCTTTGGCAACAGGGTCCGGCTCCGCGTATCCGAAGGCGCACCATCCCTGAATTTCGCCACGAACGATGCGGATGCGGTCATCCAGTGGTCCGATGATCCCGTGCCCGGGGTGCGCACGCACCCGATCATGCAATCGCACCGTTTCCCCGTGATCAGCCCTGACCTGCTGGCGCGCAGCAATGTCACCCGGCCCGAGGACCTGCTTGACCACACGTTGATGCATGATGAAGTGATGGATGCATGGGGCGAATGGTTCGAAACCGCTGGCGTGCCAGTCCCTCAGATGCCGCGTGGCCCGGTTTTCCCGAACTGCGAATTTGCGACCACTGCCGCCGAACAGGGGCAGGGGGTTTCGCTTGCCTATGATGGCATGGTGCGCGGGGCACTGGCGGCCGGGCGACTGGTGCGGTTGTTCGATACCGTGACGATGCCGGTCCTGATCTATTCCCTCGCCTATCCGGAAGCCCGTGCCGAGGACCCGATGATCCGTGCGTTTCATGAATGGATATTTGCGGAGATGGAAAGCGATCAAACCGAACCGGTCATGCTGTCGGCGGCGGAGTAGCGATTTCACCGAAGGCCATCGCGCAGGGATGCAGGGATACGGTGCTTGCTGGACAGAAAAGGCTGCGGGGGGCGCTTGCCCGCGACCCAAGGCGCCATGGTCTTGTGTCCGGATGGACGCAGGCATGCCAGCCGATGACCTCAACGCTGGGCCTTTCGTTTGACGGGGATCACCTGCTCCGGATACCGTTTTGCCGAAATACCAACCGCGGTGAGGCCAAGATGATCTATCATGCGCAATGCGCCTGCGGTGCAGTCAAGATCGAGGCCGAAGGCGAACCTGTGATCCAGTGTTATTGCCACTGCAACCGCTGCCGCAGCTTTACCGGGGCGCCTGTGAATGCCGTCGCACTCTGGCCGCGCGCGGCGGTGCGCGTGGTGGAGGGTGCCGATGCCGTGAGGCCATCGAGAACCGCGGAAGGGTCCGAAGGGGGACGCACTTTCTGCGGGCAGTGCGGCGGGGCTCTGGGTTGCGATTTGCCGGCAATCGGGATGGTGGACATCTTTGCCGGGTTGGTGCCTGCGTTAGAGTTCGCCCCGACCATGCATCTCAACTACGAAAACGCTGTTCTGCGCATCGCGGATGGCCTGCCAAAGCTCCGCGACATGCCCGAGCGTTCTGGGGGCAGCGGGGAAGTCCTGCCCGAGTGAACGTGTCTGGCGTGGCAGCTTGGCAGGCGGCTAGACGCGGCGCGCCCGATGTGGCGGGCCAATCGGCCCCGCGTGGATTCCGCTTGTGATTCTGTCTGCACTGGTCTACGGGCGACCCTCATCGTGGGAGGCGAGGACATCGCGATGTCCGGACCGGACCACATCAACCGTAACCCGAGGGTCGCGACCCGACGGTGTTGAGAAGGAGACAGCCGATGGCCAAGAAGCTCGCCGGCAAGATGAAGCTGCAGATCCCTGCAGGCAAAGCGAACCCAAGCCCGCCTGTTGGCCCGGCGCTTGGTCAGCGCGGGATCAACATCATGGAATTCTGCAAGGCGTTCAACGCCAAGACGCAGGAGATGGAGCCGGGCGCACCCTGCCCGACGGAGATTGTCTACTACCAAGACAAATCCTTCACCATGAACATCAAGACGCCGCCCGCGTCCTACTACCTCAAGAAGGCCGCTGGCCTGAAGCCAGTGGGCAAGCGCAACCGCCCGCGTGGCGCCGTGACCCCGGGCCGCGAAACCATCGCCACGGTGACCGTTGCGCAGGTGCGTGAGATCGCCGAAGCCAAGATGCGCGACCTGTCGGCCAACGACATCGAGGCGGCAATGAAGATCGTTCTTGGTTCCGCCAAGTCGATGGGTATCGAGGTGAAGGGGTAAGTCTGATGGCAAAGCTTGGAAAACGCGCACGCGCAGCCCGCGAAGCCTTTGGCGGCAAGGAAAACCTCTCCGTCGAGGAAGCAGTTTCGCTGATCAAATCCTCCTCTTCGACCAAGTTCGACGAGACCGTGGAAATCGCCATGAACCTCGGTGTTGATCCGCGCCACGCGGATCAGATGGTCCGGGGCGTCGTCGGCCTGCCGAACGGCACGGGCAAGACCGTGCGCGTGGCGGTTTTTGCCCGCGGCCCGAAAGCGGACGAAGCCAAAGAGGCCGGGGCGGATATCGTCGGTGCAGAGGACCTGATGGAAACCATTCAGGGTGGCACGATCGAATTCGATCGCTGCATCGCGACGCCAGACATGATGCCGATCGTCGGTCGCCTCGGCAAGATCCTGGGCCCGCGCAACCTGATGCCGAACCCGAAGGTCGGGACGGTGACCATGGATGTCGCGCAGGCCGTGCAGGACGCCAAGGGCGGTCAGGTCCAGTTCAAGGCCGAAAAGGCAGGTGTGGTCCACGCAGGTGTTGGCAAGGTTTCCTTTGACGCGGGTCAACTGGCGGAAAACATCCGCGCCTTCGTCAATGCGGTTTCTGCGGCGAAGCCCGCAGGCGCCAAGGGCACGTACATGAAGAAGATCGCGCTCAGCTCCACCATGGGGCCGGGTGTCACGGTCGATATCGTGAACGCCACAGGCAACTGAGGCTGTCGCCGATTGGATGAGCAAGGCGGGCTTTTGGCCCGCCTTTTTCATGGGCAGTGATCTCGCGGCGAGACGGCGAACCATCGGTTCTTGCGGACCTTTGCATCCGTCGTCCATCGAGGGCCACATCCGCTGCACCGCCAGTCTTTCCAGGGGTCGTGCCGTTTGATGCGTGATCGCCGCATCTGATGTGGAGCCTGCGCCGCAATATCCTGCCTGTCGACGGGTCTGACATTCCGCCGGTTGGCGGTGCCCCGGGATGCCTCGAACGGCGCCAAGAAAGCCCGGTCTTCTGGCCGTCATGGCGGGCGAGTTTTCCGAAGCCTTTCGATGTTCGCCCCGTTGGCGGCAATGCGTGGCATCGGACCGGCGAAATCCCTCTTGGCAAAGGCCATGACAGGGGCTAGGAACGCGCAACCGGCCACACGGGATTCGCGTGTTCGGTATCGTCCGAGACGGTGGGTTGGCCAATGGCTGATAATTCCTGCCCGAGACGGGAAGAGACATCTTTTCGGACCGGCTTGCCCGGTCCTTTCGGATCGGCCCAGGCTTATCCGCGATGCGTCGACCCTCATTCGGACTGTTCGTCCGGGGCTGTCTGCTCCGGGCAAAAAGAGCCGGAGGGTCCGCCCTCCAACAACTGGAGTGAAACTGTGGATAGAGCTCAGAAAGAAAAGGTGGTCGAGGAACTCGGCCAGATCTTCGAAAGCTCTGGCGTCGTGGTGGTTTCCCGCTACGAAGGTCTCACGGTTGCCGAGATGCAGGACCTGCGGGGGCGCGCACGCGCCGCCGAATCTTCGGTCCGCGTCGCCAAGAACAGGCTCGCCAAGATTGCCCTCGATGGCACGCCTTGCGAAAGCATTGCGCCGCTTCTCGACGGTATGACCGTTCTTACCTTTTCCGAGGATCCCGTGGCTGCGGCCAAGGTGGCCGAGGATTTCGCCAAGGCAAACAGCAAGTTTGAAATCCTTGGCGGGAACATGGGTGGAACGGCTCTTGATCGGGCCGGTATCGAGGCCGTGTCGAAAATGCCGTCGCGCGATGAACTCATCGCTTCGATCGTCGGCTGCATCGGCGCACCCGCTTCGAATATTGCCGGTGCGATTGGCGCCCCTGCTTCGAACATCGCCTCCATCCTGTCCACCATCGAGGAAAAGGGTGAGGCGGCCTGAACGGCTACCGACGGATCTGTGTAGGGCACATGCCCTGACGCTGGAACACATCTTACAAACGGAAAGAGTCTCAAAATGGCTGATCTGAAAGCACTTGCCGAGCAAATCGTGGGTCTGACCCTGCTCGAAGCACAAGAACTGAAAACCATCCTCAAGGATGAATACGGCATCGAGCCCGCCGCTGGCGGCGCTGTCATGATGGCTGGTCCCGCCGACGCTGGCGCTGGCGAAGCCGCTGAAGAGCAGACTGAATTCGACGTGATCCTCAAAGCCGCTGGCGACAAGAAGATCAACGTCATCAAGGAAGTCCGCGGCATCACCGGCCTTGGCCTGAAAGAAGCCAAGGAACTGGTCGAAGCCGGTGGCAAGGCCGTCAAGGAAGGCGTTTCCAAGGACGAAGCCGAGACCATCAAGAAGAAGCTCGAAGAGGCAGGCGCCGAAGTCGAGCTCAAGTAATCGCGGGAGGCTTGGCCTCCTTTGGATTGCGAAGGCGCTCCGGGTTCACCGGGGCGCCTTTTGCATGCGGGTCACTGCCCCGATCGCTGGCGATGAGTAAAATCGCGCGTCGTCTTGATGCGTTACGCTTCGATGTCTGGTTGCTTCACAGCTTGACGATCAGAATTACATTTGCCATGCTGATAACCGGATGAAATACGCAAAGCCCTTTACTTGGGGTTGCGTTCGATTGCTTCACGGAATATTCGGAAGTCTCTTGCGGGGTCGAGCGATTCGGGTCCGCTTTTCGTCTGTTTCGGATCGCGAGGTGTGGGCGCCGCCCATTGAAACGTCAAAGCTTCGTCCTCATTCGCACTCCAGTCAAAAATCCCTTTGGCAGTGGTCGGGAACATCAGGCAGGCCGAGCTTCTGACACAGCAGCATTTCATGACCCGGACTTGGCAAGCCCCTCGCGGTGAGGGGTTTTCCAAGGCAGGGCATTCTGGATCGAGAGGCGCGCGGTGGGACGTGCGCCGAGAATGGATCCGATTGTCTGCCATCACTGACGCGCAGGCTTTTGTGGCCCGACAAGAGACCCGCGCGGGCAGAGAACATCGAAAGGGTGGCTCCACTCATGGCGCAAAGTTTCCTCGGTCAGAAACGCCTTCGTCGTTATTACGGCAAAATCCGTGAAGTCCTTGAAATGCCGAACCTCATCGAGGTTCAGAAATCCAGTTACAAACTTTTTCTCCAGTCCGGTGATCAGCCCGAGCCGCAAGACGGCGAAGGGATCAAGGGAGTCTTTCAATCGGTTTTTCCGATCAAGGACTTCAATGAAACCGCCGTGCTTGAGTTCGTCGATTATGAGCTGGAAAAGCCCAAATACGACGTAGAAGAGTGCATGCAACGCGACATGACCTATGCCGCGCCGCTGAAAGTCACTCTGCGTCTGATCGTCTTTGATGTGGATGAGGACACCGGCGCCAAATCGGTGAAGGACATCAAGGAGCAAGACGTCTTCATGGGCGATATGCCCCTGATGACACCGAACGGCACATTCATCGTGAACGGCACCGAGCGGGTTATCGTCTCCCAGATGCACCGCTCCCCCGGTGTCTTCTTCGACCATGACAAGGGCAAGACACATTCGTCGGGCAAACTGTTGTTCGCGTGCCGGATCATTCCCTACCGCGGTTCGTGGCTCGATTTCGAATTCGACGCAAAGGATCTTGTCTTTGCCCGCATCGACCGTCGCCGCAAATTGCCGGTGACGACCCTGCTCTATGCCCTCGGGCTGGATCAGGAAGCGATCATGGACGCCTACTACGAGACTGTTAACTTTGAGTATCGCAAGGGTGAGGGTTGGGCGACCCGCTTTTTCCCCGAGCGTGTGCGCGGCACCCGTCCGACCTTCGATCTGGTGGATGCCGACAGCGGCGAAGTGATCGCCGAAGCTGGCAAGAAGGTCACGCCCCGCGCGGTCAAGCAGTTGATCGACGAAGGCAAGGTGCAGAACCTGCTGGTGCCCTTCGAGCACATCGTTGGGAAATATGTCTCCAAGGATATCATCAACGAGGAAAACGGCGCGATTTACGTCGAGGCCGGCGATGAGCTGACCTGGACCGTCGACAAGGACGGTCAGGTGACCGGCGGCACGTTGAAGGACCTTCTCGACGCTGGCGTGACCGAAATTCCGGTTCTGGACATCGACAACATCAACGTCGGTCCATACATGCGCAACACTGTCGCGCAGGACAAAAACATGGACCGCAATTCTGCGCTGATGGACATTTACCGGGTCATGCGCCCGGGGGAGCCGCCCACCGTCGAGGCCGCTTCGGCCCTGTTCGATACGCTGTTCTTCGATTCCGAGCGCTATGACCTGTCGGCCGTTGGCCGGGTCAAGATGAACATGCGTCTGAACCTGGAAAAGCCGGACACCCAGCGGACGCTGGACCGCGAGGATATCGTCGCCTGCATCAAGGCGCTGGTCGATCTGCGCGACGGCAAGGGCGACATCGACGACATCGACCACCTTGGAAACCGCCGTGTGCGGTCCGTTGGCGAACTGATGGAAAACCAGTATCGCGTCGGCCTGCTGCGGATGGAGCGCGCCATCAAGGAGCGTATGTCCTCGGTCGAGATCGACACCGTGATGCCGCAGGACCTGATCAACGCCAAGCCGGCCGCTGCCGCTGTGCGCGAGTTCTTTGGTTCGTCCCAGCTGTCCCAGTTCATGGACCAGACCAACCCGCTGTCCGAGGTTACGCACAAGCG